>NZ_JBBCAR010000033.1:0-264 GCF_037203725.1 Agrobacterium sp. CMT1
CTTACCAAAAATGTCAGTTTTTTGACGGTAGGTGTGTTGACTTGTTTGAGGTGATGGATTTATAAGTCCGCTCACTGAACGAGGGCGGCGGCGCTGCTGGCGACGAAGTCTTTCGTTCTAAATAAATCAAGGAATGGGCTGGTTGCTTGTTTGGTTTCGAGGCCTGATGGTTTCGGGGATTTGATTTTTTGACTGCTTTTGGTGGTCTGTTTTTTGACAATTGAATATGAGAAGAAAGAGAAACGTGGGCGGCGAAGCTTGCGG
>NZ_JBBCAR010000034.1:0-255 GCF_037203725.1 Agrobacterium sp. CMT1
CTGATGGAGCAGCAACAGCAGCCCAGGCCACGTTGACGAAGGCTGAGCTACCACCTAGCGCCGCCGTCAGTGTTTCGACCTTGCCCGCGACGGCCATGGTTTCGTTGACAGCAAGCTGGATCTCTTCCTTGTATTCAGCCCTCGCCTCGCCGAGCTCGACAGACAGTTCTCTGGCAAGCTTCCGCGTGTCTTTGTACGCGACCGTCGCCAGCTCCATCTGGGCGGCTATGAGGCCGTCGATGGCATCCTGTGCTG
>NZ_JBBCAR010000035.1:0-255 GCF_037203725.1 Agrobacterium sp. CMT1
GACGGATGCCGACGATTTCGACTTCTTCACCAACCTTGACGATACCGCGCTCAACGCGACCCGTCACAACCGTACCACGGCCCGAGATCGAGAACACGTCTTCGATCGGCATCAGGAACGGCTGGTCGATCGGACGCTCAGGCGTCGGGATGTAGGCGTCAACCGCAGCCATCAGCTCGCGGATCGCGTCTTCACCGATCTTCTTGTCGGAATCTTCAAGAGCAGCAAGCGCCGAACCCTTGATGATCGGAATAT
>NZ_JBBCAR010000036.1:0-255 GCF_037203725.1 Agrobacterium sp. CMT1
GCAGCCCCCTAAATTCCACCTTGATTTTCGGTGAGCCTACTCCGTGATTTGCAACAATGTTGAGGAAAACACTCGATCCTGAAACAGTCCCGCTCTCCGCAAACTCGATGTTTGTGATCGCCCCAGGGTCAATGTTAGATGTCCCAACCGTAAGCGTGCCAATGTAGGCGTTCGAAATATCGACGTTGCCCAATACCGAGGAAAATGCCGAAAGCGTATTTGCCCTGATGTCGTTGGCGTAGAGAACGCCGTCCT
>NZ_JBBCAR010000037.1:0-255 GCF_037203725.1 Agrobacterium sp. CMT1
GACGGATGCCGACGATTTCGACTTCTTCACCAACCTTGACGATACCGCGCTCAACGCGACCCGTCACAACCGTACCACGGCCCGAGATCGAGAACACGTCTTCGATCGGCATCAGGAACGGCTGGTCAATCGGACGCTCAGGCGTCGGGATGTAGGCGTCAACCGCAGCCATCAGCTCGCGGATCGCGTCTTCACCGATCTTCTTGTCGGAATCTTCAAGAGCAGCAAGCGCCGAACCCTTGATGATCGGAATAT
>NZ_JBBCAR010000038.1:0-205 GCF_037203725.1 Agrobacterium sp. CMT1
TTATAAGTCCGCTCACTGAACGAGGGCGGCGGCGCTGCTGGCGACGAAGTCTTTCGTTCTAAATAAATCAAGGAATGAGCTGGTTGCTTGTTTGGTTTCGAGGCCTGATGGTTTCGGGGATTTGATTTTTTGACTGCTTTTGGTGGTCTGTTTTTTGACAATTGAATATGAGAAGAAAGAGAAACGTGGGCGGCGAAGCTTGCGG
>NZ_JBBCAR010000017.1:0-377648 GCF_037203725.1 Agrobacterium sp. CMT1
GAACCGACAATGCCAAGGACAATGTTCATGAAAATGCCGAAACGCATGTCCATGAGCTTGCCGGCAAGCCAGCCGGCGAGACCGCCGATGATGATTGCTGCAATCCAGCCTACACTTTCCATTCCCACGCTCCCTGAAATAACAGCCCGCCTTAAGGCTGTATCGAGACATATGGGACACCCGGCATGGTTAGACAATGCCGGGCATCACGCGGCACTTATGCGTTCAGCACACGTCCATAGGCGTCGAGCACGCTTTCCTTCATCGATTCCGAAATGGTCGGATGCGGGAAGATCGTGTGCATCAAATCTTCTTCTGTCGTCTCCAGATTCATGGCGACGACAAAGCCCTGAATGAGTTCGGTCACTTCCGCCCCGACCATATGCGCGCCAAGCAGCTCGCCGGTCTTCTTGTCGAAGATGGTCTTGACCATGCCCTGATCTTCACCCAGCGCGACCGCCTTGCCGTTCGCCGCAAAGGAGAAGCGGCCGACGCGGATATCGCGGCCCTGTTCCTTGGCCTTGGCTTCGGTGAGACCGACAGAAGCGACCTGCGGGTTGCAATAGGTGCAGCCGGGAATCTTCAGTTTGTCCATCGAGTGAACATTCGGCAGACCGGCGATCTTTTCGACGCAGATGACAGCCTCGTGCTCAGCCTTGTGGGCAAGCAGCGGCGGACCCGCGACATCGCCGATGGCGTAGATGCCGGGAACGTTGGTCTTGCCGTAACCGTCGATGACGATGAAGCCGCGATCGGTCTTCACACCGGCAGCTTCGAGGCCGATGCCTTCGATATTGGCAACGACCCCAACGGCAGAGATCATGCGATCAGCCGTGATCTTTTCAGAAGAACCGTCCTTCTTCTCCAGCGTCGCGGTGATGGAGTTCGTGCCCTTCTCCACCTTCGAAACCTTGGTTTCCAGATGGATCTTCATGCCCTGCTTTTCGAGCTGCTTCTTGGCGAAGGTGGAGATTTCCGCATCTTCGACAGGCATGACCTGGCTCATGATTTCGACAACGGTCACGTCCACGCCCATGGTGCGGTAGAAGCTGGCGAATTCGATGCCAATCGCGCCGGAGCCCATGACGAGCAGCGACTTCGGCATTTCTTCCGGCTTCATTGCCTCGAAATAGGTCCAGATCAGCTTGCCATCGGGCTCAATGCCGGGCAGCGCGCGCGGGCGGGCGCCCGTGGCGACGATGATGTGCTTGGCTGTATAGGTACCCTCGCCCAGCGTGTTCTTCGGAACCGGACCCTGCGGCTGCACCACCGGCTTGGTGGACTTGCCGACCACGATTTCGCCCGGCTTGGTGATCTTGGCTTCACCCCAGATGATATCGACCTTGTTCTTCTTGAACAGGAAACCGACGCCATTGTTCATGCGGGCTGCAATGCCGCGCGAGCGCGCCACGATTGCCTTGACGTCAGGCTTGATCGAGCCTTCCAGCGTCAGGCCGTACTCCTTGGCGTGGGTGGCGGTGTGCATGACATCGGCTGTGCGCAGCAGCGCCTTGGTGGGAATGCAGCCCCAGTTGGAGCAGATGCCGGCCAGATGCTCACGCTCCACGACGGCAACCTTCATGCCGAGCTGGGCTGCGCGGATCGCGGCAATGTAACCGCCCGGTCCCGAACCGATGATGATGACGTCATATGATTGAGCCATTGGAAATCCTGCCTTGTCCTATCAGGTCGCGAGCAGCGCCACGACCGGGAATTGTTCTTAAAGTCCGAGCATCATGCGGACGACGGGCTCCAGCCCCCGCCCGATGGCCCGCGTATTTTCAGCATCGAGATGAACGCCATCCACCGGCGTCGTTTGGGCAACGGAACCCGCATCGAAAAAGCCGCAATAAAGCTCATCAGCAAGGTCCCGGTAAACGGACGCCAGCATCGCCGATTCATCGATCGCATCACGAAAGATCGCGCCCATGAACGGATTGGCCGTTTCACACAGCTGCGGCGGTGCGACGATCAGCACGTCAGGCGCCTCCCAGTCCGGCACCTGCCAGATGTGGTTGCGCGTGAGCTTCACCAGCCGTTCGACACCCTTCATGGCAACGATCGCCGATCCATGGATTGACGGTTTCAGGTCGTTGGTGCCGAGCATTATAATCACCAGATCCAGCGGCGCATGGCTGTGCAACAACGTCGGAAGAACCCGCGCGCCGTTGCGGTCGCAATCGGCGGTGTTGTCGTCATAGGCGGTGGTGCGACCACCCAGACCTTCGTGAATCACATGCACGTCAGGACCGAGCGCCTTCTGCAAGACGCTCGGCCAAAGATCGTCATGGCTGTGCCGGCCACCCGTTTCCGCATTTGATCCCCAGGTGAGGGAATCGCCAAAGCAGAGGACCGACTTCACCATCTTACTCTCCGATCAAACCAGCATGCCCATCGGGTTTTCGATGTAGCGCTTGAAGGCGCCGATCAGTTCGGCTCCGAGCGCGCCATCGACGCAACGGTGGTCGGTGGAGAGCGTGACCGTCATGACGTTGGCGATCTTGATCTCGCCATTCTTGACGACAGCGCGTTCTTCACCCGCGCCGACCGCCAGGATGGTGGCATGCGGCGGGTTGATGACGGCGGAGAAGCTTTTCACGCCCATCATGCCCATGTTGGACACGGCGGTCGTGCCACCCTGATATTCCTCGGGCTTCAGCTTGCGCTCTTTCGCGCGCTTGCCGTAGTCCTTCATCTCGTTGGAGATGGTGGAGAGCGACTTCTGTTCGGCCTTGCGGATGATCGGCGTGATCAGGCCACCCGGAATGGACACGGCAACGCCGACATCCGAATGCTTGTGCTTGACCATGGCGCTCTCCGTCCAGGAGACGTTGGCGTCGGGCACGTCACGAAGGGCCAGCGCCAGCGCCTTGATGACCATGTCGTTGACCGACAGCTTGTAGGCCGGCTTGCCGTCCTTTTCAGGGGCAGCGGCGTTGAGCTGAGCGCGCAGCGCCAGAAGCGTATCCAGTTCGCAATCGACCGAAACGTAGAAATGCGGAACGGTCTGCTTGGATTCGACCAGACGCTTGGCAATGACCTTGCGCATGCCGTCATGCGGCACGAGCTCGTAGGAGCCCTCTTCGAACAGCTTGAGAACGGCTTCGTCCGACTGGCCCTTGGCAAGCGCCGGAGCCGGTGTGCCTGCGGATGCAGCAGCGGCGGGAGCAGCCTTTGCACCGCCGGAAGCAGCAGCTTTTTCGACGTCGGTCTTGACGATACGGCCATGCGGGCCGGAACCGGAAAGGGCCGAAAGGTCGAGACCGGCTTCCTTGGCGAGACGACGTGCCAACGGCGAAGCGAAGATGCGCTCGCCGGACTTTGCAACCGGCGCTGGCGTGGACGAGGCAGCGGGCTGGTCGGCAACCGGCTTTTCAGCCTTCGCCGGGGCAGCCTCTTCCTTCGGCGCTTCCGCCTTGACGGCGTCCTGCTTGGGGGCCTCCGTCTTTGCCTCAGCCTTGGCAGGAGCGGCATCGCCGCCCTTTGCCGCCTCGGCCACATCTTCGCCATCGGCGGCGAGGATTGCGATGAGGGCATTGACCTTGACGGCTTCCGTGCCGGCCGGAACGACCAGCTTGGCAACGGTGCCTTCGTCGACGGCTTCCACTTCCATGGTCGCCTTATCGGTCTCGATCTCGGCGATCACGTCACCGGGTGCGACCTTGTCGCCTTCCTTGACCAGCCACTTGGCCAGATTGCCCTCTTCCATCGTCGGAGAAAGGGCAGGCATGGTGATGTTGATAGGCATCGAAACGCCTCCCCTTACTTGTAGCAGACGGTTTTGACGGCCTGGACGACTTCATCGACATTCGGAAGCGCCAGCTTCTCCAGATTGGCCGCGTAAGGCATCGGAACGTCCTTGCCGGCGATCGTCAGGATCGGCGCGTCGAGATAATCGAAAGCAGCGCGCTGGACCTGGTTGGAGATGAAGTCACCGACCGATGACTGCGGGAAGCCTTCTTCGACAGTGACGAGACGGCCTGTCTTTTTCACCGATTCGATAACGGTCGGCAGGTCCATCGGGCGGATGGTGCGCAGGTCGATCAGTTCGACGTCGATGCCGAGCTTTTCGAGTTCCGCAACAGCCTTCACCGCATAGGTCATGCCGATGCCGAAGGAAACGATGGTAGCGTCCTTGCCCTTGCGATGAATGCGCGCCTTGCCGATCGGCAGCACGAAATCATCGAGCTTCGGCACTTCGAAGCTCTGGCCGTAGAGAATTTCGTTCTCGAGAAAGATGACCGGGTTCGGATCGCGGATGGCGGCCTTCAAAAGACCCTTCGCATCGGCAGCCGTATAGGGCATGACGACCTTGAGGCCCGGAATATGGCTGTACCATGCGGCGTAACATTGCGAGTGCTGGGCCGCAACGCGGGCAGCAGCACCCGAAGGACCACGGAATACCATCGGCGCGCCCATCTGGCCGCCCGACATGTACAGGGTCTTCGCTGCCGAGTTGACGATCTGGTCGATCGCCTGCATGGCGAAGTTGAAGGTCATGAATTCGACGATCGGCTTCAGGCCGGTCATGGCTGCGCCGACGCCGATGCCGGCAAAGCCGTGTTCGGTGATCGGGGTGTCGATGACGCGGCGCTCGCCGAATTCCTGCAGCAGGCCCTGGGTAATCTTGTAGGCGCCCTGATATTCGGCGACTTCTTCACCCATGATGAAGACTTTTTCATCGGCGCGCATTTCTTCGGCCATGGCGTCACGCAGCGCTTCACGCACCGTCGTCATCACCATTTCGGTGCCTTCCGGAATGTCCGGGTCAGCGGCGACGTCGATCTTGGGCGCTGCCGGAACCTTCGCGGCTTCCTTGGAAGCGCTCGGCTCTTCGGTCGCTTCGCGGGTCTTGCCGCCAGCGGCATCAGAACCGGAGTTGGCAGCTTCGGCCTTCGGCTCTTCCTTCTTGGCAGAGGAAGAGATGTCGTCGGCGCTTTCGCCTTCCTGGATGAGCACGGCGATCGGGGTGTTGACCTTGACGCCTTCGGTGCCTGCATCGATCAGCAGCTTGCCGATGACGCCTTCATCCACGGCTTCCACTTCCATGGTCGCCTTGTCGGTTTCGATTTCCGCGATCACGTCGCCGGAGGTGACCTTGTCGCCTTCCTTTTTAAGCCATTTGGAAAGCGTGCCTTCCTCCATGGTCGGGGAAAGGGCGGGCATAAGAATTTCTACAGGCATGGGTTTCCCTTTCCCGATCAGAGCAGAATGTCGGTGTAGAGCTCGGACGCATCCGGCTCGGGGTCGTTCTGGGCGAAGTCGGCGCTGTCGGCAACGATATCACGGACATCCTTGTCGATGGCCTTGAGTTCGTCTTCGCTGGCCCAGCCCTGCTCCAGAAGACGTGCTTTCACCTGCTCGATCGGATCGTGTTCCGAACGCATCTTTTGCACTTCGTCCTTGGAACGGTATTTCGCCGGGTCGGACATGGAGTGACCGCGGTAACGGTAGGTCAGCATTTCCAGAATGATCGGACCCTTGCCGGAACGGCAATGTTCAAGCGCCTGATCGGCTGCTGCCTTGACGGCGCGCACATCCATGCCATCTACCTGAATGCCTGGAATGCCGAAGGACTGGCCACGCAGCGAATAATTCGACTGGGCGGTGGCGCGGGCGGTCGAGGTGCCCATGGCATAACGGTTGTTCTCGACGATATAGATGATCGGCAACTTCCAGAGAGCGGCCATGTTGAAGCTCTCATAGACCTGGCCCTGGTTCGCCGCGCCGTCACCGAAGTAGGTCACGGAGACGTTGTCGTTACCGCGATAGCGGTTGGCGAATGCGAGGCCGGTGCCGAGCGACACCTGGGCGCCGACGATGCCGTGACCGCCATAAAAATGCTTCTCTTTCGAGAACATGTGCATGGAGCCGCCCTTGCCTTTCGACAGACCGCCCTTACGGCCGGTCAGTTCGGCCATGACGCCACGGGCGCTCATGCCGCAGGCGAGCATGTGACCATGGTCGCGATAGGCGGTGATGACCTGGTCGCCCTCTTTCTGAGCCATCTGCATGCCAACGACGACAGCTTCCTGGCCGATATAGAGGTGACAGAAACCACCGATGAAGCCCATGCCATAGAGCTGGCCGGCCTTTTCTTCAAAACGGCGGATCAGAAGCATCTCGCGATAGGCGTGAAGCTCTTCTTCCTTCGAGAAGTCGGGGCTGTTCTTGCCGGTGAATTCGGTTGCGGACTTTGCCGTTGTCTTGCGGCCGGATACGGTCGCTGATTTTCGCGGCGCCATTCATCCCTCCCTGAGTTGCCGTTTGAATGGATAGAGTGGCGCGTACCATATGCAAGAATGCGCCATGCAGCAATGCTTTAAACGCATGGCACATATTCACGCTAAGGTGCTGTGAATAAATCAAAAATGTTGAATTAACCTAATTTCGGTTAATCAGAAATATGTGTTCATGATGACGATTTCGTCCGTTCGGGACATGTTCAGCTGGTACCGGGAAATCTCGTCAATCATGTCCCGTTCAAGCGAACCGTCACTCAACAGTTCCACCTGACGTTCCAGCGCCACGCGCGCCTGTGTCAGCTTTGCAAGCTCCGCCGTCCGGGTAATACGCTGCCGTTCCAGCCGCTCCGTTGCCTGAAGGCCGAAATCGCCATGGATCGAATGATAACCGAAGTAGGAAAGAAAAGCGATGGTAATGGCTGGAACGATCAGCCGACCGAATCGTCTCTTTTTATGATGCCTGGTCCACATGCCGGAGAGATGCCTCAAAACGCGTAACGTGAGTCTGAGACTAGAGCGGATTGTTTAACTATCCGTTGACCTTAAATTCCAATCGGCAATTGGGCATGAAAAAGCCCGCCGGAGGGCGGGCTGGATTGGCGGGAGACCTGCCCGCCCTATCGTCATCCTCGCCCTTGAGGCGAGGATCCAAAAACGTACCGTGGTGGATCCTCGGGTCAAGCCCGAGGATGACATCTCATATGTAGATGCGTTTTTCACCACCTCTGCCCGCAAGACAGCGGGCCCAGAAACCCGAACGCAAATTAACCGCGCAGAATTGAACGGCCGGCGTAAGCAGCCTGAGGGCCGAGCATTTCCTCGATACGGATCAGCTGGTTGTACTTTGCGAGCCGGTCGGAACGGGCAAGCGAGCCGGTCTTGATCTGACCGCAGTTCGTGGCAACTGCGAGATCGGCGATGGTCGAATCTTCGGTCTCGCCCGAACGGTGCGACATGACGGCGGTGTAGCCGGCCTTGTGGGCGGTTTCGACCGCGTCCAGCGTCTCGGAAAGCGAACCGATCTGGTTGACCTTGACGAGGATGGAGTTGGCGACGCCCATCTTGATGCCGTCGCGAAGACGCGCGGAGTTGGTGACGAAGAGATCGTCGCCGACCAGCTGGCACTTATTGCCGATGAGATCGGTCAATGTCTTCCAGCCGTCCCAGTCGTCTTCAGCCATCCCGTCTTCGATGGAAATGATCGGGTACTTGGCAACGAGGTCAGCAAGGTATTCAGCCATGGCGCCCGATTCCAGCGTGCGGCCTTCACCCTCGAGAACGTATTTGCCGTTTTTGAAGAATTCGGTCGATGCACAGTCGAGGCCGACATACATGTCTTCGCCCGGACGGTAACCGGCCTTTTCGATCGACTTCATGATGAAATCGAGCGCGGCAGGCGCGCTTTCGAGACCGGGAGCGAAACCGCCTTCATCGCCGACATTGGTGTTGTGGCCCTGCGCGGAGAGCTCTTTCTTCAGCGTGTGGAACACTTCCGAACCCATGCGCACGGCTTCGCGGATGTTTTCTGCGCCAACCGGCAGGATCATGAATTCCTGGAAGTCGATCGGGTTGTCGGCGTGGGCGCCGCCGTTGATGATGTTCATCATCGGAACCGGCAGCAGATGCGCGTTCGGGCCGCCGACATAACGGTAGAGCGGCAGGCCGGAGGCTTCGGCAGCAGCCTTGGCGATGGCGAGCGACACGCCGAGAATGGCGTTGGCGCCGATGCGCGACTTGTTCGGCGTGCCGTCCAGCGCGATCATCATCTGGTCGATCTGGATCTGGTTTTCAGCATCGAAACCGCCGATGGCGTCGAAGATTTCCGTGTTGACGGCTTCAACGGCCTTTTCTACGCCCTTGCCGAGATAACGCTTGCCGCCATCACGCAGCTCAACCGCTTCATGCGCGCCGGTGGAGGCGCCCGAAGGAACGGCGGCACGGCCCATGGAGCCGTCTTCGAGGTACACATCGACTTCAACGGTCGGGTTGCCGCGGCTGTCGAGGATTTCGCGCGCGATGATATCGGTAATGGCAGTCATGGTCTCTCCCTTGGGAATGGAACAGATATTTTCCGTCGCCTGTCTTAGACGATGGCGAAGAAATTACAATGACGGCAGGCCGTAGAAAGGGAACCACCGCCATTTAAAATCGATTGGCACGCGCCGCGCCCGCCGCTCAGGCTTTCGCGATGGCGTCGAAGGCCAGCAGCTTTTCGAGCAGTTTCGGCATATCCTTCAGGTGAACCATGTTCGGGCCGTCAGAAGGCGCATTGTCCGGGTCCTCATGGGTCTCGATGAAGAGGCCTGCGACACCAACGGCGACAGCTGCGCGAGACAGCGTTTCGACAAATTCCCGCTGACCGCCGGTGGAACCGCCCTGCCCGCCCGGCTGCTGCACCGAGTGGGTGGCGTCGAAGACAACAGGTGCGCCGAGGGATGCCATGATCGGTAGAGAACGCATGTCGGAGATCAGCGTATTGTAGCCGAAGGACGCGCCGCGTTCGCACAGCAGCACATTGGGGTTGCCGCTTTCATTCAGTTTGGCGAGCACGTTCTTCATGTCCCATGGCGCCAGGAACTGGCCTTTCTTGACATTGATGACACGGCCGGTTTTTGCGGCGGCAACGAGAAGATCGGTCTGACGGCTGAGGAAGGCCGGGATCTGCAGCACATCCACCACTTCGGAAACGATGGCGCACTGTTCTTCGGTGTGAATGTCGGTCAGGACCGGAAAGCCGAATTCCTTCTTGAGATCGGCAAATATCTGCATGGCACTGTCCAGACCGATGCCACGCTTGCCGGAAAGCGAGGTGCGGTTCGCCTTGTCGAAGGATGACTTGTAAACGAGGCCGATTCCGAGCCCGTCACAAAGCTCCTTCAAGACGCCCGCAATCATGAAGGCGTGCTCCCGGCTTTCCATCTGGCAGGGGCCGGCGATCAGTGAAAAACGCTCGCTATTGCAAAAGGAAACCTTGCTGGCGCCCTGGCCGGCGGTGACTTTGAGATTGTTCGTGACGCTCATCTTTTTTCCTCGAAGGCGAAATCGACGCCCTGTCCGGGTGCTGCGGGCACCACCAGACGGCCGCCCGCTTCTGCGCTGGACACGCCATTAGCAGCAAGTACCGTCGCTGTCACGGCAAGATCGTCAACGGAAAAGACGACGCCCATGCCGCGCAGGCCCTCACCGCTTTTTCCCGTAGCCTTCGGGTCAACGCCAGAAAGGGCGGGTCTTTCCCTCAGCCTCACCCTTGCATTGCCGGTTTCGAAAACGACATCACCATCCGGAGACACGACGCCGTTGCAGCCGAAAACCGTTTCTATCAAGTGGGTGTCACTCCGCGTACCGGAACACAGCACGATCTCGCGAAGGCCCAGAACTCCGTTCTGGTGACGTTCCAGTGCAGCACGGTCCCCCGGCAGTGCCTGCAGGCGTTGACAACTGAAGAGGAAGAAATCCGCAGCCGATCCGCTTGCCGCGAAAGCAAGCCGGAACGCCGCCTTGCCTGACGATCCGTCCGGCATTTGCATGGGCCGCGAAAATTCGAAGACCTCGCCGGCCGATACGCCAGACGCCACGAATCTCCGGTGATCGGCACGAGCGTCAGCGGTGGAGGCCACAAGGGCAGAAAAACCTTCCTGTCCGTACGATCGCCGGAATGCCTGGTCCCTGCCGGTGAAAACATCGCCTCTCTCGACCGACGCAGTATAGCTAACCCGGTCAGCAATTGTCAGCGGCTCCAGATAGGTGCCATCCCTGAAGAAGACGCAGGCATTCTCCGTGCCGAACGGATGGAGAGCCTGTGGCGCGACCGTAAAGCCAAGGACCTTGAGCCGCGCGGCCGCTACCGCAAGGTCCCGAACGGGCAGAACGAGATGATCGACGCGATGCCTGTCAGCCATAAATCTTGCCTTTTTGACGCGCCCGGCGCAGATGCCGGGTATTGAAGCTGACAAAAGCACGAAGGGCGCCGGGAATGCAAATGACCGGCCTGCGCGTCGATGCCTGTATCGGCAAAGGCTGGAGTTCAAGAAAGCGACGGCATCCCGCCCGTCAGTCATCGTTTCCGCTTCGGCGTTGTCCCTAAGATCAAATCACGATCGGAGGCGCATCCTTCACGAAATTTTAGGGGATTGCGGAACACATATGGAACATATAGTGTTCGTTCTGTATTTGTTTCGCGACTTCAACGACGATTCTCAAGGGTGTTTTCCTCATGCTCACGCGCAAACAGCAGGAGTTGCTTCTCTTCATTCACGAAAGAATGAAAGAGTCCGGCGTGCCGCCCTCCTTCGATGAAATGAAGGACGCACTCGATCTTGCCTCCAAATCCGGCATCCACCGGCTGATCACCGCTCTGGAAGAGCGTGGGTTCATTCGCCGGCTACCTAATAGGGCACGAGCGCTTGAAGTGATCAAGCTGCCGGAGGCCTATGTGCCCGGCGCGAGGCCGCAACGGGGCTTCTCGCCGAGCGTTATTGAAGGCAGCCTCGGCAAGCCCAAGATGCCCGAGCCCGCCCCTGCTCCCAAGGCGCCTGCGAACGATATAGCAGGCGCGGCAACCGTGCCCGTCATGGGCCGGATCGCTGCCGGTGTGCCGATCTCAGCCATTCAGAACAATACGCATGACGTGGCGGTTCCGGTGGACATGCTCGGCTCGGGCGAACATTACGCGCTCGAGGTCAAGGGCGATTCGATGATCGAGGCCGGCATCTTCGATGGCGATACCGTCATCATTCGCAACGGTAACACCGCCAATCCCGGCGATATCATCGTGGCGCTGGTGGATGACGAGGAAGCGACGCTGAAGCGCTTCCGTCGCAAAGGCGCTTCGATCGCACTTGAAGCCGCAAACCCTGCCTATGAAACCCGCATTTTCGGACCTGATCGGGTTAAAATCCAGGGCAAGCTGGTAGGGCTGATCCGCCGGTATCATTGATGCTGCTGCCGGTCCGGATAAGGCCGGAGCGGTCGATGAGCGATAAATCAGGCCTTCAAGATGAACGGCGCGTCATTCCACTCGAGTGATGCGCCTTTTCTTTTTAATGGCGGCGAAGGCGGCTTTGCCAGAGGACGTCGGCAGGGATGGCGCCCCACCCATCAATTGGCGTTATGGGAGCGATGGATTCTTTGCGATATTCCGGGCCGGGCCGCTGGTATAAAAACCCGCTTCACAGTCAGGAGACCCGCAATGTACGATCTTTATATCGCCAACAAGAATTACTCCTCCTGGTCGCTGAGGCCATGGGTCCTGATGCGCACGCTCGGTATCGCCTTCGAGGAGAAACTCGTCCCGTTTGGTGAAGGCGTGTCATTCTCCACCTTTTCCCCAACTGGCAAGGTGCCTTGCCTTGTCGATGATGGCGTGACGATTTGGGAGTCACTCTCGATCGCCGAATATCTTGCCGAACGTCATCAAGGGGTATGGGCAAGCGACAAGCATGCGAGAGCCTGGTCGCGGTCGGCAGCAAGCGAAATGCATGCGGGATTTTCGTCCCTTCGCAATCTCTACCCCATGTCCGTTGGCGTTCGTGTCAGACCGAACGTCAGCGATGCCGGGCTTGCGGCGGATATAAAGCGTGTCGATGCGTTGTGGAGCGAGGGCCTGTCGAATTTCGGCGGTCCCTATCTCGCCGGTCAGAAGTTCACGGCGGTGGATGCCTTCTACTGCCCTGTGGCATTCCGTTTCCAGACGTATGGCGCAGACCTTTCTCCTGCGGCAAAAGCCTATTGTGAGCGACTGCTCGCTCTGCCTTCCATGCGCGAATGGTATGAGGCGGGACTGAAGGAGACCTGGCGTGACGCGGCACATGAAGAGGAGATCGCCGGAATCGGCGAATTAACGATGGATCTACGCGCAAAGGCCTGACGATCCTCGCTGGTGGCGATCATTGCGACGCCGCCAGCAGACGGGTGATCGTTTCAGGCAATTCCCGGTCGAAACGTCCGGTTTTCCAGTCATAATATCGATGTTCACTCCACGGGCGGTTTGCGCCCGCGGTCGACGCCCGTAGCCGACCGACAACGCCTGGCTGATCGCTCCTCGCGAAGTCTATCTCCACGGAACCGATGCGCCGCAATATGTCGCGGTTGAGGAGTAACGCGCCCGAGCGACACTGTGCAAACGACGTTCTGCGGGAAACAATGACGATGTCGGCAATGTCACATGCTTTTCCGGCGAGGCGGCCGTCTTCCAGTACGATGATCCATTCGCCGCTTTCCGCACGCGCCACGCACCAGCGACCTGACTTGCATGTAAAAATTCCAGGCGCTGCATCCTTCAACGCAGCCGCCATGTCTCGTCCCACAGCCTTTATTTCGTCCCGCGTGAGCTTTGATTTCTTGGTGAGTGCGATGCCGGACGCGGTTGGAACGTCTTTTCTGAGGATAACGGGCGCGAGCGGTTTCTCCGGAAGCAGCAGCGCCCTCTGCCACTGGTCATAGATGAAGCCATGCGGCCGGGTTTTTGTGGCGTAAACCTTGTTCTCGTCCAGAAGCGCGACCAGAGAACCGTCTTCATGAACGAGGAGATCGGGCAGATCGCGCTGAGATGTCGCTGCCGAGAGGCCGAAGGCAAGCAGCAGAGGCGGAATGCCCAAAAGCGCAAGGCGGCTGCGCAGCAGGGTCAGCAGCAGGAAGCCAGCCGAGGCGATGCCGATGAACCAGCCATGCGGACGTCCGGTCGCAGCGCTGCCACCCCAGGAGGCGACTTCGTCCGCGACCTCTATGACCAGCGCCATGCCATGGCCCATGACCTTCAGGAATGGCGCGTCGAGCCCGAACGGCATCAGCAGCATGGCAATCAGACCGAAGGGCATGACGATCAGCGACATGAGCGGCGTGGCGGCGAGATTGGCAAAAAGTCCATAGGTGGTGACACGCTGGAAATGTTCGGCAGAATAGATTGCTGTCGAAAGCCCACCGATCAGCGACGTTGTGATAACGCCGCCGATCACGGCACCTGCCGTTTGCGCCACCGTCACCCAAGCCGGTTTTCGCCCCCTAAAAAGACGCTCGCGGTCAATGCGCCAACGGCTCCAGGCCGCATAGGCAGAAACAAGCGCGATCGTTGCGGCAAAAGACATCTGAAAGCTTGGACCCATCACTTCGGACGGGGACAGCGCCAGTACCACGAGGGCGGAGAGCGCAACATTTCTCAGGCTGAGCGAGGGCTGATCGAAGAGCACCGCAATCAGCATCACGGACATCATCAGCCAAGCCCGCTCGGCGGAAACTGCGAAACCGGAAATCAGATAGTAGCAAAGTGTCATCAGGAGCGCTGCGAAGGCGGATATCTTCTTGACCGGCCATCGCTGGGCAAAGGCTGGGAACAGGCTGAATGCGAGCCTCATGCCGACAAAGAAGATGCCTGATGCCAAGGCCATGTTGAGCCCGGATATGGCAACGATATGAGCCAGCCCCGAGACCCGCAGCGCCTCCATGGTTTCCGGCGATATGGCTTGTCTCTCATCGGTGACGATGGATGCGGCGAAGGCACCCGCATCGCCGCCGATCGTCGTGCGAATGCGCTCGGCGATGGCGGCACGCAGGCGATAAAGCCACATGTCGGCCATCTCCAGCCAACCCTCGGCCCCAAGGTCCGCCGTCGCCACCGCCTGGGGCGGCTGGTAAAAAAAGCCTGTCGCGCCGATGCCCCGGAAATAAGATGAAAAGGCAAAGTCGTTCAATCCCGGCAAAGCCGGTCCGGACGGTGGAGAGAGCCGTGCCTTGCCGCGTATGGTCGCGCCGATGGGCATGGCGTCGCCGCCACCGCGCGCAAGGAGCGACACCCTCCCCGGCAGACGCGTTAGTGACGGCGCTTCAGTGGAGTGGAGCTGCACCAGATACCGCCAGTCGCCCCGCGCATCCACCTCCCGGCGCACCACCTTGCCGGTGAGCGTGGTGGTGACCGGCGTGTCCAGAAGGATGGTCGCCGCACGGCGGGTTTCGAGTTCCGCAAAAAGCATGCCGAGCAACAAGAGGGCGACAAGGCTGCACGCCCTTCCCACCGTATCAAGGCGGTATCGGTTGAGGAGCGCCAGTGGGGCCGCGACTAAAAATGCGACGATCAGAAGGGGCAAGGAAGGCGCGGTGTCGAGAGAAAACCAGAGGATCGCTCCGCAACCGATGACAACGGGTACGAAAAGAAAATCGTGCCCGAATGCGCGTTCTTCCGTCAGCCAGACGGCAACTTTTCGAGAAACGGAAACGCCGGGTTCGGGCCTGTCGACCAGAGGCGGCAGAACAGGGATCGCGACGGCGACGGTCCGCTGCAGCGGAAACAGGATATCCACCGTGCCGGGGGCGTTTCCCTGCATCGTTTCGGCATATCCGAAATGCTGTTTTTCCCCTTGACCAAGCATTCTGCGCCGCGCCCCTGCCGCACTGTAAACAGGTTTGCAGAGGGACGCCCGAGATTGCAATGCTTTCCTTTAACCGCGCGTTGACCGAGATTGAATTGCTTCGATCGACGAGGCCAAAAGCAACGCATTTGCGTTTGCCGCAATGCACAATTTGACCTTTGGATAGCTTGGCATCTGCGACAGGATCATATAGCTAATCGGTAGACGCTTAACCGCGGGGCGTGTCTCAACGCCCCCACCCGCATGTTTTCGGAGGATCAGTATGACGGAAAAAAGCGCTACAGTGACACTTGGCGACAAACAGGTCGAACTCCCTGTCAGGGAAGGCACGATCGGGCCGAGCGTCGTCGATATCGGCACGCTGTACAAACACACGGGCTCCTTCACTTACGACCCGGGTTTCACGTCGACGGCCTCCTGCGAATCCAAGATCACCTATATCGACGGTGACGAAGGTGTTCTCCTGCACCGTGGCTTCCCCATCGAACAGCTCGCCGAACAGGGCGACTTCCTGGAAACCTGCTATCTGCTGCTTTACGGCGAACTGCCGACGGCGGCACAGAAGAAAGATTTCGACACCCGCGTCACGCGCCACACCATGGTGCACGAGCAGATGAGCCGCTTCTTCACCGGCTACCGTCGCGACGCACATCCGATGGCCGTCATGTGCGGCACGGTCGGCGCTCTCTCGGCCTTTTACCACGACTCGACCGACATCACCGATCCGCATCAGCGCATGGTCGCATCGCTTCGCATGATCGCCAAGATGCCGACGATCGCCGCGATGGCCTACAAGTACCATATCGGCCAGCCCTTCGTTTACCCGAAGAACGATCTGGATTACGCCTCCAACTTCCTGCACATGTGCTTTGCCGTGCCGTGCGAGGAATACAAGGTCGATCCGGTTCTGGCCCGCGCCATGGACCGTATCTTCATTCTGCATGCCGATCACGAACAGAATGCCTCCACCTCCACGGTGCGTCTTGCCGGTTCGTCGGGCGCCAACCCGTTCGCCTGTATTGCGGCCGGCATTGCCTGCCTCTGGGGTCCGGCACACGGTGGCGCCAACGAAGCGGCGCTCAACATGCTCAATGAAATCGGCTCGGTTGACCGCATTCCGGAATATATCGCCCGCGCCAAGGACAAGAACGACCCGTTCCGCCTGATGGGCTTTGGTCACCGCGTCTACAAGAACTACGACCCGCGCGCCAAGATCATGCAGAAGACGATGTATGAAGTGCTGGAAGCCACTGGCAATTCCGACGATCCGATCATGCAGGTCGCGCTGGAACTGGAAAAGATCGCCCTTTCCGACCCGTATTTTGTCGAAAAGAAGCTTTACCCGAATGTCGACTTCTATTCGGGCATCACGCTGAAGGCGCTCGGCTTCCCCACGACCATGTTTACCGTCCTCTTCGCTCTCGCCCGCACGGTTGGCTGGATCGCACAGTGGAACGAAATGATCGAAGATCCGCAGCAGCGCATCGGCCGTCCGCGCCAGCTTTACACGGGTGCCGGCAAACGCGACTACGTTCCGGTTTCCAAGCGTTAATCGGCAAACCACGACACATCAAAGGCCGGCGAGTTTTACTCGCCGGCCTTTTTGCTTGCCATTGTGGATTGGGATACACGCGGTGGGACCGGCGGCAACACAGGCCCTGACACAGCCGGGGCTTCAACCTCGCTGTCTGCGGGCGTTCACGACCTCGAGGAGAATAGCCGCGCCGGTTTCGCCGGGCGGGACATCCGTGCGCAGACGTTGCTGCACCAGAGCATAACCTTCGAGCATGGCCTTCCGCTCAATTGTATCGGATGACAGGCGTTCCGCCCAACGCAGCATCGATCCGGCCCTGACCACCTCGTTGAAATACTCCGGGACGACAGCATAATCGGCAATGAGATTGGGTAGCGCACCCGTCCAGGTCTTCACCCGCTTGCTCAGCATGGTGAAAATCCAGTCGGTCTTGTAGACAGATATGGTCGGCACGCCGGCAAGAGCCAACTCAAGAATGACCGTGCCTGACGCTGCGATAGCCGCATCGGCTTCCGCAAAGGAGTTCCACTTGAAAGCAGGATCGATGCCGATTTCGGGTCTGATTTCCTGCGGCCAAGACGCCGCCAGTTCGCGGATGCGATGTTCCTGACGTGGAACGGTGGGCAGCAGAAACCGCGTCGGACCATTCCGTTCCACAAAAGCCTTCGCCGCGTGCTGGAACGGCTCCATCAGCCTGGTGGTCTCGGTGGAACGCGACCCGGGCAGAAGAAGAATCGTCTTCAGCCGCCCCTCCGCTGGAAGTGGCCGTTCTGCCCGCTTCCGACGCACCGCGAGGACGTCCGGATCGACGCTGAGGCGATGGCCGACGAATGTGGTCGGCGGGCCTCCGAGACGGCGCATCGCCTCCGGCTCAAATGGCAGGAGAGCCAGGACATGGTCCACATAGGATAACATCGCCGTGGCGCGATGTTCTTTCCAGGCCCAGACGCTCGGGCAAACATAATTGACGACCGGCAGATGCGGCAGTTCCTTGCGGACTTTTTTTGCCACTCGATGGGTGAAATCCGGGCTGTCGATGATCAAAAGGACATCCGGTTTTTCCCGTATCACCGCCTCAGCCGCCCGGTTGATCAGGCCGATCAGTTTGGGCAGTTTCTTGAGGACCTGCGTGAACCCCATGATTGAGAGTTCGGAATAATCGAAAAGAGAAGTGAGCCCCTGCCCCTCGAGTGCCTCGCCGCCGACGCCGACAAGTTCGATCGAACCGGGATATCGGGCCTTGAGGGCCCGGACCAAATCCGCGCCGAGAAGATCGCCCGACACTTCGCCGGCGATGACCGCCACCTTCAATCTCTCCGTCATTCCATCATGTCTCCGCGAAGTGACGTATCGATGCCACAGACGAATATGCCCGCCTGATCGGCAGCTTTCAACATCGCGTCACGATCGAGCACCAGTGCGCGTCCGGCTTCGACTGCAATGCCCGCAAGCCCGGCCTTTTGGGCATTTTCGACAGTTTCGATCCCGATTGTCGGCAGATCGGCGCGTACATCCTGCTGCGGTTTGCAGAGCTTGACCAGCACACCCCGGCGGCGAGGCGAGATGCGTCCTTCTGCGCGCAATGCCGCGACGCGCAGTAACATTGCGTCCGTGCCTTCAACGCCCTCGAGCGCCACGATGCGGCCGCCGACGGAGACCGCACCCTGCCCGACATCAAGTTTGCCGAGCGCAAGCGCCGCCTCAGCTGCCCTGCTTATGTCCTTCAAGTCGTCTTCGGCCGGTTTTTGCGTGCCGAAAGCGCCTGTCGTGGCCAAGAGGCCTGGAGCGATCTCATGCGCGCCGATGACTTTCGCACCGAGCGTGCCGATGATCTTTATGACCATCTGCAGAACGGCGTCATCGCCGCCCGACAATAGCGTTTTGACGATGGATGGAAGTTTTAGCAGGATAGCGACGGTGGGGCGGATTTCACGCCATTCCGGCCGCCGCGCCACGGCCCCGGAAAGCACGACACGATCCACCCGGTTGTCACGCAGCAGCCGGCCAAGCCCGGCGACGTCACCAACCGAGATGACGGCGTTGTCGAAACCGCTCCAGTCGAAGCGGGAATCATCGCGCAGCCGCACGATGAAAGGATCTTCTCCCATCTCACGGGCGGCGTTCGCCACGTAAAGTGGCAACTGGCCGCTGCCGGCCACAATGGCGAGACGCCCGCCGCCTGTCACGGCTCACTTGCCCCGGTTGGGCGAAGAGATCGCGCGGTCGCTGTCCACTCCAATGAAATCGATGATTTCTAGCGCCTGCGGGCAATCCAGATATTCGCTGCGGTCGATCGCTGCCGCATTGCCGCGGATAGTGCCTTCCGCCTCGAAGATCTGCTTGAAGACGCGCCGGACCTTGTGGATATCTGCGCGCTCAATGCCGGCACGCGTCATGCCAACGACATTAAGGCCGCCGAGAATGCCGGGATTGCCATTCAGCATTCCATAGGGAATGACATCGTAATTGACCGCGGACAGTCCGCCGATGAAGGCCTGACGGCCAATGCGGGTGAACTGGTGAACAGCACAGCCGCCGCCGAGAATGGCGCGGTCCTCGATCGTCACATGGCCGGCCAGCATCACATTGTTGGACAGGATGATGTGGTCGCCAAGGCGGCAATCATGCGCCACATGTGAGTTGGCAAGGAACAGATTGTCGTTACCGACGATCGTCTTGCCGCTGCCATCAGAGCTGCCGGCGTTCATGGTGACGCCTTCGCGCATGGTGCAGCGCTCGCCAATTTCAAGCGTGGTTTCAGAACCGTCGTGGCGAACCGCCTGCGGTGTGCCGCCGATGACCGCCATGGGGTGGACGACCGATCCACGGCCGATGACCGTCAGGCCGGATACAACGGCATGATTGTGCAGCCGGACATCATCATGCAGCGTGACTTTCCCGCCGACGTAGCTCAGCGCACCGATGACGACGTTTTCACCGATCACCGCACCGTCTTCGATCACGGCGGTGGGGTGAATTCTGGCCGAGGCGGCAATCGTGCTCATTGCTGGTCCTCGGGGATCATCATGGCGCCGACATCAGCCTCCGCCACCAGCGCACCATCCACCTTCGCCTCGCAATGGAATTTGAAGACATTACCGCGTTGGCGCTGCTTGACGACGTGAATTTCCAAACGATCGCCGGGGATCACGGGTTTGCGGAAACGGGCGTTGTCGATTGTCATGAAGTAGACCAGATGGCCGCCCTCACCTTGGCTGCGGGCGCATATTGCACCTGCCGTCTGGGCCATGGCTTCGACGATCAGAACACCCGGCATGATCGGCCGGTCCGGGAAGTGGCCGGTGAAATGCGGTTCGTTGACCGTCACGTTCTTGATGCCGGTCGCCGAATTGTTACCGTCAATATCGATGATCTTGTCGATCAGCAAGAATGGGTAACGATGCGGCAGAAGCTTCATGACTTCCAGAATGTCAGCCGCGCCGAGCGTCGTCTTCGTTTCTTCAGTCATTGTTTTTCTCTCCTGTTTTTTTATCACGCCCTTCAGCGCGTGCCAGAATTTCGGCCATGTCGCGCAGGAAATATTTCATCGGTCGCGCAGGCGTTCCGCCATAACGGGCGCCTGCCGGCACGTCCGCCACAACACCGCTCATGGCAGCGATCTGCACGCCGTCGCCAATGTTGATATGGCCATTGATGCCTGCCGCACCACCAATCATCACACCGTCGCCGATACGGGTGCTGCCCGCAATGCCGACCTTGCTGACGATGCCGCAATGGCGGCCGATGCGAACGTTGTGGCCAATCTGGACCTGATTGTCGATCTTGGTGCCTTCGCCAATCACCGTGTCATCCATGGTGCCGCGATCGATCGTGGTGTTCGCGCCGATCTCGACATTGTCCTGGATGATGACACGGCCAATCTGGACGATCTTCAGCATGCCGCGTGGACCGGGGGCATAGCCGAAACCGTCTTGCCCGATGCGCGCACCATTGTGGATAATCACATTATTACCGATGAGCGCGGCAAGAACGCTTGCGCCGCCTGCAATGGTGCAATCGCGTCCGATCTGTACATCCTGCCCGATGATGACACCGGGCCCGATCTGCGTACCAGCACCGATATGGGCGCCGGCGCCGATCACTGCGAGCGCCTCGACAATGACGCCCGCTTCCAGCTTCGCGGAAGGATCGACATGCGCAGCATGAGAAATTTCGCTTTCCATCCGCGCGATCGGACCGGGACGCATCGCCGAGGGGTGCAGCAAGGCACCAACCTGGGCAAACAGCGTGTGTGGATTTTTCGATATCAGCGCGGGGATGTCGGACGGAAGCATGTCCACAAGGGCAGCGTCACAAATGACGGCGGCGGCTTCGCAGGTCTGCAGCTCATCGCGGTTCTTGCGCGAAAGGATATAGCAGAGCTGATCGGGTTTTGCCCGATAGACCGGAGAAACGGACCTGACAATCCGCTCTCCCGCCGCCTCATCAGACAGTTCCGCCCCAAAGCGGTCTGCGATGTCTTTCAATCGCAGTCCCTCGTGGGGCGGAAAAAACGCGTTGTATTCCATTAGCCGGAAACTCCAGAACGTTCAAAGTTGCAGTTCTGGACTGCCGATATCAGAAAGTGTTGGACATGCCAAACCGGAAACGCTGTTCCTCGTCGTAGTCTTCCTTGGCGATCGGAACCGCGTAGTCTACACGGATCGGACCGAAGGGCGACGCCCACATCACGCCAATACCGGCGGATGCGCGGATGGAATTGTCATCCTTTACACCGGCGCTGTTGGCGACCTTATTGCCGTAAAGCGTACCTGCATCGACGAAACCAGCAAGACGCAGACCGAAATCCTCGGGAACGCCAGGCATCGGAGCCGTGACTTCAGCAGAGGCGGCGAAATAGGTCGTGCCGCCGATGGAGTCGGAACCGATGCGCGGACCGATACCATCGTTCTTGAAGCCGCGCACCTGACGTCCGCCGAACTTGAACTGATCGAATACCAGCAGATTGTCGCCCGTCGGCATCACGTGACCGGCCTGACCGGTGAGCGAGCCGATGACGTCGTACTCATCCGACAGGGTATAGAAGAAGCGCGCCTTGGCGTAGATCTTGTAATATTCGGAATCGCCACCCAGACCGGCAAATTCGTTCGTCAAAGCAGCCTGCCAGCCTTCACGCGGCATGTTGCGGTCGTCGAGCGTATTGTAGTTCAGCGTGTTGGAGATGATGGACTGCGTCCAATCGCCACCGCGGATCAGGTCCTTATAAGGTGCAGCAAGGTTGCTACCGGTCTCCCAGTCACCCTCACCATCATAGTTGAGCTGCTTGTAGGTATACTTGAACGTCGTCGAGAGATCCTCGGTGATAGGCGCGGTCACGCGCAGCGAGAAGCCCTGCTCGTCGTAGTCGTAATAATCTTCGCTGCGGCTCTGGCTCTTGAACAGGTCGAAACCTGCAGCAAGGCGGTAGCCGAGGAAATAAGGCTCGGTAAAGGACAGCGTGTAGCTACGCGCATCGTCTTCACCCGCACCGGCAGCGAGACGGATATACTGACCGCGGCCGAGGAAGTTCTTCTCTTCGATGGAGGCTTCGAGCAGAACACCGTCGTTCTGCGAATAACCGGCGCCGATACCGAACGAACCGGTCGACTGATCTTCAACGTCAACCACGATCACGACGCGGTCAGGCGCGCTGCCGCCGGCGGTCGAGATATTGACCTTCGAGAAGTAACCCAGCGCCTCCAGACGACGCTTGGCAGCGGTGATAACCGTCTGGTTGAACGCATCGCCTTCAGAAATATCGAATTCGCGACGAATGACATAGTCACGCGTGCGGGTGTTGCCACGGATTTCGATACGCTCGACGTAAGCGCGCTCACCCTGATCAACGATGTACGTCACGCCAATGGTGTTGCCGGACATGTCGCGGTCGCCGCGCGGCGTTACACGGGCGAAAGGATAACCTTCACCGGCGACGCGCTTGGAAATCGCCTCCATGCTCTGCTGAACTTCCTTGGCGCTGTAGCTTGCGCCCTGGCGGGTCTCAACGAGGCCCTGAAGCTCCGAACCCTCAACACCCGGAACGGTCGATTCGACCGCGACGTTGCCGAAGTTGTAACGCTGACCTTCATCGACCGTGATGGTGATGTTGTATTCGTTTTTGGACTCATCAAGCACAGCCTCGGAACCAACGACCCGGAAGTCGGCGTAACCGCGGTTGTAATAGAACTGGCGCAGCGCCTCTTCGTCGGCGCGCAGCTTGTCCTCGTTGTAGACGTCCTTACGCGTCAGGAATGACAGCATGTTGGACTTCTTGGTATTGATGACAGCAGCCAGACGACCATCGCTGTAGGCATTGTTGCCCACGAAGTCGATGCGGCCGATCTTGGTACGCTCACCTTCATTGATGACGAAAGCGATGTTCACGCGACCCTGACCGACGGAAACCGTCTGGGTGGTGACTTCGACATCGCTGCGGCCGATAGCGGCATAGGCTTCCTTGATGCGGGCAATATCCGCCGTCACGATGGCCTGATTGAACGGGCCGAGCGACTGCGTCTGCACGATGCCGGCGAGCTTGTCGTCCTTGATCTTGCGGTTGCCGTTGAAGACTACCTGGTTAACGAGCTGGTTCTCGTTGACGGTCACGACAAGCGTGCTGCCCGAAACGCGCATGGAAACATTCGAGAAGTAACCGGTGGCGTAAAGACGCTTCACCGATTCATCGATGTCCGAATTGGAAAAGTTCTTGCCGGGCGCAATGGTGATGTTGGAACGAACCGAATCCGCACCCGATCTTTCGGCGCCGCGAACGTCGATTCTGCTGATGACGGCTGCGTGTGCAACGCCAGCAGAGGCAAGCACACCAAGGCCCGCAACCGAAGAAACACCGGCAGACAGAGCAACCGCCGACACAGCGTTCAAAAATCTTGAACCAGCCTTCATTTCAATTCTTACCTTTTTACGTTGTCCCTCAGCGGGCGGAACCCGACTCCGGCCATGTGCGTCGTTTTACCTGCTTTTCCCCTACAAGCAAGCGCGAACGTTAAATTCTGTTTACTTCGTGCTCCAGAGTGGCTCATTCGCCACTTTGGCATAAAAACAAGGTAAACAACCGACTAACAAAACCGTTAAAACACAATCCTCAGCCAATCAAGCTGCTGATATCATTCCATGTTGCAAAAACCATAAGACCCAAAATCATCGCCATGCCGATGCGGAAGGCAACCTCCTGCGCGCCCGCTCCCAGCGGCCTGCCGCGGATGGCCTCGATGGCGTAGAACACGAGATGTCCGCCGTCCAGAACCGGGACGGGCATCAGATTGAGGAGCCCGATCGATACCGACAAAACGGCTGCAAGTTGAATCACGGCGGAAATGCCAAGCGTCGCCATCTGGCCAGAAGCCTGCGCGACCCGCACCGGGCCGCCGAGCTGATCGGCATTCATGCGGCCGGTAACGAGATTGCCGATATAATTGAATGTGCCGGTGATGACGTGGCCTGTCTCGCGCACACCTTCCAGAAGCGCCTGCGACGGTGAATATTCGATGTGACGGAAATTACCGCTGGTCTGGTCGGTGACAATGCCGATGATACCCATTTCCAGCTTGTTGCCGAACTGGTCGGTGGTTTCTGTCCGGGTCGGCACCATCGGCAGCTTGAGATCCTCGCCTGCCCGCTCGACGGTGACCGTGATAGGCGTGCCGGGCCGGATGCCGACATAACGGCGGACATCTTCGAAGGTCACCACTTTTTCGCCGTCAATCGCCACCAGACGGTCGCCGGGGCGCACGCCCGCAGCGGCGGCGGCACTGTTTTCACGCACCTCTGCAACAACGGGATCGGCGATCATCCGGCCGTAAATGCCGAAGAGTACTGCGAAGATGAGAATCGCGAGGATGAAGTTTGCGATCGGGCCCGCAGCGACGGTCGCCGCCCTTTTCCACAGTTTTGCACCGGAAAGCGTCTGCGCCCTCTCCTCCAGCGTCATATGGGACAGGCCCGAGCTGTCCGGCTTGCTCGCTGCGTCTTCATCGCCGAAGAATTTCACGTAGCCGCCCAGTGGTATGGCTGAAATCTTCCATCTCGTCCCGCGCTTGTCGGTGAAACCGAGCAGCTCGGGGCCGAAGCCGACGGAGAATGCCGTGGAACGGATGCCGCACCAGCGACCGACGAGATAATGCCCCATCTCGTGGACAAAAACGAGAAGGGAAAGCACCAGGATGAAGGGCACGATATAGCCGGTCAAAAAGCCGGTCGCCGCCATTACTGTGTTCATGACAATCTGCCCTTCATGTCGTGACCTTTCGTGCCGCTTAGAAACCCGGCAGCAGACCGCCGCCCGACCCGGGCACATCGCCGGTTGCCGCCGCGTGCACGAAAGCAATGAGGAATACCGTAAAGCAGGCGAAAACAAGACCGTCAACACGGTCCATGAAGCCACCATGGCCAGGAATGAGATGGCTTGAATCCTTGACCTGGAAACGCCGTTTCACGAACGATTCGAAGAGATCGCCGATCTGGCTGAACACGGAAAGAAGGAGTGCAAGCCCCAGTACCAGAAAGCTGATGCGTCCGTGATAGGCCATGGAGACTGCCGCGCCGCCGATCACGGCCGCCGCCGCCCCGCCAATCGCGCCAGACCACGTCTTTCCGGGCGAAATAGAAGGCGCCAGCTTCGGCCCGCCGATGGCGCGTCCGACAAAATAGGCAAGAATATCCGTTGACCAGACAACGGCGAAAATGAACAGGATGGATACAAAGCCCGTCAGTTCGTCACCGCGGATGGCCGCCAGTGATATACCGCTCAGACCCGCATAAAAAATGCCCCCCACCAGCCACCAGTTTTTGCCGCGCAATACCGGAAACAGCGCCGCTGTCAGCGTGAAGCCTGACAAAAGCGGCAGGTCGAGCGAGGATTCGCCGAAAATCGTGTTGCCGGCAATGACGGCGACGGAAAACCAGCCCCAGGCGTTGCCGGTCGGATTGCTCTCCGACATCCGGGTAATCGTCGACCACTCATAATAGATGAGAATCGCCAGAAGGCCCGCAACGATGCGGAACAGAATGCCGCCATACCAGGTTGCGGCCAGAATGACCGCGGCCATGACGATCGCGGAAACAATCCGCAGTCTGAGTTCTCGGCTCATCAGGCGCCTGCCACGGCAACCTGCTCGGTGAGTGCACCGAAGCGGCGGTCACGCGTTGCATATTGCTCGATTGCGGAGAAGAAGAGCTGCCGGTCGAAGTCCGGCCAATATTCCGGAATGAACAGGAACTCGGAATAGGCCGCCTGCCAGAGCAGGAAGTTCGACAGGCGTTCCTCGCCGCTGGTGCGGATGATCAGGTCCGGATCAGGAATGCCCGAGGTGTCGAGCCGGGCCGAAATCATCTCGGGGGTGATGGAAGCTGCGTCTAGCCTGCCTGCGGCAACATCAAGGGCGATTGACGCCGTCGCGCGAGCGATCTCGTCACGGCTGCCGTAATTGAAGGCGATCACCAGCGTCAGCTTGGTGTTCTCGGCCGTCATCTGCTCAGCCTCTTCCAGAAGCGAGCGAATATCGTTCTTCAGCCCCTGCCGGTCACCGATGATTCGCACGCGGACGTTCTCGCGGTGCAGTTCGGCAAGGTCGCGGCGGATGAAAGCCTTCAAAAGCCCCATCAGGTCGCTTACCTCGGATTCGGGCCTGCGCCAGTTTTCCGACGAGAAGGCAAAGAGGGTGAGATAGCGTATGCCGCAGTCACCGGCCGCGCGCACGGTCTCGCGCACGGCCTCCACACCGCGGCGGTGCCCCATCACGCGCGGGAGGCCGCGCTGCTTTGCCCAGCGGCCGTTGCCATCCATGATGATGGCGACGTGCTCGGGTATGGAGGAACGTGTCGTCGTCGGCATATCGATCCAGTAACAGGGCAGCGCGGAATTAAACGGAAAAGACAGGTCTATCGCAGGCGATATCAGACCTGCATGATTTCCTTTTCCTTCTCGGCAAGCAAGCGGTCAATTTCCGAAATCGTGTCGTCGGTCATTTTCTGCACCTTTTCCGACTGGCCACGGCTTTCGTCCTGACCGATGTCGCCATCCTTTTCGGCTTTTTTCAGACCGTCCATGCCATCACGACGGACATGGCGAATCGCCACCTTGGATTTTTCGGCATAGTCATGGGCGACCTTGACGAGCGACTTGCGGCGCTCTTCATTGAGTTCAGGCAACGGAATTCTGAGGTTCTGGCCGTCAACGATCGGGTTGAGGCCGAGGTTGGATTCGCGGATGGCGCGGTCGACAGCGTTGACCATCGACTTGTCCCAGATGTTGACGCCGAGCATGCGCGGCTCGGGAACGGTGATGTTGGCCACCTGGTTGAGCGGCACACGCGAACCGTAGGCGTCGACGGTCACTGGGTCCAGAATGTTGGCCGACGCGCGGCCGGTGCGCAGCGACGCGATATCGCTCTTAAACGCATTGATGGCGCCATCCATACGGCGCTTGATATCGTTGAGGTCAACACCACTCATCTTGATACTCCATCTTGTCGGCCAGCGGCCGTATTCGCCCCAGGGGCGGCATCGTTTTGGATTATTTGTCGTGCACGATGGTCTTGCGGCCGCCGCCGGTCAATATCTGTGCAAAACCGCCCTTCTCATGGATCGAGAAAACAATGATCGGGATGTGGTTTTCGCGGGCAAGGGCGACAGCGGCGATATCCATGACCGCGAGCCCCTTGCCGAGCACTTCGCTATGGGTCAGCTCGTCAAAGCGGGTTGCCGTCGGGTCCTTCTTTGGGTCAGCGGAATAGATGCCGTCCACCTGGGTTCCCTTGAAGATCGCCTCTGCGCCCATTTCGGCGGCGCGCAGTGCAGCAGCGGAATCGGTGGTGAAGAACGGGTTGCCCGTACCGCCGGCGAAAATCACCACGCGGCCCTGGGCCAGATGATGAAGGGCGGCACGCTGGGAGAAGCTCTCACAGATCTCGGGCATGGCGATTGCCGAAAGAACGACAGTGTCGATGCTGAGCTTGCGGAGCGAGGTGGCAAGGGCCAGCGCGTTGATGACGGTTGCCAGCATGCCCATATGGTCGCCGGTGACGCGGTCGCCGCCCTTGGATGCCACGGCCACGCCGCGAAAGATATTGCCGCCGCCGACGACAACGCCGACTTCAACGCCCATCGCCCTTGCCTCGGCGATATCGGAGGCAATGCGGTCGGCCACCGCCACATCGATACCGAAACCCTGATCACCCATGAGGGCTTCGCCGGAAGCCTTGAGAAGAACGCGTTTGTAGATCGGCTTGGAAGACATCATGACTCCTCGGAAATGTAACCGAAACGCGGATACACGAAGGGCACCGCGTTGTCACGCGATGCCCTCCCGTTTTCCCAAGATTGGGTAAATATAATCAGCCCTTGGCGACGGCTGCGACTTCAGCTGCGAAATCGCTTTCTTCCTTTTCGACGCCTTCGCCGAGCAGCAGGCGAACCATGCCGGTAACTTCGATGGAAGCGCCAGCTTCCTTCTCGGCTTCCTTGACGGCAGCGCCGACGGTCAGGTCGGGGTTGATGACGAAAGCCTGCGACAGAAGGGCGACTTCTTCGAAGAACTTGCGCATGCGGCCATCAACCATCTTTTCGATGATGGCTTCCGGCTTGCCGGATTCGCGGGCCTGTTCGATGAAGACGTTGCGCTCGCGCTCAGCAACGGCAGCGTCGACTTCTTCAGCACGGATGGCGAGCGGGTTGGTTGCGGCGATGTGCATGGCAACCTGGCGGCCGATGGAGTTGAGAACTGCCTTGTCGCCTTCCGACTTCAGCGCAACGAGAACGCCGAGCTTGCCGATGCCGTCGCCGGCAGCGTTGTGGATGTAGGTCGCGACAACGCCGTGCGGCACTTCCAGCGCAGCGGAACGACGCAGGGTCATGTTCTCGCCGATCGTTGCGATCGCGTCCTTGATGCTGTCGGAAACGGACTTGCCGGTTGCCGGATAGGTGGCAGCGGAAACAGCGTCAACGGTGCCATCGGTGGAGAGAGCAACCTGGGCGATGCCGCGGATGAGATCCTGGAAAGCGTCGTTACGGGCAACGAAGTCGGTTTCCGAGTTCAGCTCGACAACGACAGCCTTGTGACCCATGGTGGCAACGCCGACCAGACCTTCGGCAGCCGTGCGGCCGGACTTCTTGTCGGCCTTCGCGATGCCCTTGGCGCGCAGCCAGTCGATCGCCGCTTCCATGTCGCCATTGGTTTCAGCAAGAGCCTTCTTGCAGTCCATCATGCCTGCGCCAGACTTTTCGCGCAGTTCCTTCACCATTGCGGCTGTGATTTCGGTCATTGTGTGCCTCTTATCGGTTCGATCGGTCAGCCGGCGGAATTTGCCGTGCCGAAGTTCTGGGTGATGACTGTACCCGGCCGCACACCCTTTGAAACCCTGAGGTTCCGACAAGGGGCATGCGCATTCCCAAGTGCTGCGGCGTCGCCAAACATCGAAATGATGGGTGCCGCTCTAGTGTGACAGCGTTATGAAGACTGCCTGCCGTTCCAACCACCTCGGACGCCTGTGGTTTCCAGAAACCGTGGCGGAGCGGTTAGAAACGAACAAGGCCGTCAACCCATTGAAGGTCTTTGACGGCCTTGTCATATCCTGGTCGAGGAGACGGCGATACGGGATCGCCGCCAGACAGGGCCTATATCAGGCGCCAGCCTCGTCTTCGAGAGCGGGCTCGATCGGAGCTTCTTCAGAAGCGCCGATGTCGCGGCCGGAAGCGCCCTGCTGACGGGCAATACCGTCGATGGCAGCGCGGGCGATCAGGTCGCAATAAAGCGAGATGGCGCGCGAAGCATCGTCGTTACCCGGGATCGGGTAGTCGATGTGATCCGGATCGCAGTTGCTGTCGATGATCGCAACGACCGGAATGCCAAGACGCTTGGCTTCTTCGATCGCGATCTTTTCCTTGTTGGTGTCGATGATGAACATCAGGTCCGGAACGCCGCCCATATCGCGGATACCGCCGAGAGCCTTTTCAAGCTTTTCGCGTTCGCGCTCAAGGTTCAGGCGTTCCTTCTTGGAGTAGCCGGAGCCTTCCGAGTTCAGGATCTCGTCAACCTTGCGCAGGCGCTGGATCGAGTTCGAGATGGTCTTCCAGTTGGTCATCATGCCGCCGAGCCAGCGGGAGTTGACGTAGTACTGGGCCGAACGCTTTGCGCTGTCGGCGATAATTTCGGACGCCTGGCGCTTGGTGCCAACGAACAGAACGCGGCCGCCACGGGCAACGGTGTCGGACACGACCTGAAGGGCGCGCGACAGCATCGGAACGGTCTGAGCCAGGTCGATGATGTGGATGTTGTTACGGTCGCCGAAGATGTACGGCTTCATCTTCGGGTTCCAGCGGTGCGTCTGGTGGCCGAAGTGAACACCAGCTTCCAGAAGCTGGCGCATAGAAAAATCGGGCAATGCCATGCCTTGTTACTCCTTTTCCGGTTTAACCCCCGCGAAGCGAACAGCGCCGATTTTCATCGACACCACCGGGCGGAACGGACCGGATTTCTCCCGGAACATCCCAAGCTTCGCGTGTGGAATGGTGAGCCGCATACAGTCGCCTGCTTAAAAATGCAAGCGATTATGCGAAAAAACCGCGCAAATGGCCCCGTTTCAGCGCACGGGCTTGTTTTCGCAGGTTTCGGGCTTGAGAATATCAAGCTTCGCAAGCTTTCCCGTCAGAACGAAATCACCGTAATCCATGGTGAGATCGCGGGTGATTCCGTTTTCATAAAGCTTGAACGACATGCGGTAGATCGGCAAAGCGTCGGTGCCGGTCTTGTCGTTGTAATAGGCGATGGTCACCGGCCAGAAGGCGGCCTTGGCGAAATCGCCCGCCTTGCCGGCATCCGCGTCCCCGTCCTTCGGTGTCTGCGCCTTGCCGACCAGCGTCGAGGTGATCAGGCTTTCATCACCATCATCCGACCCATCGAAAATACGGGATTCGAAAATGCGCTTTCCCTGCTTCGCGTGCTCGATGACCTGAAACATGTGTTGTGTCGGGAATTCGCTTGCGACCAGACTGACCTGGCGGGCATCCGGACGGGTCAGGTCGACCTTCACGCCATCGCTGCTGTCGGTTGCCGCCCCCTGCACTTCCTTGTCCAGCTTGTCATCGGTGTAGGACTTGGTCTCGAAGGTGAATTTCTTGGCGGCAATGTCTTCGAACGTCGTCGTCTGCTGATCCGTCATCCGCACGGCATCGCCCGTGTTGATCTGCGTTACGAAACGGAAATCCGTCTTGTAACCCTGGCAGGCGGAGCCGGTGAACTCATAGACCATGCGACCAGTCATGCCTTCGATGCCGGAGCGATCGGACGCATCCTTGAGTTCGAGGTCGTAGACGGCGCGATGTGCAATGAGATCGGGAACCGCGACGGGCAAGGCGCTGGCGGCGTTCGACAGGCCGGTCATAAGCCCTGTTGCGGCGACGAAACCAAGCGTCCTGACAAACATGCAATATCTCCTGTTGGACTCGCCGCTCATATTGTACAAGCAACCGCCCGGCTTTTGGATCAACATCTTCTGAATGCCGGATTCTTGAAGGATTTACAACAAAACCGGAGACGAAAATGTCGGACGTCATCGAAGGCCGCCTCAAGGAACTAGGCTTTACGCTTCCTGTTGCGGCAGCACCAGCCGCAAACTACGTTCCGTTCACCATCAGCGGCAATCTGCTTTATGTATCGGGTCAACTGCCGATGGAATCGGGCAAGATTGCGGTGACGGGCCTCGTTGGCCGCGATGTCGACGTGGCAGGCGCCCAGCGCGCAGCCGAACTTTGCGCCGTGAACATCCTCGCACAGGTCAAGGCCGCCTTGAATGGCGATCTGTCGAAAGTCCGCCGCGTCATCAAGCTGAACGGCTTTGTGGCTTCCGTTCCCGAGTTCGTTGAGCAACATCTCGTCATCAACGGTGCATCGAACCTCATCGCCAATGTTCTGGGCGAAGCCGGCAAACATGCCCGCGCCGCCGTCGGCATGGCCGCCCTGCCCTTCAATGCATCGGTCGAAATCGACGCCATCGTGGAAATCGACGTATGACACTGAAACTCTCCTGGCTGACGGCCCAGCCCGTCGCCCATCGCGGTTATCATGATCTCAACAAGGCGGTCTGGGAAAACACGCTCTCCGCCTTTTCCCGCGCCGTCGAGGCCGGTTTTGCGATCGAATGCGACGTTCAGCTGGCGGCCGACAGTGTGCCGGTGGTTTTCCATGATCACGATCTGGAAAGGCTGACCGGCATCAAGGGCGATGTGCGTGAACGCACCTCGGCGGAGCTGGCAATGCTTTCCGTCGGCCAAACCAAGGATCGCGTTCCGAGCCTCAAGCAGCTTCTGGCTCTCGTGGCCGGCAAGGTGCCGCTGGTTATTGAGCTGAAGGGCCGCGAGGGCGAAGGCGTCGATGACGGCTTTGCCGAAGCGGTGCTGGAAGACCTCGAGGGCTATAACGGCCACGTGGCGCTGATGAGCTTCGACCACCATCTGCTGAAGGACCTGAAGGCTGCGGGCTCGCCCTGGCCGCTCGGGCTGACGGCCGAAGGCGATAGGCCGGAGGACTTCTTCAGACATGACGACGCCATGCAGCTGGAGCTCGATTTCATCTCCTATCATTGGGGTCACCTGCCCAACAGCTTCATCGAAGCGCAAAGAAAACTCGGGCTTCCGGTGATTACCTGGACGGTCAGGGATGAAAATGCGCGCGAGACGACCTATAAATATGCGGACCAGATGACATTCGAAGGTTTCGACCCGAGAGAGAACCCGTCCACCACGGCATGACAGAAGATTATTCCATCAGCATTGCGCAGTCCTTCGCGGACATCGATCCGGAAAGCTGGAAACGGCTTTCCGGAACATCGCGCGATGCATCAGGAAAATCTTACAACCCGTTCATATCGCATGAATTCCTGTCTTCCATGGAAGACTCCGGCTCGGCCACCGCCAAGACTGGCTGGCTGGGGCACCACCTGCTGCTGGAAAACGCTGCAGGCAGCCTCATTGGTGCCGTTCCTGCCTACCTGAAAAACCACAGCAAGGGCGAATACGTCTTCGATCACGGCTGGGCAGATGCCTTCGAGCGGGCTGGCGGGCATTATTATCCGAAATTGCAATGCTCAGTGCCCTTTACCCCGGCGACGGGCCCGCGGCTGCTGGTTGCCAACGGCGAAGATGTCGGACAATTCAAGCCGCTCCTTGCCTCCGGTCTTGCACAAGTGACCGAGAAGATCGGCGTTTCCTCGGCTCACGTCACGTTTCTGGAAGAGGATGACCTATCCGCTCTTCTGCCATGCGATTTCCTGCATCGTACGGACCAGCAATTCCATTTCATCAATGACGGTTATCGCGATCACAACGATTTCCTCGATGCGCTGTCATCACGCAAGCGCAAGGGGCTCAAGAAGGAACGCCGATCAGCGCTGGAACACGGCATCGAGATCGACTGGCTGACGGGGTCCGACCTGACGGAGGACATCTGGGACCAGTTTTTCGCCTTCTACATGGATACCGGCAGCCGTAAATGGGGCCGGCCCTATCTGACCCGGGAATTTTATTCGCTGATCGGCGAGCGAATGGCCGATGACGTGCTGCTGGTCATGGCGAAACGCGAGGGGCGCTATATTGCCGGTGCGATCAACTTTATCGGCTCGGACGCGCTTTACGGCCGGCACTGGGGCTGCATCGAGGATCATCCTTTTCTGCATTTCGAGGTCTGCTACCATCAGGCGATCGATTTTGCGCTGTCCAAGGGTTTGAAACGAGTGGAAGCCGGTGCGCAGGGCGAACACAAGCTGGCGCGCGGCTACGTGCCGGTCACCACCCATTCGGCGCATTTCATCGTCCACCCGGGCCTGCGCCGCGCCATTGCCGATTATCTTCAGCGGGAGCGCGAAGAGGTCGAGCATATCGGCGATTACCTTGATGAACACACGCCTTTCCGCAAGGGCGAAAGACAGGAACCGGACGCATAGTCCGACATACGGAGAGAGCAGAATGACGGCCAGCGCCTATGACGACAACAATATCTTCGCAAAAATCCTGCGCGGCGAAATTCCGAGCCATAAGCTTTACGAGGACGAGCATACTCTGGCCTTCATGGATGTGATGCCGCAGGCCCCGGGCCATCTGCTCGTCGTTCCCAAAACCGGCTCCCGCAACCTGCTCGACGCCGATCCCGAAGTGCTGGCGAAAACCATTCCGGTGGTGCAAAAACTCGCAGTCGCGGCAAAGGAAGCCTTCGATGCGGACGGCGTTTTCATCGCCCAGTTCAACGAACCGGCGGCTGGCCAGACCGTGTTCCACCTGCATTTCCACGTCATTCCGCGCAAGGAAGGCGAACCGCTGAAGCCGCACTCGGGCGTCATGGCCGATGGTGACGTGCTGAAGGCTCACGCAGAGAAGATAAAGGCGGCGCTCGCCTCCTGACGGGCGCCAAGACATCTGCGCGTTTGTCGCGGCCTCCGCACGCCGTTGTCACAGACCCGATCCCTCGGCTGGCGCGATCAAGTTCTCGATCGCGCTAGCTTTAAGGCGCAGAAGCGCCCTGGCTGCACGCGGCATCATCCTCTGGCCCGTTCGGGAACGCACACGGCGGCAATATTGTTTGCAGTCACGCCGGAGGGCGATAGGCATTCCTCTCCGGCCATGGCCAGCCTTCAAGCATCGTCGGATCCGGCCGGTAAATCTCTACCTGCAGCGGATAACAGGCCGCCGTATCGCTGGAATGCGTGGCGCTGCAATCGCCTCCCGGGCAGGCGGATAGCGCGCCGATGAGATCAATTTCCGCAAAGAACTCGAGATAATCGCCCGGACGCACCGGACTTGCCTTCATGAAATACTGGTGGGTGTCGCGGGTGAACCCCGTGCACATGAAGACGTTCAACACATCATGAACATGCGGCTCCGCTTGCCGGAACGAAAGGCCTTTGGCGGAAGCAAGCGCGTTCGTGAGGTTGGAGTGGCAACAATAATGATAATCGCCGCCGCTGAGCAGCTTGTTCGTGTAGGGATCGCAGCGCGTGCCGATCACGTCATGCACACCGCCGCCGTCCTCGTCCCAGCCATACCATGACAGCGTGTCATGGGTGATGGTCGCCATCGGCCGAAGGGATGGCAGGTTGCTCCACAACCGGTTGCCGACAGAAACATGGGTGGCATGCAGCGCGCGGGTCTTGCCGCTGAAAAACCGTTCATTCAGATCATGCGCATTCCAGAGGTTCAAATCCCCCACCTGCGGGCCTTCGATACTGACGATGCGGAAAAAATGGCCCTTCGGAACGTTGAAGGTTCGGCCGTCACGCGGCGGCACGATAACCTCATCGATCTTCTCCATGCTCCCGCGTGCTTTTTCCAAAAGCGCAAGGTCGGGAGTCTCAAGTGTGCCGTTCGGGTAAACGACGACAGGCGAAATGGCGCGGCGCGCGGCGGCGTCTTCGGGTTCGGCAACAGGCATTCGGGGCATGAAATCCTCTGAGCGACGTAATGTCGGAGGGAAATTGCGGTACGAATGCCCGGGTGACAAGATGGGTTCTTCTTGCGCTCAGACCAAGTTTTACTTACCCTTGTTTCTCATGATGTTGCCTCCGCTCACCACTCTCCGCGCCTTCGAGGCGGCCGCCAGGAAAGGCAGTTTTGCCCTGGCCGCCCTTGAACTCGGCATGACGGCGACCGCCGTCAGCCAGCATATACGCAATCTCGAGGCATGGCTTGGTGTTGTACTCTTCGAACGGCATGCCAGGGGCGTAACGCTGACGCCGGCCGGGAAGGATTTCGGGGGCACGGTTTCCTCAAGCCTCAGGCAGATCGCTTCCGGCGCAGAACGCATACGCGGCCGTCGCGATCGCATCACGGTCCGCCTCGCCAGCCTGCCTTCAGTCATTGCGCATTTTCTGACGCCGCGGCTTCCGCGTTTCCGGGCGATGCATCCCGATATTCAAGTGTCCATCAGCTATCTCGGCGCCAGGCAGGCCGTGCCGGCCGATCTCACCATAGAGCATGGCGTGTCTGCTGGGCCAAATGCCGTGGCGCTTCTCAGCGCCGAGACACGCCCCACCTGCGCTCCCGGTTACGCCGACCAATTCGGTCCGTTCAGCGCGGTTGCCAGCCTGTTGCAGGCGGAATTGCTGCATGACGATAGCGAAATGGCCTGGCGGGCCTGGTTCGCCGCCGCCGGCACGGTCCCGCCGAATAGCACCGGCCCGATTTTCGCGGATTTCAATCTTCTCGTAACAGCGCTGAAGGCCGGCCAGGGCGTCGGTCTCTGTCCGACAGCACTTCTGCGTGACGAGATTGCGAAAGGCGAACTGATCGTTCTCTTCGAGCGCGCCGCCGACAAGGACAAATATTACTGGCTGGTGGAAACGGCGGAAATGAGTACATCGGCGAGGCTTCTGGCGGACTGGCTGTTGGCAGAAGCACGCGAAGCCGGGGCGACTATTTCGCCACCATGACCTGACCGGCCGCCTCGGCCGTCCTTTCGATGCGCTCTTTTGCCGACAACCATTGGAGCAACCGGCCCGAGAAGGCGCAGATGATGGCAAAAGCGACGAGACCGCCAAAAACATCCGAGAGGTGATGCCCGCCCTGCACGAGGACGGCCGGCAGCATCAACAGGTTAAGCGGCAGTATGACGAGCATCGCCCACCAGTGCCTTGGTGCGAACCAGACAGACATTGCCGCCATGAAGATGTGGAACGATGGAAAACCGATAAGTCCCAGGACGCTCTTAGGGGAAAGGTAGTCAACACCCTGCGTCGCAAGACGGTTCAGTTCCTGCCCATACTCATTGCCCACCGCCAGAGGAATTGCCTGGGAGACCCATTGGGGCAGCTCCATATAGGCAGATGGTCCGAATGTCGGGAAAAATATCCAGAAAACGATGCTCGCAAAAGCGCCCAGCACCCCGGTGACGAGGAAATGATGCAGCAGCCGGTTCTTGCCCGTAAAGCCCAGAGTGAGGACAATCAATAGAAGCTGGGGAAGTGATGTTGCATAAACGAAGAACAGGATTGTCCCGATCCACGGATGCGTTGCCGCCCAGATGACAATGTCCTTCCAACTATAGCCAAATGCCGCGTCCACAGCGAAGAGCGCATTATCGATCGTCGGGAACGCAATTGGCAGGAACATATAGTTGAAGATGGAGGCCGCGAGCGTGAAGAGGATAAATAGCCCTCCCGACATGAGGGCGGCAGCTATACGGTCATCGCGCCCGCTTCTGCGATAGAATTGACCGAGAAGAAAGACGCCGGCACCCGCGAATACACACAGGAAGTACCCGGCATAATCCACGCTGATGCCCCTTGCTGCAATCAAGGCTGCATCAACGACAAATAATAAAGCGATAAAGCCAACGACGAAACGTTCCGCTGCAAATAATCGCATGGCGCTGGATCCCTGTTTTGATCGCGCAGTCTAAACAGGGAGTTTTAATACTAGGTTAGAAACCCAGCGCGAAAAGTCCGCCTGCCAGGAGCACGATCGGCACCGCGACGCCGACGATGACGCGTTGGCCGGCGGCCAGAAAGGCAACAAAGCCGAGTACTGCCGCACCGATACGCAGCCACATCGGCGAGGACTCAAGCGTTCCGGTCGGAAACACGATCAGCTTGGCGGTGACCGCCATGACGAGTGACGTGGCAACCGCCCTCACCCAATAAAGCGCCTCGGAATCCTCTTTCAACCGGTTACCGGCGAGAACGCCGAGCCAGCGCCAGAGATCGGTCGCCAGCCAGCCTGCGATTGCGATGAAGAGATAGGGTGCCCACCAATGGTCGCTCATCATGGTTCACTCTCCGGTGAGGCCGGTTTCATCCTGCGGCGGAATATGAGGCGATCGATTGCATAAGCCACCGTGCCTCCACCGATACCGGCATAAAGGATGTCGAATTCGGGTGCGAGGACCGCAAAGGCCGGACCGGCGATGACGCCGATGACAAAGGCGACCTTGACGACGGAGTGGCGCGCCGAAGCCCAGATGGACGCGATGAAATAAACCGGCGTCAGGAAGAACAGGACACCAGCAACCAGCGGCGGAAACGCGGCGACGACACCGTAACACAAGCCAACGATGATGGCATTGACGACGGTGAGCGTGATGCCAAACCCGGCAAACCAGGCGGCGCGGGCCTCCCGTGGCACCTTTGAAAGGTTCTGTGTTGCAAAGACCCACGCCGTAATCGCAACGAAATGCGAAAGGAACAGCAAAATCCAGGTCGGCGTCTTCGCGCCGCGCATTTCGGGAACGATGGAGGCCACCATCGGCATCATACGTACCGATGACAATGTCACCGCCAGAAAACAGGCGGCAAGATTGGCGCCGCCGACCATGGAGCCGATCAGGATCATCTTGGCGGGCAATGCCCAGATGAACAGCGTCATGAACACGGCTTCACCGCGGGCTACGCCCGATTCCAGTGCAAAAGCGCTGAAACCGACGAAGGATGTCATGAGAATAAGGGACGGCAGCGAGAATATGCCCCGCATTCCCCTGAAAAACCAGCCGCGCAATGGGATGGTGTCGCTATCGGCATTTTGCATTGCGAACCCACTCGTGCATGTCGTCTGAAATGCCGTGGCATCGCGGCAACGTCATACAGACGGAGAAATGAAGACTTGCCGCCGATTCCATTAAAGAGCGGCACGCTTCATGCATAAAAATGCCGGGCTTTCGCCCGGCATCTGTTTATCGATCAAAGACCGCGGTCACTTCTTCTTCGGTACCTTCGGTACGGCGTTGGCCTTGCGCCGCGGCTTTTCGGCATCGTCGGACTTGTCAGCTTCGGCGACGAGGACATCCGCCTCTTCCTTCGCTTTAGCAGCCTTGGAAGATGTTTTCGCCTTTGCCTTGCCAGGGGACTTCGCCGCCTTAAGTTCGGCTTCCGGCTGCGGCTTGACGGGTGCGGTCTCCGGCAGAACCTCGAGTATGAGGCCATCGGCACCGTCATCCTTCTTGCCGACGGTGACACTGACGACGCCGCCCTTTTTCAGCTTGCCAAAGAGAATTTCATTGGCGAGCGGCTTCTTGATGTTCTCCTGGATCACACGAGACAGAGGACGGGCGCCCATCTTCTCGTCGTAACCCTTCTCCGCCAGCCAGGAGATCGCATCTTCATGCAGATCGAAGGTGACGTTGCGCTCGGAGAGCTGGGTTTCCAGCTGCATGACGAACTTCTGCACGACCTTGTGGATAACGGCGGTCGGGAGCGGCGAGAACGGAATGATCGCATCTAGACGGTTGCGGAACTCCGGCGTGAACAGGCGGTTGATCGCCTCTTCATCTTCACCAGTGCGGCGCGAAGAACCGAAACCGATGGCGGATTTCGCCATTTCGGAAGCGCCCGCATTGGTCGTCATGATGAGGATGACGTTGCGGAAGTCGATTTTCTTGCCGTTATGGTCGGTCAGCGAGCCGTGGTCCATCACCTGCAACAGGATGTTGTAGATGTCAGGATGCGCCTTTTCGATTTCGTCCAGCAGCACCACGGAATGCGGATGCTGATCGACGCCATCGGTCAGAAGACCGCCCTGGTCGAAGCCGACATAACCGGGAGGCGCACCAAGCAGGCGCGACACGGTATGACGTTCCATGTACTCCGACATATCGAAGCGCAGCATCTCGACGCCGAGCGAGGCGGCAAGCTGCTTGGCCACTTCCGTCTTGCCCACGCCTGTCGGGCCGGAGAAGACATAGGAGCCGATCGGCTTGTTCGGTTCGCGCAGACCGGCACGGGCCAGCTTGATGGCCGTGGCAAGCGCCTCAATGGCGATGTCCTGACCATAAACGACGGAGCGCAGTTCCTTTTCGAGGTTGGCGAGAACCATCTCGTCATCCTTGGAAACCGTCTTCGCGGGAATACGGGCCATCGTCGCGATGGTCGCCTCAATTTCCCGTTCGGTGATCAGCTTACGACGCTTGGAAACGGGCAGCAGCATCTGCGCTGCACCGGTTTCGTCAATCACGTCGATCGCCTTGTCCGGCAACTTGCGGTCCGAGATATAGCGGGCCGACAGTTCAACGGCAGCCTTGATCGCCTCATTGGAATATCTGAGGTGATGGTAATCCTCGAAATACGGCTTCAGGCCCTTCATGATCGCGATGGCGTCATCAATCGACGGCTCATTGACATCGATTTTCTGGAAACGACGCACGAGCGCACGATCCTTCTCGAAGAACTGGCGATATTCCTTGTAGGTGGTCGAACCGATGCAGCGTATCGCGCCAGAAGACAGCGCAGGCTTCAGCAGGTTAGACGCATCCATCGCGCCGCCGGAGGTCGCGCCCGCACCGATGACGGTGTGGATTTCATCGATGAACAGGACCGCGCCCGGGTACTCTTCGAGTTCCTTGACGACCTGCTTCAGACGCTCTTCGAAATCACCGCGATAACGGGTGCCCGCCAGCAGCGTGCCCATGTCGAGCGAAAAGATCGTGTCATTGGCGAGCGCCTCCGGCACCTTGCCTTCCACGATCCGCTTGGCAAGCCCTTCAGCGATCGCCGTCTTGCCGACGCCCGGATCACCCACATAAAGCGGGTTGTTCTTGGAGCGGCGGCAGAGGATCTGGATGGTGCGGTTGACCTCGTCGTGACGGCCGATCAACGGGTCGATCTTACCGTTTTTCGCCTTTTCATTGAGGTTGACGCAATAGGCCTTCAAAGCATCCTGCTGCTTCTTGGCGGACGATCCGTCCTCCTCGGGATTGCTGCGGTTCGGCTTGTTTTCGCTTTCCGGTTCGTCAGCGCCACGCGGCGTGCGCGTCTGGGACGTGCCGGGGCGCTTGCCGATACCGTGAGAGATGTAGTTGACCGCATCGTAACGGGTCATTTCCTGTTCCTGCAGGAAATAGGCAGCATGGCTCTCGCGCTCGGCGAAAATCGCCACAAGCACGTTTGCGCCGGTCACTTCCTCGCGGCCGGATGACTGAACATGGATCACGGCGCGCTGAATGACGCGCTGGAAGCCGGATGTGGGTTTGGAATCCTCGTCGTAACCGGTGACGAGGTTGGTCAGTTCATTGTCGACGTAATCGCTGACAGTCTTGCGAAGGGCATCGAGATCGACGTTGCAGGCGCCCATGACGGCTGCGGCATCCGCGTCGTCGATCAGCGCCAGAAGGAGATGTTCGAGCGTCGCATATTCGTGGTGACGCTCATTTGCAAAGGTCAGTGCCTGGTGCAGCGCCTTCTCGAGACTCGGGGAAAAAGTTGGCACGTTGCGATCCTCATTTCTTTTCCATGACGCACTGCAGCGGATGCTGGTGCTGTCGGGCGAAATCCATGACCTGGCTTACTTTCGTCTCTGCGACCTCATATGTAAACACCCCGCATTCGCCTACGCCGTGCTGGTGCACGTGCAGCATGATGCGGGTTGCCGCTTCACGATCTTTCTGGAAAAACCGTTCCAGAATGTGAATGACGAATTCCATGGGAGTGTAGTCGTCATTCAGTAAAAGAACACGGTACAAATTCGGTCTTTTCGTCTTCGGCTTAACGCGGGTGATAACAGACGTTCCACGGTTGGTACCGCCCCCGTCTTCCCCTTCGCCCTCGCCCTGCATGTAGATCGGCTTAGCGATCATCTTTCATCATTCTCCAAACTGTTCTCAAACCGACAGCTGATTGCCAGGAGGGAGAACTTCGCCTCTCCATATTTAGGTCGTTAAGAAGCGATTTTAAGCCCCTTGCGCGACGGTGCAATCACTATTGCGTTTGCGAAGAGGCAAACCTCGCGAAAAGTGCGGGATATGAGAGGTAACCGAAGTCCGAGAAGACATACCTCGCCCGCATGGGCGCGCCTTCGCGCCAAATGCGGACGGCTGCGACAGGCGGCCGCTCTGCCGAATTCGGTTCGACGGCGCCGGTCTCACTCCTTGTCGTCGAGCATTTCGCGCACGGCGATGGCAAGCTGCTTCAACGAGAAGGGTTTGGGCAGGAAACCGAACTTGGCATCAGCCGGCAGGTTTTTCGCGAAGGCATCCTCGGCATAACCTGAAACGAAGATGAATTTCAGGTCTGGATAGGACTTGCGCAGCTCTCTCAGCAGCGACGGGCCGTCCATCTCAGGCATCACGACGTCGGAAACGACGATATCCACTTTGCCTTCCAGTTCCTCCATCACCTCCAGCGCCTCTGTGCCGGAGCCTGCCTCGTGCACGGTGTAGCCGCGCGTTTCCAGCATGCGCTTGCCGCCACGCCGCACCGCCTCTTCGTCTTCCACCAGCAGCACGACGGCGGATTTGCCTGTCAGGTCCAGCGGCTCCTCCTTCACCGGCTCGGCCGCGGCGACCGGAGCAAGCGCCGCCTCGCCTGGCTGCTGTCCAGTGCCGGGAACCGCCTCCACCACGTGGCGCGGAAGGTAGATGCGGAAGGCCGTTCCCCTGCCCACTTCCGATTCGGGATAAATATAGCCGCCGGACTGTTTGACGATGCCGTAGACCATCGACAGCCCGAGGCCCGTGCCCTTGCCCACTTCCTTGGTGGTGAAGAACGGTTCGAAAATCTTGTCCATGATCTCCGGCGGGATGCCCGTGCCGTTATCGGCAACTTCCACCATCACCATGTCTTCGGCCGGGAATTCGGGACGGCCGAGCGCGGCGATCTCTTCTGCGTCGACGTTGCGTGTCCTGATGGTGATCTTGCCGCCATCGGGCATGGCGTCGCGTGCATTGACGCAGAGATTGATGAGCACCTGCTCGAACTGCGACAGGTCTGTTTTCACCGGCCACAGGTCCCGGCCATAATCGACCTCCAGCTTGACATTGGTGCCGGAAATCAGCCTGTCCACCAGCATGCGCAGATCGCCGATCACATCCGTCAGGTTGAGGATTGCCGGGCGCATCGTCTGCTTGCGCGAGAATGCCAGAAGCTGGCGCACCAGTACGGCGGCGCGGTTGGCGTTTCGCTTGATCTCCATCAGATCGGCGAAGCTCGGATCGGCCGGACGCGCCTGCAAGAGCAGATGGTCGGACGACAGCAGGATGGCGGTCAACACGTTGTTGAAATCGTGGGCGATGCCGCCTGCGAGCGTGCCCACCGCGTTCATCTTCTGCGTCTGCGCCATCTGGGTTTCGAGCGCCTTCTGCTCGGTCACCTCTATCGCATAGACGATTGCCACCTCTTCCGGCGCCTCGTCGTCCTGGTCGATGACGGCATTGATGTAGAAACGGAAATGCCTCGTCTCGTCGCTCGGATGGCGGGAATCGAAGGGCGCGATATCGCCCTGACGGTCCTTGGCCTCGGCGAGCGCCTGTTCAAGTCGCGGCTTTTCATTGTCGTGAAGGACTGTCTCGAGTGCCACGCCGCGATCAATATCGTCGCGCCCGACAACGCCGGAGAACAGCTTGAGGAAAGGCGCATTGATGCGCAGGATGCGTCCATCGCCGTCAAGCGAGGCAATCGCCATCGGCGTATTGTTGAAAAAGCGCGTGAAGCGCATGGCGGAGGAAGATTCGGTATCCTCCTGCCCCTTGGGCCGCATCAGGACGATGGTACGGCTCTCACCCGGCGCGCCGTCCTTTGCCGTGACCTGGTGGACGAGGCGGGCCGGCATGCTCTGGCCATTCACCCGGCGCATGTCGAGATCGAGGATTTCGGTGCGCTTTGCTGAACCCTGGGGCTGGACGGATTCGATCAGCGCCATGCCCTCGCCGGCGACGATGTCCGAGACCGTCATCGAGCCTGGCGAAAACTGTGCGAGATCGATGCCGAGCCATTCCGACAGAGTGGCGTTCAGATAAACGATCTCACCCTTGCGACCGGCGGAAAAGAAACCGGCCGGCGCGTGGTCGAGGTAATCGATGGCATTCTGCAATTCGCGGAAAAAGCGCTCCTGATCTTCGCGCTCTGGCGTGATATCGGCAATCTGGAAGACATGCAGCCCCTCGCCGCCCGAATCCTTCAGCACCCTGCCCTTCAGCCTGTACCAGTGTGGCCCCGCATTGGAATCCTCGCCCAGCGGTTTCAGCAGGCGAAATTCTTCGTAGCCGTCGCGGCCTTCGCGCAGCATGTTGATGAGACGGTAAAGAGCCTCCGTCGCTTCCCGGCTGCGCGACAGCAATGTTTCAAGACTCTGGATATCGCTCGCCTTGGTGGTGCCGCTCATCCTGCAATAGGTGGCGTTGGCATAAACCATATGCCCCTTGGCATCTGTTATCAGCGTACCATCGGGGTGGGCAGAGAGAAACCGGCGTGCAAGCCCATCCGATTGCGATTGCGGCATCACCTCAATGAAACCGATGATCGACGACACCAGAAAGAAAATGCCCATCATGGCCAGCACACCAAGAATGCCGAGCACGATTTCGTTTTCGAGAGAATCCTTGAAATAGACAAAGGCGGCGGCAGCGGCGATCAGCACCAGCGCCAGCAGCAGAATGCGCAACACCGTGCCGGAACGGGCACGCCTGTCCACCAGCGGAAGGTCGTTGTCGCTTGTCTCGCGCACCCGTGTCATCTTGGCCTCGCAGTCGTGCAGGTCGTCATTCAAACAGTCCCGCACTCCGGACGGAATCGGGCAGCAGAATTTCTTGTAGCAACTCGCTCGACCCTCAAAAAGCTCCGCAGCGACACAAAGGCTTAAAACGCACAGCGAAAACGGCTTCAAAGCCGCATATCAGCCTCAAAAGACTAATGGCGCGTGCAGGTGAGTTCCCTCACCTGGCATTGGATCCGCGGCGCGGAGCACTCAATCCTGCCGTCACTGACGGTGCAGACCGAACATCCATCGGTAAAGTCCACACACGATGGGTTGTCCCGAACGAACTCATCCATCGTGAAAACCTTGCCTGGCGCCTTATCATCCGCCGCTGCCGAACAGGAAATCAACAGGGCGGCAGTGCAGCGCCTCAGTACGGGTCCGACGAGACGGGATCGAAACATGGCAAGCGCTCCCTTCTATTGGAAGAATTGCAACTTTCGCTCTCGCCCAGCATTGAAGGACGAGATGTGGCGCTTTGGTGGCGCCGTTGCCATCGATAAGGCGATGCCCTTGCTGAAATGAATAAACCTTGTGTTGCGCCTAAAAAAATCGTCTTTTCGTGCTTGATGTTCACATTATAAGAACCACGGCAATATTAATTGCCCAAGAAATTAAAAGGCCAAAAATCTGAAGGGATGATCTCCATGATGGAAGATTTTATCGGCACCTATGGAAACCGTCTCATCGTCGCCGTCGTCGGCGTGGGTGTGGCCCTCCTCGTTCTGGCGATTGCTCTGTGGATCCTGCGCAGACGAAGCGGTTCGGCGCCCTTTATCCGCGGCGGCCGCAACCGGCAGCCACGTTTGCAGGTGCTTGACGCCACAGCCGTCGATGCGCGTCGTCGGCTCGTGCTGGTGCGGCGCGACAATGTCGAGCATCTGGTCATGATCGGCGGCCCAACCGATATCGTCATCGAGAGCGGCATAGGCGCGATCCCGATCGTCAGGGATGTGCAGGAGCCGGAACTCAAGGCGCTCCCGCGTCAGGAAAGCGAGCCGAAAAGGACCGAGCCTTCCATCTCACCGGAACGCCGCGCCGTGCTGCCGCAGCAGCAACCGTCTCAAGCCCCTGCGCCCGCTTCGATAGCGGAGGAGCCGGTGAAGCAGCCACAACGGCCGGAACCGCCCGCTCAAGCCCAACGTCCCGCGCCGACAGCAGCGGCAGCACCACCGTCGCCGCGCCCGGCAACGCCACCGCCGCCTGCGTCCCCGCCTCCGACGGCGCGTGAATCCGCCGCGCCGGCAAGACCTGCATCTTCCGAGCGGGAGGCGGCCCGTCCTGCCCCGCCGCCAATACCGGTGACCGTAGCCGCCGCCGGCGCGACCGTTCTGCCCGTCGCCGCCGCGTCACTCCCCATCGCCCCGGAGCGGCCGGAGTTTAAGCGGGCCGAACCCTCGGCACCCGCCCCCGCACCGGTTGCGCCGCCGATCCCGGCCCAGGGACCTATAGAGACAAAGACGGCAGAGGGCGGGCCTGCGGACGTTGCGCCGCCCGTTTTTGCTGCGCGCGAGCCGGTGATCAATCAATCCATCGCAGCCGATTTTCTCGACGCTGCGCGGGAGCGGGTTCTTCCCGGTATGAGCCCGGCGGCGAGCGCACCGTCTGTCCCGTTCCCACCCAAGCCTGAGAATCCGGCCGTCGCCGCCAATGACACCGAGCCGAAATTTTCAGACGAGCTGGCCAGCGATTTCGAGAGCTTCCTCGAAGCCGAGATCGCCAAAAGCAAGGAAGCCGATAGTGACCCGGACGCTCTCCCCGTAGCGGAAAAGCAGGCAAAACCGCAGCCGGCCACGCCACCAGTCACCGGCGCATCGCCGGATGGTGACGTCCAGAAGGAGATGGCACGCATCTTCGGTGAGCTTTCGGTGACCCGCGACCGCTGAAGAGACGAATTTACCCGGCCGAGGTCTATTGCATAAAAAAGGGCACGGAAGCGTTTCCGTGCCCTTGTTCTTTTATAGTGTCACCGGTCTGACGCGGCTTAGCCTTATTCGTCGCGGTAGACTTTTTCGCGACGCTCGTGGCGCTCCTGCGCTTCGATGGAGAGGGTCGCAATCGGGCGCGCGTCCAGACGCTTGAGGCCGATGGGCTCGCCTGTTTCCTCGCAATAACCGTAAGTGCCGTCTTCGATCCGCTGAAGGGCTGCATCGATCTTCGATATCAGCTTGCGCTGACGGTCGCGGGCGCGAAGCTCGATCGCCCGGTCTGTTTCGGAAGAGGCCCGATCCGCAAGATCGGGGTGGTTGGCGCTTTCTTCGGCGAGATGTCCGAGCGTCTCGCGCGCTTCTCTCAGGATATCGTTTTTCCAGGCTATGAGCTTCGCGCGAAAGTAGGCGCGCTGGCTGGCATTCATGAACTCATCGTCTTCCGAGAGCACATATTTGCTAAGATCGATCTTCTCACTCAACGCGATTCTCCTCGAAGAACATCTCAATGCGGCGGTGTATACTCCAATGATAGTGGCCGGTTCAAGTCTACAGATCAGTTTTCGGGCATTTTTAAAACTGACACAAAAATCATCTAAATGACTAATTTTTATTCTTTATTCGTATTGAAGCGATCTCTTCTTCAATCACTTCAATGCGACTTACCAACAGGAAAGAGGACTTGCGGTCCTGCAACCCAATCCTGTAGCATTCCGCCCGTGCCCTGACATTCGAACGCCGGTCCCCGCCCTTGACAGCATCTTCCCCGAGCCGAGTTTATCTTCTGCGCCACGCCAAGGCCGCCTGGGCGGCGCCGGGAGAACGGGATTTCGACCGGGGATTGAACGAGGCCGGCTTTGCCGAGGCGGAGATCATTGCCGACCTCGCCGCCGACCGTCGCTACCGGCCCGAAGTCCTCCTGTCTTCCACGGCCGTTCGCTGCCGGCAGACAACGGAGGCCTGGCAAAGGGCCTTCAATGAAGGCATAGACATCTTCTATGTCGATGAAATGTATAATGCGCGCAGCGAAACCTATCTCTCCCTTGTCGCCGCTCAGACGGAGGCGCAGTCAGTGATGCTGGTGGGCCATAACCCCACCATGGAGGCAACGCTGGAAGCAATGATAGGCGAGGACCTGCTGCATGCAGCCCTGCCCTCGGGCTTTCCGACAACGGGCCTCGCGGTTCTGGATCACGACGGCGGTGCTGCCAACGGCAGAGACCGCTGGCGGCTGGTCGATTTCCTCGCACCGGGCAAATAATCGCTTCGGCGTGCCATGAATTGTCGAAAGAAGGCGCGCTGAAAATCCGATGGCGCGCTTCTTTTTTGGGCAACCGTATCTTCCTATATTGCAGCCGTGACCGTTTAACGCAGCCGGGAAATTGCCATTGCCGCCTTCTCTTACGTCCCTGACAGACAGTGCGCTCATTGCGTTCGATAATCTGGCCGACCGCGCGAGTAACCTCACTCACCCCACATTGCGGCTTGGTGTCACCGGCCTTTCGCGGGCGGGCAAGACGGTTTTCATCTCTTCGCTGGTCCACAATCTTCTCAACGGCGGGCGGCTGCCGCTGTTTGAGGCCATGCGCTCCGGACGCGTTTCTAACGTGCGACTGGAGCCGCAGCCGGACGACGCCATTCCCCGTTTCCAATATGAAGATCACATCCAGGCACTGGTGCGCGACCGGCTTTGGCCGGATTCGACGCGGGCGATCTCGGAACTCAGGATCACGCTGGATTACCAGAGCGCCAGCGGCTGGGGTCGCTGGTTCTCGGCCGGCAAGCTCTCCATCGATATCGTCGATTACCCCGGCGAATGGCTGCTCGACCTGCCGCTTCTGTCGCAGGATTACAGGCAATTCAGCGACACCACAGTCTCGCTGGCCGGAAGCGGGGTCCGCGCCGAGCTGGCACAGGAATGGCTGGCCATCGCCTCTTCGCTCGATATCAACGCGCCCGCCGATGAAATGACGGCCCGACGCTTGGCTGAAAGCTTCGCGGCCTATCTCAAGGCTTGCAAGTCCGACGAGAGATCGCTGTCCACCCTGCCGCCCGGCCGCTTCCTGATGCCCGGCGATCTGGAAGGGTCGCCCGCGCTGACCTTTGCGCCGCTTCCCGGCCTGACGGACGAAAAAGCGCCCAAAGGCTCCCTGCGCGCCATGATGGAGCGGCGCTACGACGCCTACAAGTCGATTGTCGTCAAACCCTTCTTCCGCGAGCATTTCGCCCGCCTCGACCGGCAGATCGTCCTGATCGACACGCTGCAGGCCGTCAATCGCGGTCCGGAAGCCGTTCAGGATCTGGAGCGGGCGCTGGGCGATGTTCTCGCCTGTTTCCGCCCCGGCACCAACAGCCTGCTGTCGTCGCTGATCGGCCGTCGCATCGACAAGGTGCTGATTGCGGCCACGAAGGCCGATCATCTGCATCACGAAAGCCATGACCGGCTGGAGCGCCTGACCCGGCGTCTGGTCGACCGCGCCATCACCACCATCGGCATGAATGGCGCCGGTATCGAAGTCATGGCGCTGGCTTCGGTTCGCGCCACGAGAGAGGCAAGTGTTCGACAGGATGGCCACGAACTGCCCGTCATCGTGGGCACGCCGATGGCCGGCGAAACCATCAATGGCGAGACATTTGACGGCAATCGCAAGACAGCGATCTTTCCGGGCGACCTGCCTGACGATCCGGAGCCATTGTTCCGCAGCATAGACCGGGATGGCGACAAGGCGACACTACCTGATGTCAATGTCGTGCGTTTTCGACCGCCCAACATTGACGAGCCGGGCAGCGGCGGCATTCGGCTTTCCGTTCCACATATCAGGCTCGACCGCGCCATGCAGTTCCTGTTCGGAGACAAGCTCGCATGAAAGCTCCCACACAAAACGATCCGCAGACGCGCCGCCCCGCCGCTTTCACGCTCGAGACGGAAGAGACTGCACGACCGTCCGCCACGCAGAAGCGAGCGCCGCGCAGTTTCGATGCGGAGATATCTTTGACGCCAGATGAAGACGATCCGTTTCTGGCACCTGAGGACATAGACGCTGCCGCTCTGCCCGTGGCGATACCGAAGAAAAGCCGCTTCTCCTTCGGCAAGCTGGCGCTTGGTGCCTTGGGTGTCCTGTTCTCGCTTGCCTTCGGGCTCTGGGCGGATCAGCTCATCCGCAATCTGTTTTCCCGCTCCGACTGGCTGGGCTACACGGCAACGATCGCCCTCATCGTGGCGCTTTTTGCGGTTCTCGCCCTCGTTGGCCGCGAAGTCTTCGGCATCATGCGGCTGAATGCCGTACAATCTCTCAAGGCGGATGCCGAGACGGCAAGCCTCGACAAGAGCCCGAAACCCGCCCGCGCCATCGTCACCCGCCTGAATGCCGTCCTTTCCCATCGGGCGGAAACGGCCAAGGGGCGCGCGGCGCTGAAGGAAACGGAAAGTGACGTCATCGACGGCCCGCATCTGATCGAGCTTGCCGAACGTGAACTGCTGGTGCCGCTCGACCGACAGGCGCGGGCGCTGATTCTCAATTCCTCGAAACGGGTCTCGGTTGTCACCGCCGTCAGCCCACGCGCCGTCGTCGATCTCGCTTATGTGCTGTTCGAAGTGACGCGGCTGGTGCGCGCCATGGCAGAGCTTTACGGCGGCCGTCCCGGCACGCTCGGCATGCTGAAACTCCTGCGCGATGTCGTCGCCCATCTCGCCGTCACGGGCTCGATCGCCGTCGGTGACGGGCTCGCTCAACAGGTTCTCGGACACGGCCTTGCTTCGAAACTCTCCGCACGTCTCGGCGAAGGCGTCATCAACGGCCTGATGACGGCGCGAATCGGCATTGCCGCAATGGATCTTTGCCGCCCGCTGCCGTTCAGGGCTGTGAAACGGCCGGGAATCGGCGATTTCATGTCCGACCTCACGCCCGATTTAAGCAGTGGAAAAAGCGGCGAGAAAGCCTGATTGCTCGGCTTTGAGCGGTTCAAAAGGTTACGGATGACGCCGCAAATGAGAGTGAAATAAACCAAGCATTAACCATTCCGCCGGTAGATTGCAGCCTATCGAACAGGCTTCTTCGCCGGGGAAAGTATCATGTATTCGCGCTTCTTTTCGCTTGTGGGCGGACTTGCCGCCATATTGTCCGTCAGCGGCGGTTTCGGCATGTCTGACGTGCATGCCGCATCACGCGATCGCGACGACGTGTTTTTCCGCTCCGTTGCCGGCGTCTGGAAGGGTCCGGGCGAAATCGTCGCCGGCAAATACAAGGGCACGAAATTCACCTGCGACCTGACGGGCGAACCGCTTGACGACAAGCAGACCGGCATAAAGCTCGGCGGCACCTGCCGCGTCGGCGTCTTCAGCCAGCCCATGTCCGCCGTCATCAGCCAGAAGGGCAACAGCTACGAAGGCAGGTTCCTTGATGGCGCGGCCGGCAAGGGTCTGGACATCACCTCCGGACAGGTCAGCGGCGACAAGGTCGTCGTCGGCATCAACCGCGCCAAACTCAACGGTGCAATGGTTGCCCGCGTCTCCAACGACAATTCGATGAACATCACCATCTCGGTGAAGGTCGCCGATCAGATGATACCGGTCATCGGCGTCACGCTGGCGCGCGATATCGACCAGCTGGCTGTCGGCTCGATCAAGCCGTAAAGACTACAGTTTTTCAGCCATTGCCAGGCGGGAGTGTCCACCACTCCCGCTTTTCGTTTGCGCTGACAATGCCGCTCTTGTCCGCCTGCTGAAGCCATTCCCGGACGGACTTTCCCCTGACCTGGAGATCAGGCGCTATATCAGCAAGCGGCATCAGCACGAAAGCGCGCTCCGTCATGCGCGGATGCGGCACTTCAATGCTTTCCGTGACGATAGACTGGTTCCCGAAGGTCAGCACATCGATATCGATGGTGCGCGGGCCCCAGCGTTCCGTCCGCACCCGTTTCATGCCTTTTTCGATATTGAGGCACAGTTCCAGCAGCGCGGGCGCCGAAAGCGCGGTCTCGACCAAAGCGCAGCAATTGAAAAAATCGGCCTGATCCGTCTTGCCCCATGGAGGTGTGCGGTAAAGGTTGGAGACGGCCATCAGGCGGCAATCGCCATGCGCATCGAGTTCGCGCAGTGCCCTGGCCATGGCGGCGGCCGCATCGCCGATATTGCCGCCGAGACCCAGGGCAGCGACGGTCATCGTTTCAGGCTCGGTGTTCAACGCTCACCTGTGCATAATCCAGAATACCGGGAACCGGCGCCGAGGGCTTGCGCACCGTGATGCGCAGCCAGACGATTTGCGGATAACGGGCACGCAGCGCCTTGGCGATGTCGTTCGCAAGCGCCTCTATGAGATACCGGCGCTGGCCGACGACGATCTTTTCGATGACCGCGAAAGCCACGCCATAATCGACGGTGTTCTCAATATCGTCGGTTTCCAGCGCGTCGCCCGCCTCGACCTCCATCTCGGCGTCGACGAAAAAGCGCTGCCCCAACACCTCTTCCTGTTCAAGAAGACCATGACGGGCAAAGAAGGAACAGTTTTTCAGGATGATGGTATAGCGGCTCATCGCATCGCCTCCATGGCAGGACTGTTTCGCCGGAAAGCCGCACCCTCCTCGGGACATGACATTCCGGCACTCATTGATCTAGGCATCGGCCTTTGCCGACGCTTTGGCAAGAACCGCATCGGCGATTGCCAATGCATCACGCGTCGCGGCGACATTGTGCACACGAAAAATCGAAGCGCCGGCAAGCCTCAGGATCGCCGTCGTCGCAGCCGTTCCGATATCGCGTTCATCGGCCGCATCCCGGCCCGTCAGCGACCCGATAAAACGCTTGCGCGACGTGCCGGCAAGAACCGGCAGGCCAAAGGCGGCAAGCTCGCTGAAACGGGCCATCAACTCAACGTTTTCCCGTTCGTCCTTGGCAAAACCAAAACCGGGATCCAGCACGACGGCATCGCGGGCAACACCCGCGTCCTCGGCGATCTCGAGCGAATGATTGAGGAATTCGAACTGGTCGGCGATGACATCGGCGAGCTTCTGCCGGTCGCGGCCGGTATGCATGATGCAGACGCCCGCGCGGGTGGCGGCGACCACGCCCGCCATTTCGGCGTCTTTCTGCAAACCGAAAACGTCATTGACGATATGCGCCCCTGCCGCGATGGCGAGCCGAGCCGTCGAAGCGCGGTAGGTATCGACGGAAATCAATACATCCGTCTCGCGGCGCAATTTCTCGATGACGGGCAGCACCCGATCCTGCTCCTCGGCTTCCGTTACCGCGGCAGCCCCGGGCCTGGTGGACTCGCCGCCGATATCGATGATGTCGGCTCCTTCTTCCACGCAGGTCAGCGCGTGGGAAAAAGCCGCATCGACGGCGAGATAACGGCCGCCATCCGAAAAGGAATCGGGCGTTGCGTTGACGATGGCCATAATACGGCCACGCCCATCAAGTTTCAGGGAGCGGCCATGGGCCGCTTGCCACGCGTTGCTGCCGGCTGTTATCACGTAACACGTGCCTTTCGGAATAACGGAGTGTTATGCCAATTCTTATAAGTTCCGCTCCGCCTATGCAGCAAACGTTTTTCAAGTTCAACCGGAAGGCCGGGTCATGACCAAATCATCACGTGCTCTTTGCGCCGCTTTGGCGGTCGCAGTCGCACTTTCCATCCCCGGACCGGCTTTTTCCGAAACCATCGTCCGCAAGACCTATTCCTATTTTTCGATCAGCGGCAAAACCGCCGCCGACCTCGACCAGCAGCTTTCCAGGCACGGCCCGCTGACCCGCAATACCGGCGCGCGCCATCCGGGCGCGACCGAAATCAAATTCGGCGGCGAACTCACCTATGTCGAGAAAAACGGCCTTTGCAGCGTCGGAACCGCCAAAGTGGTGCTCAACACCCGTATTCTCCTGCCGCAATGGAAAAACCGCCGCCGCACCACTGCGGAACTGGCCTTCATCTGGGATACGCTGCTTGCCGATATCAAGCGCCACGAGGAACGGCACGCCGAAATCGCCCGCACTCACGCCCGTTCGCTCGAACGGCAGTTGACCGCGCTTCGCCCTCAGAAAAACTGTGAAACGCTGCAGGAAATGGTTGGCAAGATCACCCAGACGGTGATGGACGAGCACGACAGGGACCAGATGCGGTTCGACGTGGTGGAATCGCGAAATTTCGATGCCCGCATGACACGGCTCCTGAAAAACCGGCTTGAACAGGGACAGAGCCGCCGCTGAGAGATCCGCGCCCTTCTTCCGACAAAGCTGAATGATTGGCCGACATGACGTAACGTGATGTCCGATCTCACCCGTGACTTCTGGTGATGGTGCGTCCGGTGAGACTCATTGTACGTTCTACGTACGGTTTCGGACCATACTGTCTCAAAAGCTTTGATGGTCGCAGCCGCCTCCGGTTCTCCCGGTGCGCACTTGAGGGCTCGCAGGTGTTTCCTCCCTCGCCTGCATGCTGCGTACCCGCCTCGCCCCGCTCCCCGCTACCTTGGTGAGCGGGGCTTTTTCTGCCGCAAAGCCGTTTCGTCTCAGCCCTGGCGCTCAGGAACGTGAACGACGAGACCGTCAAGGTCGTCGCTCATCTTGATCTGACAGGAAAGACGCGAAGTCGGCCGCACGTCGAAAGCGAAATCCAGCATGTCTTCTTCCATCGGCTCCGGCCCGCCAACGCGCTCCGACCAGGCGTCGTCGACATAGACATGACAGGTAGCGCAGGCGCAGGCACCGCCACATTCCGCGTCGATGCCGGGGATGGAGTTGCGCACGGCATTCTCCATCACGGTGGAACCGTTGCTTACGTCGAGTTCATGGGGCGTGCCGTCAAAGGCAACGATTGTCAGTTTTGTCATGCCGAAATCCAGAATGTGATCTAAGAACTGTTCTAAACACATAGAAAGGCCGGTTCGCCTTGGCAACCCGCTTGGAGGGCGCCCAGGGCCTCAACCGGCCTTGCGAAACCGCAATTTTGATGAATTACGCCTCAGCGGCAAAGTTTCAGGATGAAATTTTCCGCCTCGACAATGGCGGCCGCAAGCTTTGCAATCGCGACGCTTTCATTGCCACCAGCCTCCACGGCGGCGGCAGCCACAGAAACATCAAAGGCGCCGACAGCCTGTGCTGCGCCCTTCAAACGGTGCGCTGTCGCCTTCATGCCCGTGTCGCCGGCGCCCGCCATTTCGTGCAGCGCGGCGCGCGCATTGCGGCTGAACAGTTGCAGCACCTCGATCTCAAGATCCTTGTCGCCCATCGTCTGACGGGCCAGATGATCGAAATCGATAGGCTTTTTTCCAGTGACCGGCGCGCCGCCGCAATTATCGGGCGCTTCGAAAGCGATACTGACTGCTGCCATGTCTCAAATTCCTGTCTTGCCGTTTCCTGTTTCGTGTCACATCTGTGTCGTATTCAGGCATCCTAACCCGTGCTATCGGCTTAAATTACGGCGTGACGCGGCTGAAAATCTTCTGCTATGGTTAATTTATGTTAAACTTATGCGAAACAAGGCGTTCAGCGTGAAACTCAGGTTTAAAAACTGTTAAAAAGCCAACACTTCGCCACCACCGCAAATCCGCATTAATTGTTTCGAACACCTAAATGTGTCACTACGGTACTGCTGTTGCTGCGAGGCCTAAGCACAAGCTTTGTTATTGCGGCACAGTGTTGTAATTTCGCCCGAAAGCTGGATCACCAGCATTCGGGATTTGGTAAGTGGCGGGATTGTTCTCTCATGGAGGGATATGTTCCGCTGGCATGATGGCGGCAGTCCGCCTGCATAGGCAGGCGGTCCAACGGCATGAAGCCGGGCGTATGTGTAACGAGGCGTAACCGCATGGCGAATAACAAGATCAGCGACTCTGTCGACGAGACTGCTTTCCAGGCATTGGAAGATGCCCTGCAGCTTGGCGCTTTCGAAGAAAAGCCGGAGACGCGGAAGACTGCAGCGCCGAAGCAGCCGGAGGCCAGAGTGAAGGAAGCCAGCAGACCGACCCCTGCTCCCGAAGTCGCGCGCACGCCTGTCGAACCGGCGCCGAAATCGCCCAATCTCGAAGCGGCCAATGACGGGTCCAAGCGCAGCCCGGCCATGATCCTCAAATCGCTGGAAGGCGGGTCCATCGGCGGCGCGCTTCGCAACGCCACGATCATGTCGGTCATATGGGCGCTCGGCGGCCTTGGCATCGCGCATCTTCTTTACGGCAATGCGCTCTGGAATATCGGTTCGCTTTCCGACCTTGCCGCGATCCCCGGCCTGATGGCGATCGTCGTCGGCATTCTGTTGCCGGTAATGTTATTCTTCGCCTTCGCCATCATGATGGCGCGTGCCCGCGATCTGCGCAACGCCGCCCGCTCCATGGCGGAAGTCGCGCTTCGGCTTGCCGAACCCGAAACCGTTGCCTCTGACCGCATCATGTCCGTTGGCCAGGCGGTTCGCCGTGAAGTCTCGGCCATGAATGACGGTATCGAGCGCACCATTGCGCGTGCGACCGAACTCGAAACCCTCGTCCATTCCGAAGTCAATGCGCTTGAGCGCAGCTATGCGGACAATGAGCTGCGCGTGCGCAGCCTCGTGCAGGAACTGACCGCCGAACGCGACGCAATCGTCAACCATGCCGAGCGCATCCGCTCCTCCATCGTCGGCGCGCAGGAACAGATCAAGGAAGAACTCTCCATCGTCGGCGAAGAGCTTTCGATGCGGATCGCCACGACCGGCGAGGCCTTTGCGTCGATGATCGACACACGTTCGGCGGCTCTCCTGGAAAAATCGCGCGCTTCGACGGAAGCGATGGGCAGCCTGATCGCTGCCAAGACCGAGAACCTGCTTCAGGCGCTGAACTCCTCCGGCACGACGATTTCCAACGAATTCGACATGCGGCTGCATAATCTCACCTCGACGCTGGACGAACGCGGTGAAGTGCTGCTCGAGCGTTTCGCGATCCATGCCTCGACGCTCGACAGCGGCGTGGAAAGCCTCAACAGCGCGCTTGAGGAACGCACCCGCCAGCTCAACGAGACGCTTTCCAGCCGCACGCTCGAGCTCAACCGCAATATCGAACGCGGCCAGCAGATCATCGGCGGTTCGCTGGATACCGTGCTCGACAAGCTCTCCACGACGCTCGAGGAAAAAGGCCTCTCCTTCCGCCAGAGCCTGCAGAGCACGGCCGACGACGCCATCATGGATCTCGATCTCCGCTCCGGCCTCTATGAGGAACGGATGCAGGCGACGGTGGGTCAGGTCAACTCGGCCTTCGATGAACACGTGGCGCAATTCGCCAGCGCCTTCGACCAGCGCGCCGGCAGCCTCGATAGCAAGCTGATGGAAAGCCTTGCCCGGATCAACGAAACCGTGGCGGGCGGTTCTGAAGCGCTAGACACCATGTTGAGCGCCGGTCTGGAACGCATCGGCACCACCATGACCGATCAGTCGCTGGCGCTCGCCACCGCGCTCGGCACGGGTCAGGAAATGCTGGAAAGCGCGCTTGAGGCCCGGACTCAGGCCTTCAGCGACGCGATCGGCCAGCGCACCGCCGAAATCACAGACGTCTTCGCCAATTCGCACGAGAAGATCGACGCCGTACTGTCGGAACGCAGCAACGCCCTGTTCGGCGCGCTTTCGGCCAGCCAGAACCGTTTCGACGAAGCGCTCGCCAGCCGTTCCATGGCTATTACCGGCTCCGTCTCCGGCACGGCAGAACGCCTCGCTGCCATGCTCGACGAACGTGCAGCTGCGATCAACAACGTCGTCGCCGACGTGGAACGTCGCCTTGCCGAAACGCTCGAAACGCGGGCCGCAGCCATTACCGGCGCAGTCTCCGGCATCGAGGACCGCATCTCCGACACGCTGGAAAGCCGCACGGCTGCCCTGCACGACGTCGTCTCCGGAGCCGAGAGCCGTATCGCCGAAACGCTTGATGGCCGCACGGCTGCGCTTTCCAGCACCATTTCCGGCGTCGAGGAACGTATCGCCGACACCATGGACAGCCGCACGCTGTCTCTCGACATGACCTTCGCTAATGTGGAGGAACGGCTTTCCGAGACGCTCGACAACCGCACCTCCGCCCTCACCGGCATCGTGGCGAGCGCCGAAGAGAAAATTGCCGGCGCGCTGGACAGCCGTACAGCCGCGCTCGGCGATGTGGTGGCGGGCGCCGAAACCCGGATTGCAGAAACGCTGGACGGCCGCACCGCAGCCCTCAACGCCGTGGTTTCGGGTGCGGAAGAACGCATCACGGATGCACTCGACAGCCGCGCGATGGCGCTGGATATGGCCTTCTCCGGAGTCGAGGAAAAAATCACCGAAACGCTCGATTCACGCACCGCAGTTCTCGGCGAGTTGGTGGCCAGCGCCGAAACCCGCATCGCCGGCGCGCTCGACAGCCGCACGGATTCGCTGAAGTCAGTCGTCTCCGGCGCGGAAGAGCGCATCACCGACGTCCTCGACAGCCGCACGATGGCGCTCGACATGAGCTTCTCGGGCGTGGAGGAAAAGATCGCGGATATTCTCGACGGCCGCACCGCCGCCCTGCACAGCGCCGTTTCCGGCGTGGAAGACCGCATTGCCAGCGCGCTGGACACCCGCACGGCGGCTCTTTCCGGTATCGTATCGGGTGCGGAAGAACGCATCGCCGATGCGCTCGACAGCCGCACCATGGCGCTCGACATGACCATTTCGGGTGTCGAAGAACGGATCGCCGAAGCCATGGACGCCAGGGCGTCATCGCTTTCGCTTGCGGCGGCCGGCGTCGGCCAACGCCTGGAAGCCACTGCTTTCACGCTTGAAAATGCGCTTGCCAGCGGCCATGAGCGGCTCGAAACCATGCTCGGCTCGCAGGCCGAGCGTATTGCCGGATCGCTGGAACGCAACAGCGGTCTGATCGAGCAGAGCGTTTCGGGCGCGGCCAACCGCATTGAAAGCGTCGTTGAGGACGGCAGCACCCGGTTTGCGCAGACCGTGGAAGAAGGCGTCTCGCGCCTCGAAAGCAATCTTTCGCAATCGCACGAGGACATCCGCAGCACGCTTGAGCAGCGTCAGGCAGAAATTGCAGCCACGCTCAGCTCCGCCACGACCCAGATGGGCGACATGCTCTCCGAGCAGGCGATGATGATCGGCACCACTGTCGCCTCCAGCGCCAGCATGCTTGAACTGTCGCTCGAAACCCAGCAGGAAACGCTGCAGAAGGCGATTGACGGTAGTGCGGCAACGCTGGAAGAGCGTCTTCGCAACAGCGCCGGCGATATCGCCGTCAAGATCGGCGAAGCCGCACGCGAAATCGGCGGCGCGACGGACGCCCTATCCTCGAAAATCGAGACCTCTATCGGCAACGTCACCACCCGTCTCGACGAAACCGGCACCCGCATCGAGACCTCTCTCGATACGCTTCAGGCACGCGTCGGCGGCGATCTCGCCAATGTGAACACGTCGATCGAGGATGCCGGCCGCCGCTTCGCCGAGGCGCTGGAAGACAAGACAGCCGTCTTTGCGCGCACCAGCGATGAGGCCGCCGAGCGGATCACCGGCATCTTGGACGAGCAGACGACCCGCGTTGCCGACACCTTCGAAAGCCGCACCAGCCGCCTGGCCGAAACCTTCGATACCGGCACGGCCCGCATCGATGAGCGCCTCGGCACGATGGACCGCGCACTGACGATCGGTCTCGAAAACGTCAATCGCACCATCGAAGGCAAGGCCACCGATCTTGCTGTCAGCCTGCGTGGGGCGGTTACCTCTGCCACGCAAAGCATCGGCGACGAAGCTGCCCGTTCCTCCGCCCTGCTCGCGAAGTCCGGCGCGGAGTTCGCCGAACAGGTGCAGGCACAGAACGAGGCCTTTACCAAGGCCATCGAGGAACGCTCGGGTGAAATCGTCAATCGTATTTCGGATGCACAGACGCGCCTCTCCGGCCAGGCTGCCGCCGTGGCGCAGACCTTCTCGGAGGCGGGCAACATCATCGTCAACAAGGTTGCCGAGGCTGAAGCCGTTGTCCGCTCACAGGTTGGTGTCATTTCCGAGACTTTGACGGGTGTTGAATCCGCCCTCGACGCGCGCGGCGAATCGATCCGTTCGGCACTGGACAACCGCACCCGCGAACTCAACTCGATGCTGGCCAGCCGCTCCGCGGAGCTGTCGCGTCTTATCGAGGAAAAGGCAAAGCCTGTCGTCGACGAATATGCCACCATCGGCCGCGAAGCCGCCGAAAAGATCGTTTCCGCCGCCCAGCAGAGCGCCGAGCTTCTGTCGCAGAGCAATAGCGGCATGGTCGGCATGGTGGAGCAGGCAATCAGCGATTATGCCGCCGCCGGAACGGATGCGGCAAGCAAGCTGGTCGCAGCCACCCGCCAGAGCACCGACATGTTGTCGGAAACCCATACTGCAATGGCGGACGCCGTCGAACAGGGTATCGACAAATATGCCCGCGCCGGAAGCGAAGCAGCCAACAAGCTGGTTGCCGCCACTCGTCAGAGCACGGATATGCTGTCGCAGACCCATAACAGCATGGCCGAAATCGTCGAACAGTCGGCAACCAACTTCAATTCGGCCGTTGAGCGCGCCGCTCAGGGCTTCGGTGCAGCGGATGAAGCGCTGAATGCGTCTGCAGCCCGTTTCTCGGAGTCCGCGTCGCAGGCCGCCGACATGGTGTCCAGTTCCAGCCGTCTGCTGGAAGGAAAGATCGACCGTCTGTCGAATATTTCCGGCCAGACGCTGGCGCAGGTCGCTGGCATCGTCAGCCGCTTCGAAGAACATTCGAAGGTGCTGAGCCAGGCGTCCGAGCTGCTGAATGCCGCCCAGTCGAGCCTCGTCGGCACGCTGGAAGAACGCCAGGATGCGTTGCGCAGCCTCTCTGTCGGCCTCGTCAAGCGTTCCGAGGAAATCGAAAGCGCCATGCGCAATGTCATTGGTGTGGTGGAAACCACACTTAACGAGGCTGAAGAGCGTTCGCAAAACGTCGCCGGCAACCTGCGTGAAAATCTGCAGGCTTCCTTCTCCGATATCGGCCGCTCGCTTGATGAAACCGAGCAGCGCGCCCGTTCGGCGGCACAGACCATGCGGGGCGCCCTGCTCGCCGCCGGTCAGGATGCCAGCCGCTCGATCGAGAGCACGCTCTCCGACGCGCAGAAATACTCCGACGAGCTGGTCAACCGCCTGCGCGGCGGTGTCGAATCCTCTCTCTCGGAAGTCGACAACCTTCTCGGCAGTGCTTCCGAAAAATCCAATGCGGCCGCAGCCAACCTCAAGGAAACGCTGCGCCAGGCTGTCGAGGAAGCGGTGAGCCGCTTCGCCGGCGCGACCGATGAAATCCGTCGCTCAAGCCACGATATCCGCCGCGAACTTGACGCGACCCGCGCCGAACTGAAGCGTGGTGCCTTCGACCTGCCGGAAGAAGCCAAGGAAAGTGCGGCCGCAATGCGCCGCGCCGTATCCGAGCAGATCAAGGCGCTGCAGGATATTTCCCAGCTCGTCGGCCGCTCGACGCAGCAGATGGAAGTGTCCGAGCCGGTTGCCCGCGCCATCGCCGCAACCCAGCCGGCCGTCGAGCGCCGCGTAGAGCCGCGCCCGCAGCCCGCAGCCCCGGCGCCGGTTCAACAGCAGCGCCCGGCGCAGCAGCAGCCAGCACCTGCCCTGCGCGGCACGTTGCCGCTCGAAAATCGCCAGGTCGAAAACCGGCAAGTCGAGAATCGTCAGGCACCCGCTCCGGCGCAGCCGGTCGCACCAAGCCAGGCGGGACGTCGCGAAGAAGGCGGCGGCTGGATCAGCGATCTGCTGCGCGGCGCCTCCCAGGAGACGCCCGCAGCCTCCGCACCGCGCGCCAGCACCGAGCAACAGCCGACCCGCGCAGCCGACACCCGTAATCCCCGTCACATGGTGGAATCGCTGAACTCGCTCTCCGTCGACATCGCCCGCGCCATCGATCACGATGCGTCGGTGGAACTGTGGCGCCGTTACCAGCGTGGCGAACGCGACGTCTTTACCCGTCGTCTCTACACGCTGAAAGGCCAGACGACCTTCGACGAGATCAAGCGCAAATATGAGCGTGAAGCGGAGTTCCGCACCGCCGTTGACCGCTATATCAACGATTTCGAGAAGCTGCTTGCCGATGTGGCCCGGACCGACCGCGACCGGACCGTGACGCAATCCTACCTCACCTCAGATACCGGCAAGGTCTATACGATGCTTGCCCATGCGGCGGGTCGGTTTAATTGATCTGAACGACACTGAAAGAAAAACCCCGGTGAAGACCGGGGTTTTTCTTTTGTGCGAGCCAGTTGCTTCGCCATCCTTTCACGCTGGGCATTTGACCAGTATGGCCTGCATCAAATTTCGAACGTGCCTGATGCAACCCGCACCGCGTGGCCGCCGATGCGGGCGCGGCCGATTTCGCCGTCCTTGATGTCCATGCGCAGGTGGATGTGAGACGGTCTTTCCATCTCCACCCCCTGCTCGATCAGAAGCGGATAATGTCCGTCAGTCAGCCCGTCGAAATGGTGGATGGCGCCGGAAAGCGCGGCGGCGGCCGAGCCGGTTGCGGGGTCTTCGGCAATGCCCATATCCGGGGAGAACATACGGGCATGGAACTTTGCGGCGTGATTGACACCGCCGCGACAGTAAATATAGGCCGCCGTCAGCAGCCCCTCAACCAGCGGTGCGGTGCGCAGCCACAGACCGGAGTCGAAATCCATATCACGCACTGCGGCGATATTATGCATCGGCACCAGCAGGAAAGGCACGCCGGCCGTCCAGATCGATGGCACATGATTTTCAAAACCGAGATGGCCTTCGCTGACACCCAGCGCATCGGCCAGGGCGGCATGATCGAGGGGCAGGTCCACCCTTGAAGATCTGCGCGGCAGATCGAACTCCGCAAAGCTGACGGCGCCGGCGCGCATTTTCACCGCGCAGCGCACGGGCCCCACCTTCTCCTCGAGTACGCAGACCATATCGATGTCGTCATCGCCATCCCCTCGATTGCGCTCGGCAATCGCTACTGCGGCGCCGACGGTCGGATGTCCGGCGAAAGGCAATTCACCCGAGGGTGTGAATATGCGCAGGGAAGCCGCGTGCGCAGGGTTGCTGGAGCGATTGATGAAAACGGTCTCGGAGAGATTCATCTCCCGGGCGATGGCCTGCATCGTCCCCTGATCGAGGTCATCGGCGTCATACATTACCGCCAGCGGGTTTCCCGCCATTTTCGTCTCGGTAAACACATCATAGATATTGTAGTGCAGCGCCACACCCGTCTCCTGCCATTCGAAACCTCGTCTGCCTTGCGCAAACTGCATCAGGCCGCCTTACACCGCAACCCTTGTTGCGACAGGAAATCAAGAAGCTGTGGAACGGCGCGATTCAATGGCATGGCCGGGAGAACGTCTCCCCGCCCGAAAGGCCTTGTCGCCAGCGGTCGTCTTCATGTACCAAGGGTGCGTCTTGCGGCTTGCGACCGGAGGTCTTGAACGACTTTCGAAGATTGCGAACCGCTTCAACAGGTTACATTGCAGTCGCAGGCCGGATCCCGGTCTTCGCCGTTGTCGAGGGAAGCGGATGTCGCATTCTACCTATTCACTATCCTTCGTAGCCTCCGCGACTGCGGAGGCGCAGGCGGCGCTGGAAGAGCTGAAAAGCGCTTATGGCAATACTCCGTTTGACGAAGCGGACGTCATCGTGGCTCTCGGCGGTGACGGATTCATGCTGCAGATTCTCAACGAGACGATGAATTCCGGCAAGCGTGTCTACGGCATGAACCGGGGCTCGGTCGGCTTCCTGATGAACGATTACCGGGTGGAAGGCCTCATCGAACGCATTGCGGTGGCAAGCGGCAACGATTTCCACCCCCTGCGCATGACGACGACGGATTCCGACGGCGACGAGTTTACGGCGCTCGCCATGAACGAAGTCAGCCTGTTCCGCCAATCGCATCAGGCTGCCAAGCTTCGGGTCGAGGTGGACGGCAAGGTTCGACTGGAAGAGCTGATCTGCGACGGCATGATGGTGGCGACGCCAGCAGGGTCTACGGCGTATAATTTTTCCGCCCATGGACCGATTCTGCCGCTGGAATCGCCGCTGCTTGCGCTGACGCCGGTCAGCGCTTTCCGTCCGCGGCGCTGGCGCGGCGCGCTTTTGCCGAATAAGGTCACGGTCGACATTCATGTTCTCGAACGCGACAAGCGCCCGGTGAACGCGGTGGCCGACCACACCGAGGTGAAATCCGTTCGTCATGTACGGATCGCACAATCGCAGGACAGGACGGCCAGAATTCTCTCGGATCCGGACCGTTCGTGGTCGGACCGGGTCCTCGCCGAACAGTTCAACAACTGAAGCCAACGATCGACAATGCCATGCAACTGACAAGAACCCTCATCGCAGCCTGCCTTTTCGCCGCCGCCGCGCTTCCGGCGCGGGCGCAGACGGAAGCGATTGACGCGCTGCCGGTTTCGGCGATCTTTGTCACCAGCAGCGGCATGTGGGAAGATCGCAATCTTGAGCCGGTGAAGGGGCCTGACGGGCAGCTGCGGCCCCCACCTGCCTCACCAACGCGCGGCTATTACAAGGTCATCGCCATACGCCAGGGCGATGGTACGGCGAAAATTTATCTGCAGCGCATCGCCTTTACCGCCGAGGGGCCGAATCTTCTCGAAAATATCGAGCTCGAGGAATTCAGTCAGATGAAGTCCTATGTCACGGATATTCGTCCCGAAAGCTCGAACGGAGCGCCCGCCTCGCCTGGCCTTTTCGTGACGGTTTATCTCAAGACCGATCCGATGAGCAAGGAAGCGGAAAGCTGGACGATCCTGATCGACGAGCTGGGTGAGATGAAGGTCGAGAAGGCTTCGAACTAGCCCGTGATTGGCCGGTGGGCATTCGTCATGCAATAGTCTGGGTGTTCAACTCATGAGGGCCATGCAGAACTGCACCGAAATGATGCTTCCACAAGCGCGCGCCCAGTTCGCCGCTGCGGTCGAGACTCGAGCCGACCGTCAGCCACGGCAGAAGCGTGGGATGAAGTCCCGCATCGAAGAGCGCAAAACCGGCAGCCAGAACACAGGTATCGGCCTGGATGCCGCAGACCAGCACGCGGTCGAGCTTCAGCGACAGAAGATAGTCGATGGCCTCCCGTGGCGGCGCATAGCCATGTTTGATGAAGATGCGATCGGCAACCACCAGCGACTCATCGTCCCTGCCCGGCTTCCAGCCCAGTTGGCGTTCAAATGGCGTCACGCTTTCGTCATGGCGTTCGACAGTGGCGAGGCTGGGCATGGTCTGCGCGAGACTGGATATCTCGGCAACCAGCGTTGCCGGAGGATTGAAGCTCGGCTGGATGTCGACGATATAGAGCGCCTGATTCATGCATCTCCTCCAATGAAAAACCCCTCGCAATGGGTTCGCGAGGGGTGATCTTTTTCGATCGACGCGCCTGGGGCCTCAGTCGATATCCGCCACGTCCACATCCGCACCGCCGCTGATGCGGTGGGCAAGAGCGGCTTCCATGAATTCGTTCAGGTCGCCATCCAGCACGTTGCCGGGCGCCGTGCTTTCCACGCCGGTACGCAGATCCTTCACCAGCTGGTAAGGCTGCAGGACGTAGGAGCGAATCTGGTGGCCCCAACCGATATCGGTCTTGGATGCCGCCTGCGCATTGGCCGCTTCTTCCCGCTTCTGCAGCTCCACCTCATAAAGGCGGGCACGCAGCATGTCCCACGCCTTGGCGCGGTTCTTGTGCTGGGAGCGTTCCTGCTGGCAGGCGACGGCAATACCGGTCGGAATGTGCGTGATGCGCACGGCCGAGTCCGTGGTGTTGACGTGCTGACCACCCGCACCGGACGAACGATAGGTATCGATGCGGCAATCGCTTTCATTGATATCGATCTGGATCGAATCGTCGACGACGGGGTAAACCCAGACGGAAGAGAACGACGTGTGGCGACGCGCGTTGCTGTCATACGGCGAAATGCGGACGAGGCGATGCACGCCCGATTCCGTCTTCAGCCAGCCAAAGGCATTATGTCCCTTGACGAGGATCGTCGCGGACTTGATGCCAGCTTCTTCGCCATCGTGGACTTCCAGAACCTCGACCTTGAAACCTTCACGGTCGGCCCAGCGGGTATACATGCGCAGCAGCATGTTCGCCCAGTCCTGGCTTTCGGTGCCGCCAGCGCCGGAGTGCACTTCGAGATAGGTATCATTGCCGTCGGCCTCGCCTGAGAGCATGGCTTCCACCTGACGGCGGTTTGCCTCGCTCTTCAACGCCTTCAGCGCGTCTTCGGCGTCCTTGACGATTTCATCATCGCCCTCCATCTCGCCGAGTTCGATCAGCTCGATATTGTCCCGGAGCTGCTGCTCCAGCGCCTTGACGCCATTGATGCTGTCATCGAGCTGCTGGCGCTCGCGCATCAACTTCTGCGCCTCTGCTGCATCGTTCCAGAGGGTCGGATCCTCTGCCTTGTTGTTCAACCAGTCCAGTCGTCTTATCGCCTGGTCCCAGTCAAAGATGCCTCCTCAGCAGGCTTATGGCCTGCTTGATTTCGTCGACTACGTTCACGATTTCATTGCGCATTTCGCTGGTTCTTCACCTTCATTGAAACTCGTTGCTCAAATAAATGCGGGGGGCGCGGATGTAAAGACCCGCGCCCCCGCCAAACGTCATGGCTGATGTCAATAAAGGCCGCCGCCACCGCCGGTGATGGCCTGCTGCGCCTGAGGCGAGGTCTTCAGAATATCTTCCTGCGACATGTAGCCTTCAGCACCGATGACCGAGAAGCTATCGGCCGGGCCTGTGCCGGGCTTAAAGGCTTCCATGATCGTGTCCGGTTCGCCTTCCGCTGCCGCCATACCGGTCTTGCGGTTGACGGCAACGAAGTTCATGCCTGCAGGCACGATGAACTTGCTCGGCTGGAGATGCTTGGCCGCATCGGCGATGAATTCACCGAAAATCGGCGCAGAAAGCGAGCCGCCGGTACCACCGCGACCGAGCGGTGCGGGCGAGTCGAAACCAATGTACAGGCCGGCAACCATGTCCGGCGTGTAACCGACGAACCAGGCATCCTTTTCATCATTGGTGGTACCCGTCTTGCCGGCAACCGGCAGATCGACCTTGATCTTGCCTGCGGCCGTACCGCGCTGCACGACACCTTCCAGCATGGAGGTGGTCTGATAAGCGGTCATCGGGTCCAGAACCTGTTCGCGGTTGTCGACGATCACAGGCTCATCCTGGTTCTGCCAGCTGGTAGCGTTGCAACCTTCGCAGGCGCGCTCCTCATGGCGGAATATCGTCTTGCCGTAACGGTCCTGAATGCGGTCAATCAGCGTCGGCTTGATCTGCTTGCCACCATTGGCGATGACCGAATAGGCCGAAACCATACGCATCACGGTGGTTTCACCAGAACCGAGCGACATGGAGAGAAGCGGCGGCATCTTGTCGTAGATGCCGAAGCGTTCGGCATATTCCGCCACCAGATTCATGCCCATGTCCTGCGCCAGACGCACGGTCATGAGGTTACGGGACTTTTCGATGCCGAGGCGCAGGGTCGAGGGACCTGCAGAACCGCCGCCGTAATTCTGCGGTTTCCAGACCTGGCCGCCCGACACCACCTCAATGGGCGCATCAAGAATAACCGATGCGGGCGTATAGCCATTGTCGAGCGCCGCTGCATAGATGAACGGCTTGAACGAGGAACCGGGCTGACGCATCGCCTGCGTCGAGCGGTTGAACTCCGATTGCGCATAGGAGAAACCGCCGACCATGGCCAGAACGCGGCCGGTATGCGGGTCCATCACCACCATACCACCCTGGACCTTGGGCGGCTGCCGCAGCCGATATTCATTTCCGGAGCTGGAAAGCGGTTGCGCATAGATGACGTCACCGACTGTCAGGACGCCAACCGGAGACTTGGCGGTGGCTTTCTTGCCTGCCGCGTCACGATAGGCCCAGCGCATGTTCTCCGCAGAGATGTGACCGCGCGTGCGCTTGTCGCCATCTTCCGCATCGGGGTCGGCCTGGATGCCGATATCGACACCATCTGCGGCAACCGCAAGCACGACCGCGACCTTCCATTCCGGAACGTCTCTCAAGCCCTTGACCTTGGAAAGCGCAGCCGTCCAGTCGCCGGCCGTCTCGATCTTTTCGATGGGTCCACGGAAACCGCGACGCTCATCATACTGCACCAGACCATCCTGAAGCGCCTTGCGGGCCTCCATCTGAATCTGGGGATCAAAGGAAGTGCGAACGGAAAGGCCGCCTTCGAGAAGTGCTTCCTCGCCGTATTTCTCAACGATCTGGCGGCGGACTTCTTCGGCAAAGTAGTCGGACGCAAAGATATGTGCGCCACCGCGGCGCAGGTTCACTCCGAGCGGCTGTTTCTTGGCGTCTGCGGCGTCGGAGGCCGTGATATAGCCGTTTTCGGCCATGCGGTCGATCACCCAGTCGCGACGCTCGAGAGCCGCCCTTTCGCGGCGGATCGGGTGGTAATTGGCCGGACCTTTCGGCAGCGACGCCAGATAGGCGGTTTCCGCAATGGTCAGTTCCGTCACCGATTTGTTGAAATAGGTGAGCGCCGCGCCGGCGATGCCGTAGGAATTCAGGCCGAAGAAGATCTCATTGAGATAAAGCTCAAGAATCTTGTCCTTGGAATAGGTCTGCTCGATGCGGAAGGAAAGAATGGCTTCCTTGAGCTTGCGGTCGATGGTCTGGTCGTTTGTCAGCAGGAAGTTCTTCGCGACCTGCTGGGTGATGGTGGATGCGCCCACCGGACGGCGGCCGGAGCCGAAATTCTGGATATTGACGAGAATGGCACGGCCGAGGCCCCATACATCGACGCCGGGGTGATTGTAAAAATTCTTGTCTTCCGCGGACAGGAAGGCCGCCTTCACCCGGTCGGGAATCGCCTGGATCGGCAGGAACAGGCGCTTCTCATGGGCATATTCCGCCATAAGCGCACCATTGCCCGCATGCACGCGGGTCGTGACCGGCGGTTCATAGGTGCTCAGAACTGCGTAATCCGGCAGGTCCTTCGTCACGCCGTGCAAATAAATCGCACCGGCGGCGGCGGCGCACAGGAAAAGCACGCTGGCCAAGCCGAAAAAATATCCAATCAGTCTGATCATACCAAGCTACCGATAATTCGAATCGTAACCATCCACGCCCGAGGAAACGGGCGCATCTTTGCATATCGCGTGCCGTTTTGCACACCATACCTTCGATGACAAGCCGGATAAGGCAGCATTCGCTGATATGTTACCGGGCCACCAGCCCGCAACTCCGCGCCAACGCTTTGCGGACCGCCACCGAATCCGAGTTCCGAGTAACGCGGCGAATGTGAGTAAAATAGGGCTCGGCCCCGTTATTCATCCGCAAGGTCCCGAATTGAACAGCATTTTTAGCGATCAATGGCAACGCGGCAACAGCTCGGCCGACGCGGCGCATTTCCCTTCAGCCACCGTTCGCCAGAGCCTTCGAACGGTATCGCCCGACGGCTGTTGCCAGCGTATCGGCCACCTTCTTGCGCCATTCCGCATCGAGAAGCAGCTTCTCGTCGTCAGGATTGGAAAGGAAACCAAGCTCGAGAAGCACCGATGGCACGTCATGGGCGCGCAACACCATGAAACCGGCGTAACGATGTGGATTGTTGATGAGGCCAACCTGCCCCTCGAAGGAAGAAACGATGTTTTCGGCGAGTGTCACCGAGAACGCCTGGGTTTCCCGGCGCGTGAAATCGAGGAGAATATCGGCGACTTCCGGCGGCTCGCTGGAAACGGCGACACCGGCGATCTGGTCGGACTTGTTTTCACGCTCCGCCAATTCCTGCGCCATACGGTCCGACGCGCGATCGGACAAAGTATAGACGGTCGCGCCGCGTATGCCCTTCTGTTTCAGTGTATCGGCATGCAGGGAGATGAAAAGATTGGCGTTGTTCTGCCGCGCGATCGTCACGCGTTCGGACAAGGCAAGAAATGTATCGGAATCACGCGTCAGGAAGGCCTTTATGCCGGGCTCGCGGTTCAGGCGCTCCGCGAGCTCCTTCGCGAACATCAAGGTGATGACCTTTTCCTCGGTGCCTGTCGTGCCACCTGAGGCGCCGGCATCGATGCCTCCATGACCGGCGTCGACCGCGATGACGAATTCCGCCGGGCGGGAAGTCTTGTCCGCGGGAGAAATCGCGGCGGTGGTAACGGGCGCTGGCGCCTGCCACTGCTGCTCCTTCACAAGTTCGGCGAACTTGCCCTTGGTGGTAATCTCCGTATCGAGGACGAAACGGAAGGATTGCCCGTCATCGGCCTTTTTCGTTTCAGCGACCGCCACTCGCACCGGCTTCTTCGCCGTCAGCACGATACGGGCGCTGTTTTCCCCCATTCCGCCGAAGCGAATATCGGAAAAAAGGCCGGTCGGCCTGAGATCGGATGCGGGAAAGCTGAAATTCACCGCCGGGAAGTCCACGACGATGCGGGCGGGCGAATCGAGATAGTGAACGTCGAACTCCGGCTCCTCGGCAAAATCGAGAACGATGCGCGTGCGCGCCTCATCGCCGATGATGCGGGCCTGATGCGCGACGAGCGGCTCCGTGGCCTGGACGGCCGGAACGACGGAAACCGAGGCGACGGCAGACAATGTCACGACAGCCGCAAGCCGCGCGATTCGCGCGCCAATCCACCCTGCCCCACCTGATTTCGTTGCGCTGCGCGTGAAATTCATGGTCTTCAAGAAATTCCGTATTTCAATCATTTTCGATAACCGGCGCGGTAAAACACCCGGAACGGTGCCGTTTCAACCACGCCGGACGACAATTTGCGCGTTTGCGCCTCACCATCGCAGGCCTTGGTGAACCAATTGTTAACCCGGAAATTCCACCAACAATATGGCATATTTAGCCAGCCTATTGCTATTATGACAGAGAAAACATACAACATGGATGAGGGTTAAAAGTGTTGACGGGATAGATGCCCGCCGGCTGCCAATCGAAAAAGACGCTGGCGCTGCAAATCGGGCAATCATCTGCCGTCGTTACATTTATCCTGAAACTCGATCAATTCCGGCCGTGGCCGGAGACCTACCCGGTGGCGCTGCCACCGCCGCTCTGAGGAGAGCAAATTCATCGGACCCCAAGGGGTCTATATATTATTGTCGTTCCGCCTGGCCAATGATGTCGCAGCAGTTTTCACATGAACCGGATACCAGGAGCAGGCCAAGCGCCTCGCCGTCGGTCCGGATGCTGCCAGTTTACAGACGCCCGGCAGGAGACTTCATTTCCGGCACATCCTTGCACTCATATGAAAGGCTCGTCCGTGTGGCGGGCCTGTTCTCGTATAAAACAAGGCTGCGCCGAGGAGCACAGCTTACATGGCAGACAAAATGCTTATCGACGCCTCCCACGAAGAGGAGACACGCGTAGTCGTTGTCCGTGGGAACCGGATCGAAGAATTCGATTTTGAATCGGAACACAAAAAACAGATCCGCGGCAATATCTACCTTGCCAAGGTCACCCGCGTTGAGCCCTCCCTCCAGGCGGCCTTCGTGGATTACGGTGGAAACCGTCACGGCTTTCTCGCTTTCGCGGAAATCCATCCGGATTATTACCAGATCCCGCTCGCTGATCGTCAGGCCCTGCTGAAAGCGGAAGCCGAGGATCATCGCCGCAGCGACGATTTTGAATCGGCCGATGCGCCTGAGCCCGCCGCCCCGATGATCGACCTTTCGCAGGTGGATCAGCCGGATGTCGGCATTGTTTCCGCAAGCGAAACCACCGAGACCGTTGGGACGGAAGAAGCTGCACCCGTCGTGGAAGCGGTTTCCGAAGAAGCGGCCATCGAGGTCGTCGCGGAAGAAGCGCCGGCTGAGGAAGAAAAGCCGAAGAAGCGCGTTCGCCGCCCCCGCGCCAAGAAGAAGACTGCCGAAGAAATCGCAGCCGAGGCAGCAGACGCGTCTTCCGAAGACGACGGCAGCACCGGCGGTGAAATGGCCGCGATGGTCGATACAGACACGATTTCCGAGGAAGTCGAAGGTCTTCGCCGCGGCAATGACGATGATGACGACGACGATGACGATCATCACGAAAAGGAAGTGATCGAATCCGTCGGCGCCGAAGACGCCATGGAAGAAGTTCCGGATCGCGTTGCCCGCAAGCCGCGCAAACAATACCGCATCCAGGAAGTCATCAAGCGCCGCCAGATCCTTCTCGTGCAGGTGGCCAAGGAAGAGCGCGGCAACAAGGGTGCTGCACTCACCACCTATCTGTCGCTGGCCGGCCGTTACTCCGTGCTGATGCCGAATACGGCGCGTGGCGGCGGTATTTCCCGCAAGATCACCCAGCCGACCGACCGCAAGCGTCTGAAAGAAATCGCGCGCGATCTGGAAGTGCCGCAGGGTATGGGCGTCATTCTGCGCACCGCAGGCGCCAACCGCACCCGCGTCGAAATCAAGCGCGACTTTGAATATCTGATGCGCCTGTGGGAAAACGTCCGCACGCTGACGCTGAATTCCACGGCTCCCTGCCTCGTTTACGAGGAAGGCTCGCTGATCAAGCGTTCGATCCGCGATCTCTATAACAAGGATATCAGCGAGATCATCGTTTCCGGCGAAGAAGGCTATCGTGAAGCGAAAGACTTCATGAAGATGCTGATGCCGAGCCACGCCAAGGTTGTTCAGCCTTACCGCGACATTCACCCGATCTTCTCGCGCTCCGGCATCGAAGCGCAGCTCGACCGCATGCTGCAGCCCCAGGTGACGCTGAAGTCCGGTGGCTACCTCATCATCAACCAGACCGAAGCGCTGGTCTCCATCGACGTCAACTCCGGCCGTTCGACACGCGAGCATTCCATCGAGGAAACCGCGCTGACGACCAACCTGGAAGCTGCGGAAGAAGTGGCACGCCAGCTGCGTCTGCGCGACCTTGCCGGTCTTGTCGTCATCGACTTCATCGACATGGAAGAAAAGCGCAACAACCGCGCCGTCGAGAAGAAGCTCAAGGACTGCCTTAAGAACGACCGTGCGCGCATCCAGGTCGGCCGCATCTCGCATTTCGGTCTTCTGGAAATGTCGCGCCAGCGCATTCGCGCTTCGGTGCTGGAATCGACCACGCAGGTCTGCCAGCATTGCGGCGGCACGGGTCATGTGCGTTCGGAATCCTCCATAGCGCTGCATGTGCTGCGTGGCGTCGAGGAATATCTGCTGCGCAACACCACCCACAACATCACCGTGCGTTGCACGCCGGAAACGGCGCTCTATCTGCTCAACCACAAGCGCGGCACGATTGTCGATTATGAAGGCCGCTTTGGCGTGTCGATCATCATTGCCGCCGACTCCGGCGTCGGCGCCCAGCATTTCGCCATCGATCGCGGTGAAGCCGTCGAAAATCCCGTGAGGATCGAAAGCCTCATCCAGATGCTGCCGAACTTCGTGGAAGAAGAAGACGATTTTGTCGCCGAGGTGGAAGAGGACGAAGACGAGGAAGAAATCGTCAAGACCGAAAGCGCCCAGCCCCGTCAGCAGCAGCAGGGCGACAATGGCGAAGAAGGCAAGCGCAAGCGCAAGCGCCGTCGCCGCCGTCGTGGCAAGGGCGGTCAGAACGACCAGAACGGCCCGCTTGAGGCCGGTTCCGGCAACGACGCTGACGGCGACGATGCCGAGGGTGATGACGACGGGATCGACACCGATGACAATGGCGTTGAGACCGAAAACGGCACTGCGGAAGCTGTAACCTCCGAAGAGGAAAGCAAGCGCAAGCGCCGTCGCCGCGGGAAGCGTGGCGGTCGCCGCAATCGTGCAGAGGACGAAGCTCTCGACGCTTCCGGCGCTGAGGACGAAGGCGAAAGCGAAAGCGACGAAGCGCCTGTAACTGAGGCACCGGTAACCGAAGAGGCGACCGCAGCCGAAGTGGTGGAAGGTGTCGTTGCCGACGTCGTGGAAGAGGAAGCTCCGAAGAAGCCGCGCCGTACCCGCAAGGCGAAGGCCAAGACGGAAACCGAAGAAGCGCCGAAGGCCGAAGCCGTTGAAACGGTGGAGCCGGTGATCGTTGAGGAAACTGTCGTGGATGTCGCTGTTGAAGAAGCAGGCGAAGCGTCGGCCGATGTCGCTCCGCAGGCGGAAGCACCGGCGAGCGAAGAAAAGGTCCGCGCGAACAGGGGCAGCAATGTTTCGACTTCGGAGCCGGTGGTTACATCGTCGTCTCCCAATCCCGATGGCGATGAGCCGAAGCCGCGCAAGGGCGGCTGGTGGCAGCGCCGCGGCTTCTTCTGAGAGAAGCTACATTTTGGATAAAAGACGCCCGCAACGATGTTGCGGGCGTTTTCTTTTATCGGTGCAAAGAACGGGCCCTTTTAGGGCCACTGACATTTCCTCATTCCATGCTTGTCAGGAACGCAGTCAACGCATGCTCGCGGCGGGAGCGCCCTTTCAGCCCAAGGACCTGGGCTGGCTGGATCCCTTTAACAGGCACGGGATGAGGCGCGGGAGAGGCCAACCGTCAGACGGACCGCGTGAGACCACCATCCACGCGGATATTCTGGCCGGTAATATACCCTGCCCCCTCAGATGCGAGAAATGCCACTGTGGCGGCGATCTCTTCGCTCTTGCCGTAACGCTGCATCGGAACGCTTTCGCGGCGTTCTTCCGTCGCCGGCAGGCTGTCGATCCAGCCGGGAAGGACATTGTTCATGCGGACATTGTCTGCGGCATAGGTATCGGCAAAAATCTTGGTGTAGGAGGCAAGGCCGGCGCGGAACACGGCGGATGTGGGGAACATACTGCTCGGTTCGAAAGCCCAGGCAGTCGAGATGTTGACGATCGCGCCCGCCCTCTGCCTTACCATGACCGGGGCGATGATGCGCGTCGGGCGAATGACGTTCATGAGGTAGACATCGAGCCCGGTATGCCATTGTTCGTCGGTAATATCGAGGATGGCGGCGCGCGGGCCATGGCCGGCGCTGTTCACCAGCACGTCGATACGGCCGAATCTCTCAAGCGCCAGATCCGTCAGCCGTTGCAGGTCTTCATTGGACTGGTTGGAACCGGTAACGCCGATGCCGCCCAACTCTTTCGCCAGCGCCTCTCCCTTGCCAGAAGACGACAGGATAGCGAGCTTGTAACCATCCGCGGCCAGGCGTTTCGCAACGGCAGCTCCCATGCCGCTGCCGCCTGCCGTCACCACCGCCACTTTTTCTGCCGACATCGCTTTTCTCCCATTCCAGGTCTGACGGACAGCCCGTATGGCGGTCCTTCTTCAGCTTAAACTGTCTCATCTTTAACGGGTTTCCAAGACGAGTTCGAACCAGAAAGGCTTGTCGAGGCATGCAGAAAAATTGATGCTGATGCGTCAGCCCGGGCCGACACCCGTTGGGTGAGCAGACCGGCTATCCGCCGGTGCTTCCTCCCTCTCCTGCAAACCATAGTCACGCATCACATGCGCGATACGCAACCTGTAATCGGAGAAGACGCCAGTCCGGCCGAGCGACTGGGCGGCGCGATGAGGCAGGGTGTTACGCCACGCCTTCACCGCCTCCTCATCACGGAAGAACGACAAGGAGAGCATCTTTTCGGGATTGCCGATGCTCTGAAACCGCTCGACGGAGAGGAAACCGTCGATGGTTTCAAGTTCTGCCCGCAGGCCGGCGGCTATATCCAGATAATGTTGCTTCTCGCCTGCAGCTGGCCAGACCTCAAAAATCACGGCGATCATCGTCCGGCTCCCGCGTGGGGGGCGGATGCGAGGCGCAGAAACAGTCGGTCCTCGCGACGGATGAATTGTTCGCGGCGCGCGAATTCATAATTTTCCTGCCCGGCCGGATCGGCGGCGAGCCGCGCCCTATAGGCTTCGTACGCGGCGAGGTTTTCGATGTTGTAGACACCGTAGGCAATGGTGCTCGATCCCTCCTTCGGCGCGTAATAACCGATCAGATCAGCCCCGCAACGCGGGATCGCCTCTCCCCAGTTGCGGGCATAGCGTTCGAAGGCATCGACCTTGAAAGGATCGATCTCGTAGCGGATGAAACAGGTCAGCATCGTTTGTCTCCTCATGTTCTGCCTCTCCCTTCTACGCCATTGCCATGCCTCGATGCTTCGGTTACCATCGAAGCATGAAAGACGGACCCGTGATTGCCAATGTTGCCGCCCTTATCGGCGATCCTGCCCGCGCCAACATCTTGACGGCGCTGATGGACGGGCGCGCGCTGACAGCGAGCGAGCTCGCGGAAGCCGCGGGTGTGACCCTGCAAACTGCCAGCGGTCACCTGTCAAAGCTCTCGGACGCACAATTGCTGAAAGCGGAAAAACAGGGTCGACATCGATATTTCCGCCTCTCCGATGAGGATGTGGCGCAGGTTCTGGAAGCGTTGATGGGGCTTGCCCAACGCACTGGCGCGGTACGTGTGCGCACCGGGCCGAAGGACAAGGCGCTTCGTGAGGCGCGCATCTGCTACGATCATCTGGCCGGGGAAAGCGGCGTGGCACTGCTTGCCGCCATTACCGCAAAGGGTCTCCTGACGTTAGGTGATGATCCTGCCTTAACGGAGAGCGGACGCGACTTCTTCTCGAACTTCGGCATAGACCTTTCGCCGCTCGAAAAGGCCCGCCGCCCGGTCTGCCTGCATTGCCTGGACTGGAGCGAACGCCGGCATCACCTCGGCGGCGGGCTTGGCGCATCGCTTCTTGAAGCGATGCAGCAGCGCGACTGGTTGCGGCGCGGAAACGGCCGTGTGCTGACCTTTACTGCCAAGGGTGAAAAGGCGTTCAACAGCACCTTTGGCTGCACGCCCGCCTGATCTCCCCAGCGTATGATACCCGGTTATTTCAGCCAGCCGGCTATACGCCCAACGGCCTCGGCAATGTCAGACACGGAACCCGCATAAGAAATCCGCAGCGCCCTGTGGCCTTCCTCCGGGTCGAAATCCATGCCTGGTGTCGCTGCCACGTCGATTTCTGCCAGCATACGCTTTGCGAAATCCATGCTGTCATTGGAAAAACGGCTGGTATCGACATAGGCATAAAACGCGCCATCCATGGGGGATGCCAGCGGCAGGCCTATTTCCGGCAGTCGCGCCATCAGGAAATCGCGATTGGTGCGATAGCTCTCCCGATAGACATCCAGTTCCTCGGCCGCCGAAAAGGCTGCGGTCGCCGCAAGCTGCGACAGTTCAGGCGGGGAAATATAAAGGCTCTGGGCCAGACACTCGACCGGACGGACGAGGTTTTCCGGCAAGACCATCCAACCGATGCGCCAGCCCGTCATGCAATAATATTTGGAGAAGGAATTGATGACCACCGCATTGTCGGTGATTTCGAGTGCGCTCGTCTCTTCGCCGACGAAGGTAAGGCCGTGGTAAATCTCATCGGAAATGAAGGCCATGTCGCGGCTTTCGCAATAGGTCGCAAGCCGCTTCAGCGCCTCGCGGCCTGTGACGGTGCCGGTCGGATTGGCCGGGCTTGCCAGCAGAACGCCCTTCAGCTTGCAGCCCGCTTTCGTTTCCGCACGCTCCAGACTTGCCGGCGTCAGCGTGTAGCCGGTTTCAGCCGTGACCGGCACTTCCACGACGTTGAGGCCGAGAGCCTTCAGGATATTGCGATAGGCCGGATAACCGGGCCTCGCGATCGCGACATGATCGCCCGCGTCGAAAAGGCTGAGAAAGGCAAGATTGAAGGCCGCTGACGAGCCCGTTGTCACGGCGATACGAGCCGGATCGATCGCGACCTGGTGACGCAACCGGTAATGGCCGGCAATCGCCTCCCGCAGTTCGCGCAGGCCGAGCGCATCGGTATAACCGATCCGCCCATGTTTCAGCGCCTCTTGAGCCGCTGCCAGCGACGCCTTCGGTGCGGGATGGGAGGGCTGGCCGACCGCCATGGAAATGACGGGGCGGCCCGCCTGCCTGCGCCTGTTTGCCTCCGCCAGAATATCCATGGCGTGAAAGGGTTCGACTGCGCTCCGCTTCGACATCGTAATCAAGGGCATGCTCTTTCCTGAACCGTATTTCAGAGACTTGCCGCAGAATCACAATCTTCACAATCATGCGACCATAATGCGGACAAGTATTTTTGCCGTATGGCATTTGGCTTAAAGTAAGGTAATTGCCTTCATAAGATTTCAAGAGGCTCCGGCCGCACAGAATGAGGACCGATATGGCGCATTTTCTCCGTTCCACCCTTCTTGCCAGCGTGACGGCCCTTTCAGCGGTATTCGCCTCCCTGCCCGCGCATGCGCTCGATGAGCAGCAGAAGAAGGAAATGGGCGAGTTCATCAAGCAGTATCTGATCGAGAACCCGGAGATCATGCTTGAGGTTCAGGATGCGCTTGAGCGCAAGCAATATGCGGCGCGCAACGCCAAGGCGGCAGAGGCGGTCGCCGACAACAAAAAGGCGATCTTCGAATCGAAATTCGATCTGGCACTCGGCAATCCCGATGGCGACGTCACACTCGTTGAGTTCTTCGATTACAACTGCGGTTATTGCAAACGCGCCATGGGAGACATGGACAACATCCTGAAGAGCGACAAGAAAATACGCGTCGTGCTCAAGGAATTCCCGATCCTCGGACCGGAATCGGTTGCCGCCCACCGCGTCTCCAATGCCGTAAAGTTGCTGGCGCCTGCCAAATATCCGGAGTTCCAGCGCACGCTCCTCGGCGCTCGCGGACGGGCGAATGAGGACAGCGCGATGGAAGTCGCGACCTCGCTCGGCCTCAAGGAAGCCGATATCCGCAAGTCGATGGCGGAAAACCCCAATGATGCGCAGGTGCAGGAAACCTACAAGCTGGCAAACAGCCTCGGCATCACGGGAACGCCGTCTTATATCGTCGGCGACGAGGCGGTTTTCGGCGCCGTCGGTGCCGACCCGCTGAAGGAGAAAATCGCCAATATGCGCAGCTGCGGTAAAGCTACCTGCTCCTGATTGCTAAAAAAGCAAGTGCATTCCCTGTGAGATGCCGGCCTGACGGCCGGTTTACGGCTTGCAGGGGCTTTTCCTTGGCGGCTGCGCAGTCTATAGGTGTCGCTGATTTTCGTATGGAAACGTGAATGAGCAACATCATCATCGTCATCAACGGCCCCAATCTCAACATGCTGGGAAAAAGGGAGCCGGGTATCTATGGTGGCAAGACGCTGAAGGACATCGAGAATGATTGTCTTCAAGCCGGTGCCGATCTCGGTTTCGCAGTGGAATTCCGCCAGTCCAACCACGAAGGCGTGCTCGTGGACTGGTTGCATGAGGCGGGAGAAAGGGCGGCGGGTGTCGTCATCAATCCCGGCGCTTACAGCCACACCTCTATCGCGTTGCACGACGCCATTCGCGCGATTTCCACGCCCGTCGTGGAAGTGCACATTTCCAACATCCACGCCCGGGAAGAGTTCCGCCACAAATCGATGGTCTCACCGGCAGCGAAGGGCATGGTCTGTGGTTTCGGACCATATGGATACGTCATGGCGCTTCACGCGCTGAAAAACATCACGGCATAAAAAGAAACAAAGAATAGGGTTTGTCATGTCTGAAAAGAAACAGGGTATCGACAAGGAACTGATCCGCGAACTCGCGAATATCCTCAACGATACCGACCTTTCGGAAATCGAAGTGGAGCAGGATGACCTGCGCATCCGCGTTTCGCGCGCCGCTCCCGCAGCCACGGTTTATGCCGCAGCACCGCCCGCTTACGCACCGGCTCCCGCAGCAGCGCCCGCCGCGCCGGCAATCGCGGCCCCTGCTGCACCGGCAGCAGCCGCTGCACCGGCACGCAACCCGGCAAACACCGTGTCTTCGCCCATGGTTGGCACCGTCTATCTCTCGCCAGCCCCTGGCGCCCGCCCCTTCATCGAAGTCGGCGCAACCGTCAAGGAAGGCCAGACACTTCTCATCGTCGAGGCCATGAAGACCATGAACCAGATCCCGGCTCCGAAGTCCGGCAAGGTCGTGGAAATCATCGTCAACGACGCACAGCCCGTGGAGTATGGCGAAGCCCTCGTGGTCATCGAATAAAGGCGGTTCAGCATGGTTTCGAAGATCCTCATAGCCAACCGCGGCGAAATTGCGCTGCGCGTCCTGCGCGCCGCCAAGGAGCTTGGCATTCCCACCGTCGCCGTGCATTCCACGGCGGACGCGGACGCCATGCATGTGCGCCTCGCCGACGAAAGCGTATGCATCGGCCCGCCGCCTTCGCGTGACAGCTACCTCAATATCCACCAGATCGTTGCGGCCTGCGAAATAACAGGTGCGGACGCCGTTCACCCCGGCTACGGCTTCCTGTCGGAAAACGCCAAATTTGCCGATATCCTTGACGCGCACGGTATCACCTTCATCGGGCCGACCGCCGAGCATATCCGCATCATGGGCGACAAGATCACCGCCAAGCAGACGGCGCAGGAACTTGGCATTCCCGTGGTTCCCGGCTCCGATGGCGAAGTGAAGCCTGAGAACGCGCTGGAAATCGCACGCACGATCGGCTTTCCGGTCCTCATCAAGGCAACCGCCGGCGGCGGTGGTCGCGGCATGAAGGTGGCGAAGACCGAGGCCGATCTGGAAGAGGCCGTTGCGACTGCCCGCTCCGAAGCGGCAGCAGCATTCGGCAACGACGCCGTCTACATGGAAAAATACCTCGGCAAGCCACGCCATATCGAAGTGCAGGTGTTCGGCGACGGTGAAGGCAATGCCATTCATCTCGGAGAGCGCGATTGCTCGTTGCAGCGTCGCCACCAGAAGGTGCTGGAAGAAGCCAACTCTCCGGCTCTGACGGTTGAACAGCGCATGAAGATCGGCGAGATTTGCGCGAGCGCCATGCGCAAGCTGAAATATCGCGGTGCCGGCACCATCGAGTTCCTTTACGAAAACGGCGAGTTCTATTTCATCGAAATGAACACGCGTCTGCAGGTGGAGCATCCGGTCACGGAAGCGATTACCGGCATGGATCTCGTGCAGGAACAGATCCGCGTCGCGTCGGGTCAGGGCCTCTCGGTCACGCAGGCCGATATCGAATTCCATGGCCACGCCATCGAATGCCGTATCAATGCCGAAGACCCGCGCACCTTCGTTCCCTCGCCTGGCACGCTGACCTATTTCCACACGCCGGGCGGCCTTGGTGTGCGCGTCGATTCGGGCGCCTATCAGGGCTACAAGATCCCGCCCTATTACGACAGCATGATCGGCAAGCTCATCGTTCACGGACGCGACCGTGACGAATGCATTCGCCGCCTGCGTCGGGCGCTCGACGAATTCGTCGTCGACGGCATCAAGACCACGCTGCCGCTTTTCCAGGATCTTCTTCAGAATGAGGATATCCTGAGGGGCGATTATGATATTCACTGGCTGGAAAAATATCTGGCCGGTGACGCGTCTCACTAAGACGATATGGCTGGGCGGCGCAGCAGAAATAACGACATAACGGTCGATATCCTGCTGCGCGCCTATTCCGCCGGCCTGTTCCCGATGGCCGATTCGGCTGACGATCCCGAGCTTTTCTGGGTCGAGCCGGAAGTGCGCGGTATCATCCCGCTCAATTCCTTCCACATTTCCAAAAGCCTCGCCAAAGCGATGCGCAAGAAGCCATTCGACATACGCTTCAACACCGCTTTCGAGGCTGTCATGTCGGGCTGCGCCGCAGAGGCACCGGACAGGCCAAGTACCTGGATCAACGCCACCATTCGCAGGCTTTATAGCGAACTGCATCAGATCGGCCATGCCCATAGCGTCGAGGCCTGGGAAGGCAAGGAGCTTGTCGGCGGACTCTACGGCGTTTCGCTGGGAGCGGCATTCTTCGGTGAAAGCATGTTCTCCCGTCGCACCAATGCATCGAAGATTTGCCTCGTGCATCTGGTGGAGAGATTAAAAGCAAGCGGCTTCGTGCTGCTCGATACTCAATTCACCACGGAGCATTTGAAAACGTTCGGCGCCATCGATGTGCCGAAGCTTGAATATGCGAAAATGCTCGACGTCGCCGTCAATCGGCCGAGTCTGCAATTCTAGTCGTTACCTTGGGTTATTTGCTTGCCGTAGAGGGAGCAGGCACTTCCGAGTCCTGTTTGCAACCCGTCAGCCATACGTCATAGATCGGGTGTTCCACGGCGTTGAGGCCGGGGCTGTCGGCGAACATCCAGCCGGTGAAGATGCGACGGATTTTACGGTCGAGGGTGATTTCATCCACTTCGACAAATGCATCGATCTTCTGCGCTTCCGTCTGGTCGCGCGAGTAACAGACCTTCGGCGTGACCTGAAGCGCGCCGAACTGCACCGTCTCATCGATATAGACATCGAAGGACGTGATGCGGCCCGTGATCTTGTCGATGCCGGAAAAGACCGCTACGCGGTTTTCAAGCCGGGCGGCGGAGACGGGCGAGATGAGGAAGGCAGCAGAAACCGCCGCGAACAGCGTCACCGTCAGCGCACGCAAAGAACGGTCCCGCGTGATTTTCCTCATACGATGTGTCTCCAAAATTTGCCTGTGTCGGGACGCCGACCGGATCAACGCCTAAGGGCGGAATGTGGCAAAAACCGGTGAGGCCGGATGCATGCGCGGCGTTTTGCACAACACCGCGCATCGCGATAGCTCAGTTGCCGGGTGTCCAGGCGTCGTAGTCGCCGGTCACACGCGGGCGCTCCCCGGCCACAGCCAGCGAGCCCTGAGGGCGATAGGCCTTGTACGAGCCTGTGAGGTTTGGCTGATGCGGCTTCTGCCACTCGCGCGCAACGTAGCTTTCCTGGCTCGGCGGAACGTCGGTGCGATAGTGCATCCAGCCATGCCAGCCGGGCGGAATGGCAGAGGCCTCAGCGTAGCCGTTATAGATCACCCAGCGGCGCGGCATGCCCCAGGAGGTGGTGCCGCCTTCGTAATAGGTGTTACCCAACTCGTCCTGCCCCACCTTCTTGCCGAAACGCCAGGTGTGAAACCGCGTTCCGATCGTCTGGCCGTTCCACCAGGTGAAGATTTGCGTCAGGAGAGTCTTCATTCTACGTTCCTCAGGCTTGAATGCGCCGCAGCGATTTTCCGTGCACGGCACAAGACATGCTTATGCCGCCCCTCACGCCAATTGTCCAGCATTTCAAGATATATCCGTGCTATTTCAGCTTCATCCTGAAGCCTAGATGCCGCTTCTCGAAACCCAGCCGCTCGTAGAAGCGGTGCGCGTCCAGCCGGGCCATGTTGGAGGTGAGCTGCGCGGCTTTCAGGCCCTGACGGCGGGCTTCATCAAGACAATAGTTGATCATCACCGCGCCGATGCCGCGACCGCGCATGTCGGCCCGTGTCTGCACCGCTTCGATGACCATAGACTTGGCCCCTCGCCCGACGAGCTTGGTGAGGATCGCCGTCTGAAAGGTGCCGACCACCTCGCCATCCAGTTCGGCGACGTAAAGCGTTTCGCTCGGCGACGCCTCGATCGCCCGGAAGGCGGCAAGATAATCGGGCTGTGCCGATTCGTCCGCCGTATCGCCGTGGCCGCCGATCTCGTCAGCGGCAAAAATGGCGGCGAGCGCCGGCAGATCGTCTTCACGGGCCGTTCGAATTATCAGATTTTCCAGGGTCGCGTTCATCGGGTCAGGCTCTTTTCCATCACGATGCCGGGCAGCCCCTCGATACCCGCCATGCGCTCGATTCGGTCCACCTCGACAAATCCGACGCCTTCATAGAAGTTGATTGCGACAGTATTTTTGGACTCAACCTCAAGCCGCATGATTTCCGCGTCGGGAAAGCAGGTTTCTAGCTCTGCGAAGAGATCGCGGCCGACACCCTGCCGCTGTAAATCGGGCGCCACGTAAAGCTGGTGCAACAGCGCCGTCTTCGCCATCTTGGCCGACATGGAGCCGTAAGCCATGCCGCCGATCCGCTTGCCGTCATCGGCGACAAGGAACTCGCCGCCTTTCTTTTCGACGCGGTCTTTCATGGCCTGCGGCGAATGCCAGGCTGCGATCAGCTGGTTGACCTTATCCGCGCCGTAGATTGCGTCATAGGTCGCGTGCCATGTCGTCGCGAGCAGCGCCCGGACTGGCTCGATGTCACGCAGGCTGGCTGTGCGGATGAAAAACATGATCTGGCTCCGTCTTGAAACAGAAATGCCGGGCGTTGATCCCGGCAGAAGTGATGTCAGTCGCCCTTGCTGGACGTCATCCTCTGGTTTGCCCCACCGTGTGGCTTAATCGGAATAATCCGGACTAAAACCATTACTTCCGTCATGCCGGTCCCCGGAACAAGCCCGAGGATGATCCGGCATCCAGCCGACTCGCGTCTGCGCGGTGAAAAGAGTCTTTTCAGCCCAAGGACTTGGGCTGGCTGGATCCCGGCTCAAGGCCGGGATGACGGAGACCCTCTGCCGTTACTCGAGCGGGAGGCAGCCGTCGCTTACTCTTCCTCGATACCGAGCTTCGCTTTCACCAGCGCCTGCACCGCCTGCGGGTTGGCTTTGCCGCCCGTCGCCTTCATGACCTGGCCGACGAACCAGCCGGCGAGCGTTGGCTTCGCCTTGACCTTCTCGACCTGATCCGGGTTGGCGGCGATGATCTCGTCGACGGCCTTTTCGATGGCGCCCGTATCGGTCACCTGCTTCATGCCGCGGGCCTCGACGATTTCAGCCGGATTGCCGCCCTCGTTCCAGACGATTTCAAACAGGTCCTTGGCGATCTTGCCGGAGATGGTCTCGGCCTTGATCAGATCGATGATGCCGCCGAGCTGTTCGGGCGACACCGGCGTCGTCTCGATGTCCTTGCCAGACTTGTTCAGGGCGCCGAGCAGGTCGTTGATGACCCAGTTGGCGGCAGCCTTTGGATCGCGTCCGGCGGCGACGGCTTCGTAATAATCGGCAATCGCCTTTTCTGAGACCAGAATCGAGGCGTCGTAGACCGAGAGACCGAGATCAGCCACGAAACGAGCCTTTTTGTCATCAGGCAGTTCCGGCAGATCGACCTTCAGTGCCTCAACGAAAGCATCATCGAATTCGAGCGGCAGCAGGTCCGGATCGGGGAAATAGCGATAATCATGCGCATCTTCCTTGGAGCGCATGGAGCGCGTCTCGCCCTTGCCGGGATCGAACAGGCGGGTTTCCTGATCGATGACGCCGCCATCTTCCAGAATGGCGATCTGGCGACGCGCCTCATATTCAATCGCCTGGCCGACGAAGCGGATGGAGTTGACGTTCTTGATCTCGCAGCGCGTGCCGAAGCCTTCGCCCGGACGGCGCACGGAGACGTTGACGTCGGCGCGCATGGAGCCTTCGTCCATGTTGCCGTCGCAGGTGCCAAGGTAACGCACGATGGAGCGCAGCTTGGTGAGATAGGCCTTCGCCTCATCCGACGAACGCATGTCCGGCTTGGAAACGATTTCCATTAGCGCCACGCCCGAACGGTTCAGGTCCACGAAGGACATGGTCGGGTGCTGGTCGTGCATCGACTTGCCGGCGTCCTGCTCCAGATGCAGGCGCTCGATGCCAATCTCGATATCCTCGAAATTACCCTGGCGGTCGGGACCAAGCGAAATGGTGATGGTGCCTTCACCGACGATCGGATCCTTGAACTGCGAAATCTGGTAGCCCTGCGGCAAATCCGGATAGAAGTAGTTCTTGCGGTCGAAAATCGAGCGGTTGTTGATCTTTGCCTTGAGGCCGAGACCGGTGCGCACCGCCTGCTTCACGCATTCCTCGTTGATAACGGGCAGCATGCCTGGCATGGCGGCATCGACCAGCGACACGTTGGAATTCGGCGCGTTGCCGAAAGTGGTGGAGGCGCCGGAGAACAGCTTGGAATTGGAGAGAACCTGCGCATGCACCTCCATGCCGATCACGATTTCCCAATCGCCGGTGGCGCCGGGAATGAAGCGTTTCGGGTCGGGGGTGCGCACGTCTACAAGGGTCATCTGAAGCTCACGATATACGGGTTCTTTGGCCTTGGTGGGTAGAACAAATGAAGCGCTGGCGCAAGACATCTTGCACCCCGTCGCGCGACGGCCGGAATTTTCGAAGACATCGGATACGCGTTTTTTACCCTTACAGGTTTCAATTCAGGCCATGCAAGCGATCGCTCTCTGCTTCCTGGCCTATATCGCCTTCAATCTCTTCGTCTTTCTTGTCTATTGGTGGGACAAGGAAGCGGCGAGGAATGGCGGATGGCGTATCCGGGAAAGCACGCTGCTTTTGCTCGCGCTCGTGGGTGGCAGTGCGGGCGCTATCTCGGCGCAAAGGTTGCTGCGGCACAAAACCCGCAAGGAACCGTTTCGCAGCAAGCTGATATCGATCGTCATCTTGCAGGCGGGCCTCGTCGCATCGCTCCTCATCACGCCGGACTGGCCGATGCGGCTGATGGCCACTCTACAAGCCCTGTTTCAGAACGCCGGCCCGTAAAGACCACTCTCGACCTCAGCCAGTTGCTTCTGCAGGCCCACCGATTGCACCTCGCGGTCCAGCTTCGGCGCATAGGAAACCGAGAGCCAGCGAATGCTATAGCCATGGTAGCGGAAAAAGGCGACGGCCGGTTCATTCTGGGCATGGGTTTCAAGCCGTATGGTCTCGAAGCCCTTTTCCTCTATCAGTCGTTCGATGTCGCCCAGCAGGCGGCTGCCGACGCCCCTCCGCTGAAACTCCGGATCGATCCAGAAGTCGGAAATCGCCTCGTTAAAATGCTCCCGCGCGGCCCAACCCGCAACCGAGCCGCCCAGTTCCGCGACGCGGATGGCAAGCCAGGACGAGCGGGTGAAATTGGAAAAGGCGCTCGCCGCATTGTCGTAAAGCGTCGGTGTGATGCCGAGAGCCGCGGTTGCCTGCCGCCACGCCCTGAGGCCGATGGCCGCCAGAACCTCCGCTTCCTGCTCATACGCGTTGCGAATGACGATCAAGCCGCGCCCTCCTTGGCCGTTTGAAGTAAACCATTGCGGGTGCGATTCGACCAGCGTGGTTTTCCCGCTCCCTGCGGGACTTGACCGCGCCGGTTTGGCCCATTACCCAAAAGGAGCAAGAACGGAGTTTTTATGTTCGCTCAATCGGAGTCCCGGTAAAGGCCCTGCCCGCAAGTTTCTTGCGCGCCGGGCCAAATGAAACCGAGCCGGATGCCCTAACGGCACCCGGGTTTGCTTTCACGCGTCTAGAAGACGCCGACCGGACTTCCAACAATGGACATTTCCCGCGCCGAACAGCGCATTCTTCACCTGCTCGCCCAGGGCGGCAGAATTGAACTCGTTCGAGACGACGCCCGCAAAATTGAAAAACTTTCGCTCTTCACGCGCGAAGGATGGATTTTCAGCGGCCTCGATCTCCTCACCTTCCGCAAGCTGAAACGGAAGCGAGCCATCGCCTCCTCCGGTGGCAAGCCCTACCGCATTACCACGCGCGGGCTGGAACTTGTGAGGGGTGAGCTGGACAACCGATAAACTGACCGGGCGGCGGCAATGCCGTCGCCCGGCATTTCGCGACGCGGCAGCGACGGTGTAACAAGTTAAGAGAGCTTTTGCTCCAGCTTCACCTTCTCAAGTTCGACTTTCATGATGTCGGACCATTCCATGCCGCGCCAGACGATCTGAAAGCCGCAACGCTGGTAAAGGCCTATGGCGGCGCGATTTCTCGCATGGGTGTCGATGGTGGCAAGCGGCAGGCCCGCAGCCCGCATCCTGTCGAGAAAGTGGAGGATCAGCGCTTTGCCAATCCCCTTGCCCTGCCAGTTCGGGTCCACCCACAGATCGGAAATATGATGAGGCTTGGCATCACAAGCGCCCCAACCGACGACAACACCGTCGATTTCGGCCACGACGACATCACCGGTCGGAGACTTGGCGAAGCTTTCGAATTCGCCCCTCACCCACTCGATGACATGGGAATCGAGATAGGCGGCGTCGAAGGCTTCACCGGCACGCCATGCGGCAAAACCGACAAAGCCGACCGCATCGCGATCGGCTTCGTTCATCTGTCTGAGCTTGAGACTGCTTACCACCACTTGGCAGGCGTGAACTTGCCGGCTGCCTGCTCGATGGCGTGGGCCGTCTTGAACAGCGTTTCTTCTTCGAACGGCTTGCCGATGAGCTGCAGGCCAAGCGGCAGGCCCTTGCCATCAAGACCAGCAGGCACCGAGAGGCCGGGAAGACCGGCCATGTTGACGGTGATGGTGAAGACGTCCTGCAGGTACATCTTGACGGGATCGGAGGCGAGCTCCTCATCACCGACCGCGAAGGCGGAAGACGGCGTGATCGGCGCCAGAATGGCGTCGACGCCTTCGTGGAAGACGTTCTCGAAGTCGCGCTTGATGAGCGTACGGACCTTCTGCGCCTTGAGATAATAGGCGTCGTAATAACCGGCCGAAAGCACATAGGTGCCGACCATGATGCGACGCTGCACTTCCTTGCCGAAACCGGCGGCGCGGCTCTTTTCGTACATGTCGGCAATGTCCTTGCCGTCGACGCGCAGGCCGTAGCGGACGCCGTCATAACGGGCAAGGTTGGACGAGGCCTCTGCCGGTGCGACGATGTAATAGGCGGGAAGCGCATATTTGGTGTGCGGCAGCGAGATGTCGACCACCTCTGCACCGGCGTCGCGCAGCCATTCGACGCCCTTGGCCCAGAGCTTTTCGATTTCGTCAGGCATGCCGTCAACGCGGTATTCGCGGGGGATACCGATCTTCAGGCCCTTGAGCGACTGGCCGATAGCCTTTTCGTAATCCGGCACAGGAAGGTCAACCGAGGTCGTGTCCTTGGCGTCGACGCTTGCCATGGTCTTCAGCAGGATGGCCGCGTCTCGCACGTCGCGGGCAATCGGGCCAGCCTGATCGAGCGACGAGGCGTAAGCGACAATGCCGAAGCGCGAGCAGCGGCCGTAAGTCGGCTTGATGCCGACGGTGCCGGTGAAGGCCGCCGGCTGGCGGATGGAACCGCCGGTATCGGTTGCGGTGGCGCCGGCGCAAAGATGCGCGGCAACGGCAGCGGCCGAACCGCCCGAGGAGCCGCCAGGCACCAGCTTCTGCTCGGAACCATTGGCGCGCCACGGGTTGATGGCCGGGCCGTACCACGAGCTTTCATTGGACGAGCCCATGGCGAATTCGTCCATGTTGAGCTTGCCGAGCATGACGGCGCCCTGATCCCAGAGGTTCTGGGTGACGGTGGATTCGTATTTCGGCTTGAAGCCATCGAGGATGTGCGAGCAGGCCTGGGTGTGAATGTCACGCGTTGCGAAAAGGTCCTTCACGCCGAGCGGAATGCCTTCCAGCTCACCCGCGGAACCGGCAGCAATACGGCCGTCGGAGGCTTTCGCCATCTCGCGCGCCTTTTCGGGCGTCGTCGCCACATAGGCGTTCAGCGCACCGTTGGCGGTGTCGATGGCGGAGAGATAGGCGTCGGTGAGCTCAAGGGCGGAAAATTCTTTCGCCTTCAGCTTCTCGCGGGCTTCGGCAATGGTCAGGCTCGTCAGGTCGGTCATGGTCGGCAACGGCTTTCGAAAATCTCGGAAAAATCGGGCGGCAAGATGGATCGATTACTCGACCACTTTCGGCACCACGAAGAAATTGCGATCGGTCGCGGGCGCGTTGGCGACGATGTCGTCCGCCTTGTCGCCATCGGTCACCTCGTCGGCGCGCTTCTTCATCGCCACCGGCGTCACCGACGTCATCGGCTCGACGCCATCCACATTCACTTCCGAAAGCTGCTCCACGAAACCGAGTATGCCATTCAGCTGGCCGAGCATGTTCTGTGCTTCGTCTTCAGTGACAGCGATACGGGCAAGGCGCGCAACACGCTTTACGGTGGCGAGATCGACGGACATGGTTTTACTCCGATGGGATATTTCCCATTCGCTATAATGACCATGTCCGTCCTTCGCAACGGTAGAAAGCATGTCGCGGCTAACTCGGCGGCGGTTTTGCGCTCACGACATGCGGCGTTGACGCTTAGAAGGACAGCACGTCGCCCGCCCTGGGTGTATGGACGCGCGCTTCGGCGCCTTCCATGCCGGCCACGAATTTCTCCGGCGTCTGGTCGATTATCGGGAAGGAGCCGTAATGGCAGGGAAGCACGTGCTGGAACTTGAAGAAGCGCTGGCAGGCAAGCGCCGCCACAGCTCCGCCCATGGTAAAGCGGTCACCGATCGGCACGAGACCTATATCAGGCTGATGCAGTTCATTGATGAGCTTCATGTCGGAGAAGATATCCGTATCGCCCATATGGTAGACGGCTGGACCGTCCTCGAAATGCAGCATCAGGCCGTTGGCATTGCCGAGCGAATGGGAAACGCCATCCTCGGTGATCTGGGCGGAGGAATGCAGCGCATTGGTGAAGGTAACCGAGAAACCGTCAAAATGAACGGTGCCGCCGGTATTGCCCATATCGACCTTCGCACAGCCCTTGGCGGAAAGCCACGCGGCTAGATCGGCATTCGCCAGCACGGTCGCACCCGTCTCGCGGGCAAGCTGCACGGTATCTCCGACATGGTCGCCATGGCCGTGGGTCAGCAGAATATGGGTGACGCCTTCGGCTGCAGACTTGCCATCCTGCCCTGCAAAACCGGGGTTGCCGGTGAAAAACGGATCGATGAGAATCTTCGCGCTGCCGTTTTCCAGACGGAAGGCGGAATGGCCGAGCCAGGTGATTTTCATGGGAAGTTCTCCTTTGTATTGCCGGTATAATATGACATAGGACGGCCGGAACAACCGCACTACCTGTATTTAAGAGGGGCGACAATGGCCGCTGACAATGACGATTATGTGTACGACGAAGCGACCGGCGAATGGCGCCCTGCTTCCGAACTGGCCGCAGAAGCGGCACGCGCGAAGGAAGTGCACGATGCAGCAGGCAATGTGCTCGCCGATGGCGATTCCGTGACCTTGATCAAGGATCTGAAGGTCAAGGGCACCAGCACCGTCATCAAGCAGGGCACGGTCATCAAATCGATCCGACTGACCGATAATCCGGAAGAAATCGATTGCAGGCATGATGCGGTGAAGGGTCTGGTGCTGCGCACCGAATTCGTCCGCAAGCGATAAGGACAGCACGCGACATGGCAACACTCACCATCGAGGAACTGGCGGCAACGCTTCAGCCCGCGCAGGCAATTGCCGGCCTCGACCTTGGTACGAAAACCATCGGGCTCGCCATGTCGGATCTGTCGCGGCGTTTTGCGACACCGCGCCCCGTTATCAAGCGCGTGAAATTCACGCTGGATGCGGAAGTGCTGCTGGCCTTCGCTGAAAAGGAAAAGGTCGCCGCCTTCATTATCGGCCTGCCGATGAACATGGACGGCTCCGCCGGGCCCCGCGTGCAGGCAACCCGCGCCTTCGTGCGCACCATGGGCGAAAAAACCGCACTGCCCTTCGTTTACTGGGATGAGCGGCTTTCGACCGTTGCGGCAGAGCGCGCGCTTCTCGAAATGGATGTGTCTCGCGCCAAGCGGGCCGAACGCATCGATTCGGCGGCGGCGAGTTTCATTCTTCAGGGTGCGCTGGACAGGCTTTCCGCACTCACCCGCGCGGCCGACTGACGGCCCTGCCACCAGGCGTAAATCTGCCTGCGTTTGCGGAAACCGAGAATCGCAAAAACGATCAGGCTGTCGACCGCAATGGCACGCGCCACCAGCGGCGGCAGGCTTTCCGGCGGAAGTCCTAGAATATTCCCGTATATCTCGAAGACGAGATCGTGGGTCTGACGTGTGAGCATGTAGAAGCCGAAGCTCATGTCGTAATAGGAAAGCCAGTACCAGCTGCCCAGCAGCGCAACGGGACCGGCCCAGAGGATCAGAAACCACTTCATGCCGCCTGCCCCCGCACAAACAGTGTATCGGGGATGCCAGCAAGCACCGCCCAGCGCGCCACGGCCATCAGGCAGAGGTTCAGCGCCGGCACGTCGATATCCAACGGCAGCATAGCAAAAAACGTCATCATGACGCCCAAAGCTGTCCAGCGGCTCACTTGCGGCTCCTTTATGCGCAGTCATTGCGCATGGTTAACATTTCGTTAATCCACACTGGACCGGCCGCGATGGAGAGGCAAATGAAAGCTGTGATTATGGTTAACGGCGGGCGGCCGGCATGTGGAAAACAACGTGACCGGCTGAACGGACGGACGCGCCGAGCGGTTGCCGGCCCGGTAAGAACATGGCTGATTTTTCTTTAATGCCCAGCGTCCAGCGCGGCTGCCTGGGCCCGTGTCTGAGACCGGTTCAGCCGTAAACGCCCCGCACCAGCCTTTTTACGGCAGTGGCGATCTTGTCCCAGTCCCGATCCGATTTGAGCGCAACACCGGCAAACTGCCCGCTGGTGGCGGCGGAAATGGCAAGGTGCTGGATGGCGGCGAACAGCACGGCATTGACGGCGGCGGTATCAACACCCTTCGGCGCCGCCAGCGAACCGCGCATGCGCTCCAGCCATTTGCCAAGCGACTTGGCACGGGCTTCCGCCAGCTGGCGCACTTGGGGCGAGCCGTCGGAAACTTCCCAGGCGATGATTTTGCAGACAAGAGGATCGCTCCGCAGCGCATCCATGAAGTAGAGCGCCAGCTTTTCCATCAGATCACCATAGGTCAAAAGGAACATGCCGCCGGTATCTTCCGGAATGCGATCCTTCACCCAAGACCCGAGATCCTCACCGATCGCCTCAATCAGACCATCGAGGCCGCCGAAATAACGGTAGATCAGCTGCTTGTCGCAGCCGGCACGGCGAGCAACGGCATTGATCCCGAAGCCCTGAAATCCCTCTTCGGCAAGCAGCGACCGCGCCGCATTAAAAATCGCCTTCTCGGTCTGAGCGCGATCCTTGATGCGCTTTTCCGGTCTGTCGGCTGAAATCGCCTCTGCGGTCGCCAGCATGATTCCCTACCCGTTTTCTGAAAGCCTGACTACACGGGTTAACAAAGCATGAAGGCAAGGACAATGTGATGGGAAGATTGGACGGAAGGTTCCTGTGGATGACGTGGCGGGGCCAACAATATCGCCCCGCATTCTCAGCGTGAGCCGCTCACTCCAACCCCATGCCAAACCACACGCTGCCGGGGGTTTCGTGGCTGTCCAGACGCTTGAAACCTCGGGTTTCCCAGAAACGCATTCCGGCCAGGTTGCGTTCGCTGGCGCCGAGGTGGATGCCGTAGACGTTGTTCTGTCTGGCCATATCCAGCCAGCGCGACAGGAGCCGGGTGCCGCCGCCCTTACCCTGCGTGCGTGGCAAAAGGTTCATGTGTATGTGGGCGGGGAACGGATCTGTGAGCCAGGCCGGGGTGCGGCGTGGGTGGTGAATGAAATGGGCGCGGCGCTGGTCGGCGTCCCATGTCTGCTGGTCGCCCCCAGGATCGGCATAGATGGCGCGCAGATGCGGCCACCATTCCCGCTCCAGTCGCTCTTCATGCAGGGCCGTATCGAGCGCGCCGACGATGTAACCGCAGACGCCTTCCTCATCCTCGGCAACGAATACAGCATCCGGCCACAGATGCAGATAGGGCACGGAATAGATATGCCCCACCATGCGGCCATCATTGTAAAGTGGCGTGGCATCCTGCCCGGCATCGCCGGTGGCGAGGCTTATGGCATAGAGCGCGTCTTCATCCTCGGAACGAGCGGAGCGAAAAGTCAGCATCGGCCGCCATCCTCCATTGCCGCGCCTCGATGTGCGAAGCTATCGTGACAGACAAGAATACGTCCTAGGCCATTGCTGTTTTTCAAATCCGAGACCCCTCCCGCCGGAACTGTAAAACCTTCATCCGCATCCATCGCTCAAGCTGCAGGCGGATAAAGAAGATCGATTATATAAGTCGGATCGAAGCGGGAATCGAGCATGCCGTAAGTATGCCGCCAGCCACCGGCAAGCCGGGTTTCGAGGAAGGCATCGGCAATCTTGCCGGCGCCGAGGCGGCAAAGCTCGGCGGCAGCGGCCGCAAGCGCGAACTGCTCCACCAAAAGGCGAGCTGCCCCCTCATCACGTTCGGCAAGTGCGATTGCGGCGCGCAGCACGTCCGTTGTCTTCTTCCCGGCAGGTCCGAGGTCACGCTCCAGCGTCTGGAAGACGAGATCGAACAGGTCCTTGCCGCGCTGAAGAACCCGCAGGACATCCAGCGCCATGACGTTGCCGGAGCCTTCCCAGATGGCATTGACGGGCGCTTCGCGATAGTGGCGGGCAATCGGCCTCTCTTCCACGTAACCATTGCCGCCAAGGCATTCCATGGCTTCGTAGATAAGCGCCGGCGCAATCTTGCAGCACCAGTATTTCACGATCGGCGTCATCACCCGCGCATAGGCGGCCTCGGCCGGATTGTTGCGGGCGGCATCAAAAGCACTCGCCAACCTAAAGGACAAGGCGGTCGCCGCAGCGACGTCCAGCGCCATGTCGGCAAGCACGCGCGTCATGATCGGCTGGGTGACCAGCATCTTGCCGAAAACGGAGCGACCGCGGGCGTAGTGCACGGCTTCGGCAAGCGAGGCGCGCATCATGCCGGCCGACGCCAGCGCGCAATCGAGCCGCGTCAGCGTCACCATGTCGAGAATGGTGCGGATGCCGCTGCCGGGATCGCCGAGCAGATAACCGAAGGCATCGGTGAATTCGACTTCGGCGGATGCATTGGATCGATTGCCCAGCTTGTCCTTCAAACGCTGGAAGTGCAGGCCATTTTTCGAACCGTCCTCGAGATAACGCGGCACGAGGAAACAGCCCATGCCGTCACCCATCTGGGCCAGCATGACAAAACCGTCGCTCATCGGCGCAGACAGGAACCACTTGTGGCCTGAGAGACGGTAGATGCCCTCGCCCACCCGCTCTGCCGTGGTGCGGTTGGCGCGCACATCCGTGCCGCCCTGCTTTTCTGTCATGCCCATGCCGATGGTAACGGCAGTTTTCTGCAAGGCCGGCTTCTGTGCGGAATCATATTTGCGCGAGAGGATCTTCGGCGCCCATTCCTTCTGCACACGCGGAGACGCCATGATGGCGGCAACGGAGGCGCTGGTCATGGTCAGCGGGCAGAGATGACCGGCTTCCAGCTGCGAGGTCAGGTAGAACTTCGTGGCGCGGGCCTTGTGCTCGTTACCGCGCGTGTCGGGCGAGTTTTCCCACACGCTGGAATGCAGGCCCGAGGACATGGAACGGCGCATCAGCGCGTGCCAGGCCGGGTGGAATTCCACCTGGTCCAGACGCTCGCCCCGCGGGCCGTGTGTGTGCAGCTGCGGCACGCCCTGGTTCGCCATACGCGCCAGTTCCTGCGCCTCATGCGAGGTGACATAGCGGCCGATCTGATCGAACTCGTCCCTCAGATTGCGTGACAGGCCGGAGGTCAGATCGACGATCAGCGGATCGGAACGATAGGCGTTGATACCGGACCAGAGGCTGGGCTGGTTCAGTTCGGCGAGCTGTTCTTCTGTCCGGTTCATGCCTGTCATTCGCATCCTTCTATCGGGATTCGTGCTTTATTGCGTGTATATGCCAAAACCCGGCTTATCGCATGCTTGCCCGCAACGCTACCTGTCTTTATAGACCCGTTGACTATTGCGACCCGGAGGACAATTTCCATGGTCTTTTTTCCCCATCGCCATCTCCTCGGCATCAAGGGGCTTTCCCATCAGGATATTACCCTGCTTCTCGACAAGGCCGATGAGGCGGTGAAAATCAGCCGCCAGCGCGAGAAAAAGACCTCGACGCTTCGGGGCCTGACACAGATCAATCTCTTCTTCGAAGCTTCGACGCGGACGCAATCCTCCTTCGAACTTGCCGGAAAGAGGCTTGGCGCAGATGTGATGAACATGTCGGTCGGCAACTCCTCGGTGAAGAAGGGCGAGACGCTGATCGACACGGCGATGACGCTGAATGCCATGCGCCCGGATGTGCTTGTCGTGCGCCACTCCTCGGCCGGTGCCGCAGCGCTTCTCGCCCAAAAGGTCGCCTGCTCCGTGGTCAATGCCGGCGACGGCCAGCACGAGCACCCGACGCAGGCGCTGCTCGATGCGCTGACCATCCGCCGTGCCAAGGGCGAGCTTTCGGGTATCACCGTGGCAATCTGCGGCGACGTACTACACTCGCGCGTTGCCCGCTCCAATATCATCCTTCTCAACCAGATGGGCGCGCGGGTTCGTGTCGTCGCCCCGGCCACGCTTCTTCCTTCGGGCATTCGCGACATGAGCGTGGAAGTCTTTCACGACATGAAGGAAGGGTTGAAGAATGCCGATGTGGTGATGATGCTGCGCCTCCAGCGTGAGCGCATGTCCGGCTCCTTCGTGCCTTCAGTGCGTGAATATTTCCATTATTACGGTCTGGATGCCGAAAAGCTGAAGGCGGCCAAGGAAGATGCGCTTGTCATGCATCCCGGCCCGATGAACCGCGGCGTGGAAATCGCCTCCGAAGTGGCCGATGGCCCGCAGAGCGTCATCGAAAGCCAGGTTGAAATGGGGGTCGCCGTGCGCATGGCCGTCATGGAAACCCTGCTTGTCTCGCAAAATCAGGGTGAGCGCGTATGAGTGCCGTTACCGTTCTCAAGAACCTCCGCATCGTCGATCCCTCACGTAATCTCGACGAGAACGGCAGCATCGTCATCGGCGCCGATGGTACCATTCTAGCTTCAGGAAAAGACGCTCACAATCAGGGTGCGCCCGATGGTGCGACGGTGCGCGACTGCAAGGGTGTCGTGGCCGTTCCCGGTCTGGTGGATGCCCGCGTCTTCGTTGGTGAACCCGGCGCCGAACACCGCGAAACCATCGAATCCGCATCGCGTGCGGCAGCGGCCGGCGGCGTCACCAGCATCATCATGATGCCTGATACGGATCCCGTGATCGATGACATCGCCCTTGTCGAATATGTGAAAAAGACGGCGCGTGACAAGGCAATCGTCAATGTGCATCCGGCAGCCGCCCTGACCAAGGGTCTGCGGGGCGAGGAAATGACCGAATTCGGCATGCTGAAGGAAGCCGGTGCGGTGGCCTTCACCAACGGCCGCAAGGCGCTGTCCGATACGCTGGTGCTGCGCCGCGCCATGACCTATGCCCGTGAACTCGGCGCTGTCATCGCGCTCGAAACCCGCGACAAATATATCGGCGGCGGCGACATGAACGAGGGGCTTTTCGCGAGCTGGCTCGGCCTGTCAGGCGTTCCCAAGGAAGCCGAGATCATTCCGCTGGAGCGTGACCTGCGCATTGCCGGCCTGACGCAGGCGATCTACCACGCCGCCAAGATTTCCGTGCCGGAATCGGCAGAGGCGATCCGGGTTGCGCGGCAGCGGGGCGTGAAGGCCACCTGCGGCATCTCGATCAATCACCTGACGCTCAATGAAAACGATATCGGCGAATATCGCACTTTCTTCAAGCTCTCCCCGCCGCTGCGCGCCGAAGACGACCGCAAGGCAATGGTGGAAGCGCTGAAGGACGGCACGATCGATATCATCGTCTCTTCGCACGACCCGCAGGATGTCGATACCAAGCGCCTGCCGTTTTCGGATGCTGCGAGCGGTGCGGTCGGGCTCGAAACCATGCTGGCGGCGGCGCTGCGCCTCCACCACAGTGGTGAAGTTCCGCTGATGCGGCTTATAGATGCGCTCTCCACCCGCCCGGCCAAGATTTTCGGTCTCGATGCAGGAACGCTGAAAGCGGGTGCCAAGGCCGATATCACCCTGATCGACCTCGACGAACCGTGGCTCGTGGCCAAGGAACAGCTGGTCTCGAAATCCAAGAACACGCCGTTCGAGGATGCCCGGTTCAGCGGTCGCGCCATCGCCACTTATGTGGCTGGCAAAGCCGTTCATTCCTTGGCATAAGATCATCAACAGATCACGCGGCAGGCGGGACAGAGGGGACATTGAATGAGTGCTTTGACTGACTGGCAGACCGCGCCTGCTCTTCTCGCGCTTTCGGCGCTGATCGGCTATCTGTTGGGCTCCATTCCCTTCGGCCTCCTCCTGACCCGCATGGCCGGGCTGGGCGACGTTCGCAAGATCGGCTCCGGCAATATCGGCGCGACCAACGTCCTGCGCACCGGCAACAAGAAGCTCGCCGCCGCGACCCTGTTGCTGGACGCACTCAAGGGCACGGCGGCAGTTCTGGTCGCCAATGCGCTCTGGGGTTATGAGGCCTCCCTCGTAGCCGGTTTCTTCGCCTTTCTCGGCCATCTCTTTCCAGTCTGGCTGGGCTTCAAGGGCGGCAAGGGCGTGGCAACCTATATCGGGGTACTGCTGGGCGCCGCTCCGCTGATGATGCTGGCCTTCGCGCTGATCTGGCTCGCGACCGCCTTCATCACCCGCTATTCGTCGCTCTCTGCGCTCGTGGCAATGCTGGTCATCCCCGTTGCCCTCTGGGTCCTCGGACCAGAAAAAACAGCCCTGCTCGTGATGGTGCTCAGCGTGATTTCCTGGTGGAAACATCGCGAGAACATTGCCCGGCTGCTGGCGGGCACCGAAAGCAGGATCGGTCAAAAGGGCTGAGGCCGTCTCGGGGATATGCCATGCCGCATGAGGAAACGACACGGCAGGGCATAGAGCTTTCCGCGCGGCAGCGGGTGGCGTGGCTACGGTTGATCCGCAGCGATAATATCGGTCCCGTCACCTTTCGCGAACTTATCAATCATTTCGGCAGCGCTGAAAAAGCGCTGAATGCGCTGCCCGAACTGTCGCGCCGTGGCGGTTCGTCGCGCAGTCCGCGCATCACCACACAGGCAGAGGCGGAACGGGAGCTTGAGGCGGCCGAGAATTTCGGCGCGCGTTTCGTCGGCATCGGCGAACCGGATTATCCGCCGGCTCTGCGGCATGTGGATGGCGCGCCGCCGCTGATCGCCATGAAAGGATCGGCGGATGCGGCGACGAGAGCCTGCGTCGGCATCGTCGGTTCGCGCAACGCTTCGATCAACGGCGCAAAATTCGCCGCCATGCTTGCGCGCGACTGTGGCCGCGCCGGTTATACGATCGCCTCGGGGCTGGCGCGCGGCATCGATGCGGCGGCCCACAGGGCGAGCCTTTCAACGGGCACCGTGGCAATGCTGGCAGGCGGTCTCGACCGGCCCTACCCGCAGGAAAATTTCGGACTTTTGCAGGAGATATACGATCAGGGCGGCGCGACGATCAGCGAAATGCCTTTCGGCTGGGAGCCGCGCGCCCGGGATTTCCCGCGGCGCAACCGGTTGATCGCGGGCGTGTCACTCGGCGTCGTCATCGTCGAGGCGGCGGAGCGTTCGGGCTCGCTGATCACGGCGCGGCTTGCCGGTGAAGCGGGACGACTGGTGTTCGCCGTGCCCGGCTCGCCGCTCGACTTGCGCTGCGAAGGCACGAACCGGCTGATCAAGGAAGGTGCCATGCTGACTACGGGAGCGGCCGATATTCTTGATGCACTGCGACCATTGATGGAGCCGCAATTGCCCTATGAGCGGAAGATCGAGGAACCGCAGCAGGACGCTGAAATGTCACCACCGGGAGACGACGAGCGCAGCATCATCGCCGCTGCTCTCGGTCCCTCGCCTGTGGAGATCGACGACATCATCAGACACACGGGTTTCTCCGCCGCCACCGTTCATCTGGTGCTGCTGGAGCTCGATATTGCCGGGCGTCTAAACCGACATGCCGGGGGGCGCGTGTCGCTCTTCATCGCGGATTGAGAGTTTGCGCCTTCCGCTCTGGATATCGCCGACTTCGACATAGGCCATCTCGATGAGATAGCACAGCATATCGGCACCTTCCCGGTGGGCCACCTGCCGCAGCTCCGCCAGCATCTGGCGGATGTAAGCCAAGTTCTCCCGGGTCCCCTCATTATCGGCATTATTGTTTGTTGCGTTCGGGACCATATATTTATCCTGGGAATGCCGGACTGAAACGAAGAGCGTCAAGTAGATTCAAATGATGTTGCCCATCATAACCAATTTACCAAAGATTGCAATACAACGATAGATTATCCATAGGTTGCAGTCGTCTCAAAGCGAGAAAATCGGGCTTGCCTCTTGACCAGCGGGCATTACCTGTCCATGTCGAATTATAAAGAAGGCCAATTGCGGCAATAGGCTGCAACCGGTGCCATGTTAGCGGACCAGTTCCAGAGAAGAACAATATGAATGTCGTCGTCGTAGAATCTCCTGCCAAAGCCAAGACGATCAACAAGTATCTTGGCTCGGGCTATAAGGTTCTTGCATCCTTTGGCCACGTCAGGGACCTTCCTGCCAAGGACGGATCGGTGTTGCCTGACCAGGATTTCGAAATGTCCTGGGAGGTTGACAGCGCCTCCGCCAAGCGCATGAAGGATATTGCCGATGCGGTAAAATCCTCCGACGGCCTCTTTCTGGCAACCGACCCGGATCGCGAAGGGGAAGCCATTTCCTGGCATGTTCTCGATCTTTTGAAGAAGAAGCGGGTTCTCGGCGACAAGCCGGTGAAGCGCGTCGTCTTCAACGCCATCACCAAGAAAGCGGTGCTGGACGCGATGGCGAACCCGCGCGACATCGATGTGCCGCTGGTGGACGCCTATCTCGCCCGCCGAGCGCTCGACTATCTCGTCGGCTTCAACCTCTCTCCGGTTCTGTGGCGCAAGCTGCCGGGTGCACGTTCGGCCGGCCGGGTGCAGTCCGTGGCGCTGCGTCTCGTCTGCGATCGCGAATCCGAAATCGAGCGTTTCGTTTCCGAAGAATACTGGAACATCAGCGCACTTTTGAAGACACCGCGCGGTGACGAGTTCGAGGCCAGGCTGGTTTCGGCCGATGGCAAGCGATTGCAGAACCGCGCCATCAAGACCGGCGACGATGCGAACCGGCTGAAAGCGCTGCTCGAAGGCGCGACCTATGTGGTGGATAGCGTTGAGGCGAAACCCGTCAAACGCAATCCCAGCCCTCCCTTTACGACCTCGACGCTGCAGCAGGCGGCCTCTTCGCGGATGGGCTTCGGCGCCTCGCGCACCATGCAGGTGGCGCAGAAGCTTTATGAAGGCATCGATATCGGCGGCGAGACCGTCGGTCTGATCACCTATATGCGTACCGACGGCGTGCAGATGGCCCCTGAAGCCATAGATGCCGCCCGCAAGGCCATTGGCGAGCAGTTCGGTGACCGTTACGTGCCGGAAAAAGCGCGTTTCTACTCTACCAAGGCCAAAAATGCGCAGGAAGCGCACGAGGCGATCCGGCCGACCGATTTCAACCGCACACCGGATCAGGTGAAGCGTTACCTCGATGCCGATCAGCTGCGCCTTTACGAGCTGATCTGGAAACGCGGTATTGCGAGCCAGATGGCGTCAGCCGAAATCGAGCGCACGACGGTTGAAATTCTCGCCAGCAACGGCGGCGAGAAGGCTGGCCTGCGCGCCGTTGGCTCCGTCATCCGCTTCGACGGCTTTATCGCCGCTTATACCGACCAGAAGGAAGATGGCGAGCAGAGCGACGATGGTGACGACGAAGGCCGTCTGCCGCCGATCAATGAGCGCGAGAACCTCGCCAAGCAGAAGATCAATGCCAGCCAGCACTTCACCGAGCCGCCGCCGCGTTATTCGGAAGCGTCCCTGATCAAGAAGATGGAAGAACTCGGCATCGGCCGTCCTTCCACCTATGCGGCGACGCTGAAGACGCTGAGCGACCGCGAATATATCGTCATCGACAAGCGCAAGCTGGTGCCGCATTCGCGTGGCCGGCTGGTGACGGCTTTCCTCGAAAGCTTCTTCACCAAATACGTCGAGTATGATTTCACCGCCGCCCTTGAAGAAAAGCTCGACCGCATTTCCGCCGGCGAACTGGACTGGAAGCAGGTTCTTCGCGATTTCTGGAAGGATTTCTTTGCGCAGATCGAAGATACCAAGGAACTGCGCGTCACCAACGTGCTGGATGCGCTGAACGAGGTTCTGGCGCCGCTGGTGTTCCCGAAGCGCGAGGATGGTTCCGATCCGCGCATCTGTCAGGTTTGCGGCACCGGCAATCTGTCGCTGAAGCTCGGCAAATACGGTGCCTTTGTGGGTTGCTCGAACTACCCTGAGTGCAACTATACCCGCCAGCTGACCTCCGATGGCGCGGAAGCCGAAGCCGCTGCTCTCAACGAGCCGAAGGCGCTGGGCGCTGATCCCATGACCGGCGAGGAGCTGACGCTTCGCTCCGGCCGTTTCGGGCCCTATATCCAGCGGGGTGACGGCAAGGAAGCCAAGCGCTCCTCGCTGCCGAAGGGCTGGAAGCCTGAGGATATCGATCACGAAAAGGCGTTGGCGCTCATCAACCTGCCGCGCGATATAGGCAAGCACCCGGAAACCGGCAAGATGATCTCGGCTGGTCTCGGCCGTTACGGACCTTTCCTGCTGCATGATGGTTCCTATGCGAACTTGGAGAGTATCGAGGACGTGTTCTCGATCGGCCTCAACCGCGCCGTGACCGTGATTGCTGAAAAGCAGAGCAAGGGTCCGGGACGCGGCCGTAGCGGCACGCCAGCTGCTCTCAAGGAGTTGGGCGACCACCCTGATGGCGGCCCGATCACCGTTCGTGACGGGCGCTACGGCGCCTATGTGAACTGGGGCAAGGTCAACGCCACCATTCCCAAGGGGCAGGATCCGGCATCCGTGACGCTGGACGAGGCGCTCGTGTTGATCGCCGAGCGCATTGCCAAGACCGGCACCGGCGGCAAGCCCGCCAAGGCCAAGAAAACAACCGCCAAGAAGGCCGATGGTGACGCCGCTGCAAAGCCGAAGGCGACCAAGGCCAAGGCGGCGACAAAGAGCAAGACGGCCGCCAAGCCGAAGGCAGCGGCCAAACCCAAGAAGGCAGCAGAGTGAGCAAAGCGCCGCGTCAGAGACAGGGTTCCGCCAGCGACGGTTTCGGACGCACCGGGCGCGGCAAGCGGGTGACCGAAGGTGAAGGCATCATCCACGGCGAGGTGCCTTCGCGTGAAGTGCTGCTGAAATTCATCGCAGACCATCCGCAACAGGCCTCCAAACGCGAAATTGCCAAGGCTTTCGGGCTGAAGGGTGAAAACCGCGTTGTCCTCAAGGCGCTGCTGAAGGAACTTGAAGTCGACGGCATGGTGCACAAGAGCCGCAAGTCGCTGACGCGACCGGGCGGCCTGCCGCCTGTGACGGTTCTCGACATCACGACCCGCGACAAGGACGGCGAGCTGATCGGCCGCCCGGCGGAATGGCCTGAGGATTTGGGCGCAGCGCCGGCCGTGCTGATCCGCCAGTCCTCGCAGGACCGTGGCAAGAAGGCCCCGGCCGCCGGTCTCGGCGACCGTATTCTCGCGAAAATCTTCCCCTCGAAGGAAAGCACCGGTCCCGCCTACACCGCCCGCGTCGTCAAGCTGATCGACCGCCGCCAGAATGCACTGCTCGGCGTGTTCAAGGAGACGCCCGGCGGCGGCGGACGGCTGATGCCAATCGATCGCCGCGGCGAGGAAATGGTCATCGATCCCGATGGCGTCGGCGATGCCAAGGATGGCGATCTGATCGAGGTTGAAACCTCGCGCAACAGCGGTCGTTACGGCCTGACGCGTGCCAAGGTTCTCTCGGTCATCGGCTCCGTCGCCTCGGAAAAGGCGATCTCCATGATCGCAATCCACGCCCACGGCATCCCGCATATATTCCCGCAGAATGTTCTTGCCGAAGCGGATGCGGCCAAGGCAGCGACGATGTCCCACCGCGAGGACTGGCGCGACCTGCCGCTCATCACGATCGATCCGGCCGACGCCAAGGATCACGACGATGCGGTCTATGCCGAACCGGACACATCGCCCGACAATCCCGATGGTGTCATCGTCACCGTCGCCATTGCAGATGTCTCCTGGTATGTTCGGTCGGGTTCGCCACTGGACCGCGAGGCGCTGAAACGCGGCAACTCCGTTTATTTCCCGGATCGCGTCGTACCGATGCTGCCGGAGCGTATTTCCAACGATCTCTGCTCGCTGAAGGAAGGGGTCGACCGCCCTGCCCTTGCGGTGCGGATGACTTTCTCGAAGGAAGGCCGCAAGGCCGGCCATACCTTCCATCGGATCATGATGAAGAGCGCCGCCAAGCTCTCCTACCAGCAGGCACAGGCGGCGATCGACGGCAAGCCCGACGACAAGACCGGACCGCTGCTGGAGCCGATCCTCAAGCCCCTGTGGCACGCCTATGAGGTGATGAAGCGAGGCCGTGACCGGCGCCAGCCGCTGGAACTCGACATGCCCGAGCGGAAGATCAAGCTTCGCCCTGACGGCACCGTCGACTCCGTGGTCATTCCCGAACGTCTAGATGCGCACAAGCTGATCGAAGAAATGATGATCCAGGCAAATGTCGCCGCCGCCGAGACGCTGGAAAAAAAGAAACAGCCGCTGGTTTACCGTGTCCACGATGCGCCCACGCTTTCCAAGCAGGAGGTGCTGCGCGAATTTCTCGGCACGATCGGCATTACCATGGCCAAGGGTGCGGCCATGCGCGCCAATTCCTTCAACGGCATTCTGGCACGCGCTCTCGACACGCCGCACCAGATCATGGTCAACGAGATGGTGCTGCGCAGCCAGAGCCAGGCTATTTACAGCCCCGAAAATATCGGCCATTTCGGCCTGAACCTCATGAAATATGCCCATTTCACCTCGCCGATCCGCCGGTATGCCGACCTCATCGTGCATCGCGCGCTGGTGGGCTCTCTGGGGCTCGGTGAAGGCGGCATCACGCCACAGGAAGAAGCGACACTCGACGATATCGCCGCTGAAATCTCGACCTTCGAGCGCCGCGCCATGGCAGCAGAGCGCGACACCGTCAACCGCCTGATCGCCCATCATCTTTCCGAGCGGGTCGGCGAGGAATTCGAGGGCCGGGTCGGCGGTGTCACCAAGGCGGGACTATTTGTCGCGCTCCCGCAGTTTGGCGCTGATGGTTTCGTTCCTATATCTACACTCGGAACGGATTATTTCCTGTATGACGAAGCCCATCAGGCTCTCACGGGGGAAAAGACCGGTCTTGGTTATCAGCTTGGCGACACGGTGCAGGTAAGGCTCGCGGAAGCGGTGCCGCTGGCGGGTGCGCTCAGATTCGATATGCTGAGTCCCGGGCGGAAGATGCCGGTGGGCGTGCGCTCGTTCCACAAGGCCGGACGGCGGACAGCACGGGCTGCCGCCAAGCCCGGAACACGGCCGCCGAGAAGGCGACGATAACAAAGCCGCCTCAGCGGTTGAACGGACGGGAAGGACTTAAGGATGAGTGCACATCAGGGCTCGGAGACAGTTACCTTCGGAGACGATAGCGCCGAGCGGCCGCTTGGCCGGTCCATCATGCGCGGCGTGGCCAATCGCTGCCCGGCCTGTGGCAGCGGCCGCCTCTTCCGCGCCTGGCTGAAGCCGGTGGACGCCTGCGCGGCCTGCGGCGAGGAAATGCACCATCATCGGTCGGACGACCTGCCACCCTATATCTCCATCGTCATCATCGGCCACATCGCGGTCGGCGGCTTCATGATGACGGACATGGTTCTAAACATTCCCATGTGGGCTCATTTCGCCATCTGGGTACCGATCACAATTCTGGCCGCGCTTCTGACGCTGCAGCCCATCAAGGGCGGCGTCATCGGTCTGCAATGGGCGCTGCGCATGCATGGCTTCGACGGGAAAAAACCGCAGATACAGATAGACGGCTCCTCGCACTGACGCGCGCGGGTCTTGTACATGCCCCGGCATTCCACCAAGGCGGAAGCGGCAAGCGCGCCATTGCGGCCGCGCGATGCCGCCTCCCTCATTCTGTTCGACCGATCCGGCCCGACGACACGGGTGCTGATGGGTCAGCGCAGCAGCGCCCACGTCTTCATGCCCGGCACTTATGTCTTTCCAGGCGGCAAACGCGACCCGCGCGACCATGCGCTGCCCTTTTCCGGCGATCTGCATCCCGCTGTCCTTGACAGCCTGACGGCGTCGGCTTCGCGGCGCCTGAGCGTCGCCGGGGCAAGGGCGCTGGCGCTTGCCGCCGCGCGCGAACTTGTGGAGGAAACCGGGGTCGAGCTTGGGCCGGCCACTGAAGGTCCGGACCTCTCCTGTTTCCGCTACGTGGCGCGCGCCATCACACCGCCCGGCAATGTCAGGCGTTACGACACGCGATTCTTTTGCTGTTATGCCGACGAATTGCGGCTGGATATCCGGCTAACCCGGGATTCCGAAGAGCTTCAGAACGTGCAATGGCTTGACATGACAGACCTTTCCGGTCTGAACATGCCGAAAATCACGCGTACGGTTCTCGAAGATGTCACAAATTTCATGATAGGTGATCCCTCACTGCCCTATGAAAGCCCCGCGCGGCTTTATGTCACGCGCCACGGCCGGTTCATTCGAGACTTTGTATAAAGGCCGTCATGTCACAAATGAAATGCGAAGAAGCGGATGCCATTCACTGGCCCTCACTGATCGCCGCCATTTCCGCCATCAGTGCGGTCGGCGTCGCCATCGGCCTTGGCCTGCCGCTCCTGTCGATCATCCTTGAGAAACGTGGCATCTCCTCCACCATGATCGGGGTGAACTCGGCCATGGCCGGCGTCGCGGCCATGATGGCGGCCCCGGTGACCACCAAGATCGCCCATGATTTTGGCGTGGCCCGAACCATGTTGTTTGCGGTTTTCATCTCCGCGCTGAGCGCGCTCGGCTTTTATTTCGCCGATGCTTTCTGGATGTGGTTTCCGCTGCGAATCGTCTTCCATGGCGCAACCACCACGCTCTTCATCCTCTCCGAATACTGGATCAACATGACGGCGCCGCCGAAGAAGCGCGGTATGGTTCTCGGCATCTACGCCACCGGCCTTGCGGTCGGTTTTGCCGTTGGTCCGCTTCTGTTTTCGGCGGTTGGCAGCGAAGGCATCCTGCCTTTCCTCGTCGGGGCGGCAATCATATTGCTCGCGGCAATTCCCATCTTCATGGCGCGCGGTGAGAGTCCGGAACTGGACGAGCGGCCCAACCACCATTTCGTCCGTTATGTCTGGCTGGTGCCGATGGCATCAGCCGCCGCTTTCGTCTTCGGCTCGGTACAGGCGGGCGGCCTTTCGCTGTTTCCGATCTATGCCACCAGGGAAGGCTTCAACGAATCGCAGGCGGCCCTTCTCCTTACCGTGATGGGCATTGGCAACATGGTCTTCCAGATACCGATCGGCCTGCTTTCTGACAGGATGAAAGACCGGCGGACGATGCTGGGCCTGATGGCCCTTGCCGGTGTCTGCGGCACGCTGGCCCTGCCGTTCCTGGTGGAAAGCTGGATCCTGGTGGCGGCACTGCTGCTGTTCTGGGGCGGCCTCGTTTCCGGCATGTATACGGTCGGCCTTACCCATCTCGGGTCGCGTCTGAAGGGTGCCGACCTAGTGGCCGCAAATGCCGCCTTCATCTTCTGTTACGCCATTGGTACGATCGCGGGGCCGCAGGCCGTGGGCATTTCCATGGACGTCGCCGGAACCGACGGCTTCGCCTGGTCGCTGGCGGTATTTTTCGGGCTCTACGTGGTCCTTTATGCCGTCCGTTTTGTTTTCCGGGCAAAACAGGCTTGACTTTTCAGGCGCGATACGTAGTTTCGCGCCAGATTTAGCCGAGGTGAGAAGCGCCTGCGGCTTCTCTTTTGTTTAAAGGCAGGACGACCATGGCGAAAGCTACAACAATCAAGATCAAGCTGCTGTCGACAGCCGACACCGGTACTTTCTACGTCACCACCAAGAACAGCCGTACGTTCACGGACAAGATGACGAAGACGAAGTACGACCCGGTTGTACGCAAGCACGTCGAATTCAAGGAAACCAAGATCAAGTAATTTCTTGATCGGTGTTCCGGCAAAAGCGCGCCCCCACGGGCGCGTTTTTTGTTTATGCGGATACAGGCCATTCGCTCAGCAGAACGCCCTGTCGACACGGCTTCACGCCTGGCCGGCTGCCCCACCTGATTTTCTCCGCCGCGCCGGCGACAACATATGTTGCAGGTTTGATACCACTGCCCCCCGTCAGCGGCCACAGGCCGTCCGATTGCCCGGCGGGGCAACGGAAAACGCCGACGGCTACCCCTACGATGCGGAACGTGATTGTAAGAGAAAGCGACGGCGTGTCGACTTCACGGCGTTGGGAATGCCGCCGATCTTTTCAAAGCGAGCGATGCTCCAACGCATCAAGCAGGGAATAAGGCGGCCGGCCAACGATGCGTTACGGCACGAGGAACCGAATCGAACATCGTCAGCCGACCGACCCCACGATTCAGGAGATGCGGCGGACCTGAGCATCATGGGGCATTCAAACTACGCAAAACCAGCCCCTGACAAGCGAAACCGCAGCGGCACACGCCGCTCTCATTCCATCATCAAAAGACGGAAGAACCGCCGGAAGAACTGTTATTCTCAATGAGTGTGCGCAGAACTAAAATAAAAATCAACAAATTCTTAAGCCAGCGACAAGTCACCTGAAAAACATGGTTAAATATACAACGCTGGCACACTATAGTTTTTCACAAGATTGAATTCAATATATTTTTCAACTTGAAATCTATTTGCCTCGCGCGATTTCGCCTTTTCATTGCATGAAGTTAAAATACAGGCGAAGTCAGGGACTTGGCTCCTAAAGACCGGACATTCCTTTGCCGTTTTCTTGAGACGTCCGAAATTATTTTGGACGGCGGTGCAATTCTCCCGCACCGCTACTTCGCAAAGCCGTTCAGGCGGCCGCCGATACGACGCGGTTTCGGCCGGCGTGTTTAGCCTCGTAAAGCGCCCTGTCAGCCTGCCTCAGCAGTTCGTCCGGCGTTCCAAAGGCGCCGCTGCCGGATGCTATGCCGAGCGATGCCGTGATGCTCAGTTCACGATCGATGGAACGGACGTAGAAAGGCTTGTCTTCCACGATCGTCCGCAGGCGTTCGGCAACGCTCGCAGCAAGCTCTATCGGGGTGTCCGGCATGACGACGACAAATTCCTCGCCGCCGTAGCGGCAGGCGAGATCGGCGCCGCGGACCGTGCTGCGGATGCGTGCCGCAAATTCCCGCAGGACTTCGTCACCCACATCATGACCATAGGTATCATTGACCAGCTTGAAGCGGTCTATATCGGTCATGCAGATGGAGATCGGGCGGCCGCGGACAGCGGCGCGGTCGAAGAGTATCTTGAGATGATTGTCGAGATAACGACGATTGTTGAGGCCGGTCAGGCCGTCGACGATGGCGAGCTCCATGGTGTGCTGGAGATTGAGCCGCAGATGTTCATTGTAGCGTTTGCGCCTGATCTGCGTCAGCGATCGGGCAACGAGTTCGTTGGGATCGATCGGACGAAGGATGTAATCGTTGACGCCGAGATCCAGCGCGCGCGCCACCATGTCGTCGGCCCCCTGCTCTGCCACGAGGAGCAACGGAAGGAAACGGGTCCGCTCCAGCGAGCGAAGCTGCGAGCACAGTCTCAGCGGATCGTAATCTTCGAAATTCGAATTGACGATGACAAGCTCGAAGGGATTGCCTGTCGCCTTGAGCAGGGCCGCCTGCGGCTCCGTGACGGCATCCACCTCTGCGACCGGCTTCAGCGCCCGAACGATGCGCTCCTGCGAGCTGGCGCGGCCATCCGCAACCAGAATCCGGCCTGGCGTCTGCATCAGCCCATCGCTGCGCAGCATCTCTTCGATGCCAATCTGACGGGCCGCTTCGGCGCGCACGCGCAATTCGTCGCTAACGGCCTTCAGGCGCACCAGGCTTTTGACGCGGGCGATCAACTGCAGGTCATTGACCGGCTTGGTCAGGAAATCATCAGCTCCAGCCTTCAGACCCCGCACGCGGTCCGAGGGCTGATCCAGCGCCGTTACCATCACAACGGGGATATGCGCCGTATCCGGATTGGCTTTCAGCCTTTCGCAGACTTCGAAACCATCCATGCCCGGCATCATGATATCGAGGAGGATGATATCGACCTGCTCTTTATCGCAGATGGCAAGCGCCTTGAAGCCATCCTCGGCGGTAACGACATCGAAATACTCCGCCACCAGCCGGGCCTCGAGAAGCTTCACATTGGCCGGAATATCGTCAACAACCAGAACTCTCGCCGTCATAACCGTTCCCCAGTCGCCTCACGCATCGCCCAGATAAGTCTTGATGACTTCAATGAACTTCGGGACGGAAATCGGCTTCGACACATAAGCCTCGCATCCCCCCTGGCGAATGCGCTCCTCGTCTCCCTTCATGGCGAAAGCGGTGACCGCGATGACCGGAATGACATGCAACTCGTCATCTTCCTTCAGCCACTTCGTCACCTCCAGCCCCGAAACCTCCGGCAGCTGGATATCCATGAGGATCAGATCCGGCCGGTGCTTGCGGGCGAGATCGAGCGCTTCCATGCCGTTGCGTGTCTGGATCGTCGTATAGCCAGACGCCTCGATCAGGTCGCGAAAGAGCTTCATGTTCAGCTCGTTGTCTTCGACTATCATGACCTGCTTGGGCATGGTGAGCAGTCCCCGTTTCGCTTTGAAACCTTCACCCAGACATATAAGTTGGCTGAGAACCGATTCCATCGTCCATTTGTTGCGCAAGGCTAGAGGGATTTGGTTTCAAAATAGGTAACTTCAGGTGAGAAATGCTGCGCGATACAAAAAACAAAGGCAATGCCAGCCAGGATCCGCAAGAAACGGCGGCCGCCATACTTGGCTGGCTGGCAAACGAGCCGGAAATGCTGGGACGCTTTCTGGCGTTGAGCGGATTACAGGCCAATATGCTGCGCCAGGCCGTCAGCGATCCAGGTTTTCTGGCGGGACTCACCGATTTCCTGATGAGCCACGAACCCGATCTCATGGCGTTCTGCGCCGCAACTGACACGTCGCCCGAAACGGTGGCTGCGGCCTGGCACCACTTTTCCGGACCCGGGCTGGATTCGGGTGTGTATTAAGGGAAGAGCCCTTGAGCCGTTGTTACAACCGGAGTATGGTCGGCGACGTTCTGGTTTTGTTTTCGGCCCATGTCCACGTCGCATCCTTATGATCCCGGTTTTTGCCGCGACTGTCTGGTCGGCCAGCCAGAGGGGCTTAGACGTTGCCGTGCCTGCGGAAGCCCGCGGCTTGTCTATCACGCCGAACTCTACGGTCTGAGCATCGCCCATATCGATTGCGATGCCTTTTATGCCTCCGTTGAAAAGCGGGATAATCCGGAACTGGCCGATAAACCTGTCATCATTGGCGGCGGCAAGCGCGGGGTGGTTTCCACTGCCTGTTATATTGCCCGTATTCAGGGCGTGCGCTCCGCCATGCCCATGTTCAAGGCGCTGGAAGCCTGTCCCGACGCCGTGGTCATCAAACCTGACATGGAGAAATACAGTCGTGTCGGGCGCGAAATCAGGGCGATGATGCAGGAGTTGACGCCGCTGGTGCAACCGCTTTCCATAGACGAGGCGTTTCTCGATCTTTCAGGCACCGAGAAGCTGCATCACGATCCACCGGCGCGCGTGCTGGCGAAATTTGTCCGGCGCGTGGAAAAGGAAGTGGGGGTGACGGTTTCAGCCGGGCTTTCCTACTGTAAATTTCTCGCCAAGGTCGCGTCCGACCTGCAAAAGCCCCGCGGCTTTTCCGTGATTGGCGAAGCGGAAGCGCTGTCGTTTCTTGCGGCGCGGCCGGTCACGACCATCTGGGGCGTGGGCAAGGCCTTCGCGGCGACGCTGGAGGCCGACGGCATCCGCATGATCGCACAGCTGCAGGAGATGCAGGAAAGCGAGCTGATGCGTCGTTATGGCGTGATGGGCCAGCGGCTCTTCCGGCTGTCGCGCGGCATTGACGAGCGGCATGTGCACAATAACGACCCTGCCAAAAGCGTCTCTTCTGAAACCACCTTCTTCAACGATATTTCCCGCCATGAGGACCTTGTGCCGATCCTGCGGTCGCTCTCGGAAAAAGTCGCCTGGAGGCTCAAGAAAAATGGCATTGCCGGCCATACGGTTGTCTTGAAAATGAAGACGGCTGACTTCAGGATTCGCACCCGCAATCGCAAGCTGGACGACCCCACGCAGCTAGCCGACCGAATTTTCCGCACCGGCCTCTCATTGCTCGAAAAGGAAACCGACGGCACGAGATTTCGCCTCCTCGGCATCGGTGTCAGCGATCTGCGCGATGCCGGCCTTGCCGATCCTCCCGATCTCGTCGACAGACAGGCGGGGCGCCGGGCCGCGGCGGAAGCGGCAATGGACAAGCTGCGCGACAAGTTCGGCAAGGGCAGCGTCGAGACCGGCTATACGTTTGGCTCGCGGAAATAACCGAACCCGTTAAGCCCTTCGGCCGACATATCGGCGCATCGATCTCCCGAACTATTTATTTTAGATTTTACACAAATTAGTGATAGCGCGGCAGCGCCGCCCTTAAACTTCATTAAACTTAGCGTGGTTGAGTGAGGGAAGTTTTGTGCATGTGGTGTATTGCGTCATGTCCCTTCGCCTCCGTCTTATGGCCGGCATGCTGTCGGCCAGCATTCTCGCCTTTCCGGCGCTCGCCGCTGACAGCAGGTCCCTGCAGATACTTGTATCGAAAAGTGACCAGTCGCTCGCGCTTTATGAGAATGGTGAAATCATCGCCACCTCCAAAGTCTCGACCGGCAAGGCCGGGCATGAGACACCGAGCGGCATATTCTCCATTCTAGAGAAGCGGAAATACCACGAGTCGAATATCTATTCGGCCGCCCCCATGCCGTTCATGCAGCGACTGACCTGGTCCGGCATCGCGCTGCACGAGGGCAAGGTGCCGAACTATCCGGCTTCCCACGGCTGTGTGCGCCTGCCTTCCAAATTCGCAAGGTCACTCTTCGGTGATACGCGTACCGGGGTGCATGTCATCATCACCGACCGCCCGGTCTCGCTGCGCTTTGTGCAACATCCGGCGCTGTTTTCGCCGCGTGACGACGCAGATGACGGCAAGCTGCTTCTGTCGGATGTAGAGTTGCGGCCCGCGAGCTTCGATGCGGCTCTGGGCGCGGTCGAGGTCGCCGTCAATGAAAAAACCCAGGCGATCAAATCGACGGCGAAGGCGAGAGAGCCTTCACCGCTGCGCATTCTCATCACAAGGCGTGGCGAGCGGGAAAGGGTAATGGATATTCAGACCGTGCTTACCCGTCTCGGCTTCGATGCCGGTTCGGCCGACGGTTATGCCGGGGAGATGACGATCAGCGCCATCAACGGTTTCAAGCGGTGGAAGGGGCTGAAAACGTCAGGGCCCCTTCTGACCGACGCTTTCGTGGCGGCGCTTTATGCCTCCGCCGGTGAAGACCACCCGCCAACCGGGCAGATCATGGTGCGGCAGGACTTCAAGCCGCTTTTTGAGGCCGCCATCGACATCAAGGACCCGGAAGTCGCGCTCGGAACCCATTTTTTCGAGGCGGTGTCCGTGGATCGCGCTGCCGGAACCGCCGAATGGAACGGCGTAACGCTCGACAATCATCTGCCAGCCGCTGCCCGCAAGCGGCTCGGCATCACCGTTACCGAAGCGCCCGGCGGTTTCGACCAGTTGAGTGCCGTGCTCAGCCGTCTCGACATTCCGCAGGACATACGCGCCCGGATTGAGCAGGAACTCTCAAGCGGAAGCTCCATCACCGTTTCCGACCTCAGTCACCAGATGGAGACAGGAACGGGAACGGATTTCATCACCGTGACGAAGGAAGGGCCGGTCTGAGCGAGGCGCGAAGGCGCTGCGCCTCACACCAGTTCCACATCAACGACACCGGGGGCTGACCGAAGAGCAGCGGCTATTTCGGGCGAGATACGGTATTTCTCCGTCAGTTCGACCTCGATCTCGCGGCTCCCCTCATCCTTGATAACGATGAAATAGACCGAGCCGTCACCTCTGGTGTTGAGGTGGCGGGCAACCGTTTTCAGCGGGCCGGAATCACGCACATAAACACGCAGTGCCTTCTGCATCTGCACGGATTTTTCTTCCAGCGACTGCGCCGTCTGGATGCGCAGACCGATACCTTCAGGGCGCTCTTCCGCCTGCACCGTGATCACCAACGACTTGCCGACCTCAAGCAGGTCGCGGTACTGGCCGAGACCTTCGGAAAACAACACCGCCTCATATTGCCCTGAAGCATCCGAGAAGGTGACGATACCCATCTTGTTGCCGGTGCGCGTCTTTCGCTCCTGTTTGCCGGTAACGGTGCCGGCAAGACGCCCGGCAGTCGCCCCCTGTTTCACAGCAGCGGAAAAATCGGCGAAATTCTGCACGCGCAATTTTTCCAGTACGGGGCGATAGGTATCCAGCGGGTGGGCCGTGAGGTAGAAACCGAGAACCTGATATTCGCGCAGCAGCTTTTCCGAGGCAAGCCAGGGCTGGAAGGCAGGAAGCACCAGCTTTTCCGGGCCATTGCCGCCGCCCGAGCCGAACATGTCCGACTGGCCGATGGTGCGGTTGTTCTGCGCCATCTGGGCATAACCGATGATACGGTCCAGCCCGCCGATCAACTCTGCGCGGTCGCGGCCGAAACAATCGAAAGCACCTGCATTGATGAGGCTTTCCAGCACGCGGCGGTTGATCTGCTTGGGGTCGATGCGCAGGCAGAAATCCTCAAGGCTCGTGAACGGCTTGCCATCGCGAACCTGGACGATGTGTTCCACCGCCCCCTCACCCACACCCTTGATGGCAGCCAGCGAATAATAGATGCGGTTTTCGCCCGTCTCGAACTGGCGGAAAGACGTCTGTACCGAAGGTGCGACGACCTCAATCCCAAGGCGGCTGGCATCCTGACGGAAATCGTTGAGCTTTTCCGTATTGGCCATATCGAGCGTCATGGAGGCCGCCAGGAACTCCACCGGATAATGCGCCTTCATATAGGCCGTCTGGTAGGAGACGATCGCGTAGGCCGCGGCATGGCTCTTGTTGAAGCCGTAATTGGCAAATTTTGCGAGGAGATCGAAGATGGTGTCGGCCTGCGGTTTCGAGACACCGTTCTTGATGGCGCCATCAACGAAGCGCTCGCGCTGCTTGTCCATTTCCTCCTTGATCTTCTTACCCATGGCGCGGCGCAGAAGATCGGCTTCGCCAAGCGAATAACCCGACAGAACCTGGGCGATCTGCATCACCTGTTCCTGATAAACGATAACGCCCTGTGTTTCCTTCAGCAGATGGTCGATGGTCGGGTGGATCGATTCCAGCTCTTCTTCGCCATGTTTGCGGGCGTTATAAACGGGGATGTTCTCCATCGGGCCGGGACGATATAGCGCCACCAGAGCGATAATGTCCTCAATGCAGTCCGGCCGCATTCCGATCAGCGCCTTGCGCATGCCGGCACTTTCCACCTGGAACACGCCGATGGTCTCACCGCGCGACAGCATCTCATACGTCTTGGCGTCATCGAGCGGGATGGCGGCGAGATCGACCTTGATGCCGCGCTTGGCGACAAAATCGACAGCCACCTTCAGCACCGTCAGCGTTTTCAGGCCAAGAAAGTCGAATTTGACGAGGCCGGCGCTTTCAACCCACTTCATGTTGAACTGGGTGACCGGCATATCGGACCGCGGATCGCGATACATGGGCACCAGCTTCGATAGCGGGCGGTCGCCGATGACGATACCGGCAGCATGGGTTGAGGCATGGCGATAAAGCCCCTCGATCTTCTGGGCGATATCCAGCAGGCGCGCGACAACAGGCTCCCTGTCCGCTTCTTCCTGCAGGCGCGGCTCCTCCTCGATCGCCTTCGAAAGCGGCGTCGGGTTGGCCGGGTTGTTGGGCACCAGCTTGCAGATCTTGTCCACCTGCCCGTAGGGCATTTCCAGCACGCGGCCGACGTCGCGCAGGGCCGCGCGCGCCTGGAGCGAACCGAAGGTGATGATCTGCGCAACCTGCTCGCGGCCGTATTTGGCCTGAACGTAGCGGATCACTTCTTCACGACGATCCTGGCAGAAATCGATGTCGAAGTCGGGCATCGACACGCGTTCAGGATTAAGGAAGCGTTCGAACAGCAGTGAGAAACGCAGCGGATCGACATCGGTAATCGTCAGCGCGTAAGCGACGAGCGAACCCGCGCCCGAACCACGGCCCGGTCCGACCGGGATATCGTGCTGCTTGGCCCATTTGATGAAGTCGGCAACGATCAGGAAATAACCGGGGAACTTCATGCGCGAGATGACGCCGAGCTCGAAATCGAGCCGCTCGCGATAATCCTGTTCCGTATAACCGGGCGCCATACCGAGCGCGGCAAGGCGCTGATCCAGCCCCTCCACCGCCTGACGTCGAAGCTCTTCCGCTTCGGCGCGTTCCGCTGCCTCAGGATCGTCGCTGGCGCCGGTGAAACGTGGCAGGATCGGCCCGCGCTTCTTCAGCACATAAGAGCAGCGCAACGCAATCTCGACGGTATTGTCCAGCGCCTCCGGCAGGTCTGCAAACAACGCCGTCATTTCTTCTCGACTTTTGAGGTAATGGTCGGGCGTCAGGCGAAAGCGGCTGTCGTCCGAAACAATGGCATTATGCGCCACCGCCATCAGCGCGTCATGCGCTTCGTAGTCGGCCTTCGACGGGAAGAACGCCTCGTTTGTGGCAACCAGCGGAATATCATGGTCATAAGCGAGGCCGATCATACGCCGCTCATGCGAACGGTCATACCCGGACTGACGCTGCAATTCGATATAAAGCCGGTCACCGAAGAGTGACTTCAGTGTCAGCAGCCGTTCCTTCGCCTGGGCGGCATGACCTTCCCTCAAGGCCATATCCACCGGGCCGCCGGAAGCGCCGGTCAGCGCGATCAGGCCCGCATTTGAGTCCTCTTCCAGCCATGCGCGGGTAATGTGCACGGAATGGCCACTGCCCTCGCCCTCAAGATAGGCACGGCTCACAAGATCCACCAGCCGCTCATACCCTTCGGCATCGGCGGCGAGAAGAACGATAGCGGGAAGTTTCTGAAGGTGGCTGTTGTGGTTGCGGCGATCCTCCGCCGCATCCTGCATGTCGATCGACAGCTGGCAGCCGATGATGGGCTGCAAACCCTCATCCCGCGCCTTTTCGGAAAACTCCAGCGCAACGAAGAGGTTGTTGGTATCTGTAATGGCAATGGCCGGCTGGCCGTCTGAAACCGCCTTGGACATGATTTTCTTGAGGGGCAGAGCCCCTTCAAGCAGGGAGTAAGCGGAATGAACCCGAAGATGAACGAAACCCGGGGTGTTCAGGTTTTCGTCAGAGGTTTCTGCCCGCACAACCGTATCGCCCATATCATCATCCTGTCATTCTGAATCACGGGGGCGATTTTCCGATTTCCGGCGCTTGATGTCCACCGCTTTGCGATGTCCATACAGGCTTCTGCGCCGGTATCTTCTTCACAGCGCGGTGAGGATTACCGAAAAGCTGGCAACGAAGACAGCAATGGAGGTGAAAGCGGCAACGTCACGGATGAAATCAGTCATTGGTCTCTCCTTACTCGTTATGTTCCAACTTTGTTCTCATTTCGTTCGATTGTCAACAGGGTTCTGCTGATGTTCTCCTTGCCAACGTGGCAGAATCGCTTTCGGTTCCCGCTTCCAAAACCGCAAGCCGCTGACTCCAAAGCGAAAAACCCGGAAGAAAAATCCTCCGGGTTCAAAAAATGAAACTTGGAAAAATCCTTGCTCGCGGCAGCCAAGCGGCTAGCCTCCGTCAAGGGCGCATCCGATCCCTCGCCTTGCTCGCCGTTCGGGGTCGGTGGATGGCGGGACAGGCTCGGTCAGGTCAAAAATCGACGATCTTGCCCTCGGCGAGCGTTACGCGGCGATCCATCCGGCCGGCGAGCTCGTGGTTATGCGTCGCGATCAGCGCTGCGAGGCCGGACTGGCGAACCAGCGCCTCCAGTGCGTCGAAGACATAAGAGGCGGTCTCTGGATCGAGATTGCCGGTCGGCTCGTCCGCCAGCAGCAGGAGCGGTGCATTGGCGACGGCGCGGGCAATGGCGACGCGCTGCTGTTCCCCCCCGGAGAGCTCGGCCGGACGGTGTTCGCCACGATGCCCCACCCGCATGTAATCCAGAAGCGCGCTCGCGCGTTTACGCGCCTCCGCCTGTGACAGGCCGGCGATGAGCTGCGGCATCATCACGTTCTCAACTGCCGAAAACTCGGGCAGCAGATGGTGGAACTGATAAACGAAGCCGATGTCGCTGCGGCGGATCGCCGTGCGGGTCTCATCCGGCAGGCCGTTGCAGGGCGCATCGTTGATATAGACTTCGCCGGCGTCTGGATGTTCGAGAAGCCCGGCGAGATGCAACAGGGTGGATTTGCCGGTACCGGAGGGGGCAACCAGCGCCACCATCTCACCGCTCTTCAACTGGAAATCCGCCTTGCGCAGAATGGAAAGCGACGTCTCGCCCTGACCATAGGTTCTCTCGACGCCGGTAAGCCGCAGCACTGTTTTTTTTGCCATATTGCGAAGCGGTCCTTATTCGTAACGCAGGGCCTGCACCGGATCGAGCTTGGAAGCACGCCAGGCCGGGAAGATCGTTGCCAGGAAAGAGAGCGTCAGGGCCATGATGACGACGGTGATGGTTTCACCAACATCCATTTCGGCCGGAAGCTGGCTGAGGAAATAGAGCTGCGGATCAAACAGCACCGTTCCTGATATCCACGAGAAGAACTGGCGGATGGATTCGACATTGAGGCAGACGATGACGCCAAGCGCCACGCCAGCGAAGGTGCCGACCGTGCCGATCGCCGCGCCGGTCATGAAAAAGATGCGCATGACGGCACCTGAGCTTGCGCCCATGGTGCGCAGAATGGCGATATCGCTGCCCTTGTCCTTTACCAGCATGATCAGGCCGGAAATGATGTTGAGCGCCGCCACAAGAACGATGAGGGTCAAGATCATGAACATCACGTTCCGCTCCACCTGCAGGGCGGAAAAGAAGGTCTGGTTCCGCTGCCGCCAGTCGACGATGTAGATCTGCCGTTCCGCCGCCTGCTCCACCAGCGGGCGGATGCCATCGACGTCGTCCGGGCGGCTGACATAAAGCTCAATGGACCCGACACGCCCTTCCGTATTGAAATAGAGCTGCGCCTCGGAGAGCGGCATGTAGATCATAGAGGCGTCATATTCGGACATGCCGATCTCAAAGACGCCGGAAATCTTGTAGGATTTCACGCGGGGATTGACACCCATCGGCGTCACATCACCTTCCGGTGATATGAGGGTGATATCGTCACCAGCCGTTACACCCAGTTGCGATGCGAGCCTGGAACCGACGAGGACGCCGTCTCCGGCCATAAAGCCAACGAGATCGCCGGTCTTGATGTTGGTCGCTACTTCCTTGACCTTGTCGATGTCCTCCTGGCGCACGCCGCGCACCAGCGCGCCAGAGCCCGCGCCACCGCGGCCGGAGGCAAGCGTCTGGCCTTCCACCAGCGGCAAGGCCATGGTAACGCCGGGGACGGCGGCGAACTTCTTCGCCAGTTCATCGTAATTATTCAAGGGCTGGTCGATCGCATTAACGATCATGTGGCCGTTGATGCCAAGAATGCGGGAGATCAGTTCCGTGCGGAAACCGTTCATGACGGCCATGACGATGATGAGCGTCGCTACGCCCAGCATAATGCCGACAAAGGAAAAACCGGCAATGACGGAAATGAAGGCTTCCTTGCGCCGCGAGCGCAGGTAACGCCAGGCCACCATACGTTCAAAAGCGGAAAACGGCCGGGCGGTGTTTGCCCCGGCGGAAACAGCCGCACCCTTTTCAGCTTCGGCTTGTGCCATGTCGTCTCCCTGATCTCAAACTGCAAGGCCGGTCTTTTCCTAAAACCGGCCCCTCTTTCTGCGGCTGTGCGACGAAACCGGAGCGGACTTCTGGTGAAGCCGCTCCGGTTTCCGCTCGCTTAGCCGAGCACCCTGTTCATCGCCGCCTCGATCGTCACGGTTTCCCGTTCGCCGGTCTTGCGATCCTTGACTTCGACTTCGCCATTCGCGACCGAACGTGGGCCGACGATGATCTGCAGCGGCACGCCAATTAGATCGGCAGTGGCGAATTTCTGGCCTGCACGGTCGTCCGTATCGTCGTAGAGAACATCCTTGCCGGCGTTGGAGAGCGAATAATACAGCTTTTCGCAAGCAGCATCGCAGGCCGCGTCTCCAGCCTTCATGTTGATGATCACGACGTCGAAAGGAGCGACCGAAGCCGGCCAGATGATTCCGTTCTCGTCATGCGATGCTTCAATGATGGCGGGAACAAGGCGTGTCGGGCCGATGCCATAGGAACCCATGTGGACAGGATGTTCCTTGCCATCCTTGCCCTGCACTTTCGCGCCCATCGGTTCGGAATATTTGGTGCCGAAATAGAAAATGTGGCCGACTTCGATGCCGCGTGCCGAAAGGCGCTCGCCCTCGGGAATGGCGTCATAGGCGGCCTCGTCATGCATCTCGGAGGTGGCGGCGTAATCGGCTGTCCATTCGTCAAACACGCCCTGCAACGCTGCAACATCATCGAAATCGGTGTTTTCGGCGGGAATGGCGCGGTCCAGGAAGCTCTTGTGGCAGAAGACTTCGGATTCGCCGGTATCAGCGAGAATGATGAATTCATGGCTGTGGTTGCCGCCGATCGGACCTGTATCGGCACGCATGGGAATAGCGCGAAGGCCGAGACGTTCGAACGTGCGCAGGTAAGCCACGAACATCTTGTTATAGGAATGGATCGCATCTTCCTTGGTCAGGTCAAAGGAATAGGCGTCCTTCATCAGGAATTCGCGCGAGCGCATCGTGCCGAAGCGGGGACGCACCTCGTCGCGGAACTTCAACTGAATATGATAGAGGTTCAGCGGCAGGTTCTTGTAGGACTTCACATAGGAACGGAAGATGTCGGTGATCATCTCCTCATTGGTGGGGCCGTAGAGCATCTGACGATCCTGGCGGTCCTTGATGCGCAGCATCTCCTTGCCGTAGTCGTCGTAACGGCCGCTTTCCTGCCAGAGTTCCGCGGACTGCAGGGTCGGCATCAGAAGCTCGATGGCGCCGGAGCGGTTCTGCTCCTCGCGGATAATCTTGTTGACCTTGTCCAGCACACGCTTGCCCAGCGGCAGCCAGGAATAAATGCCAGCCGACTGCTGCCGGATCATGCCGGCGCGCAGCATGAGACGGTGAGAAACGATTTCCGCTTCCTTGGGGTTTTCCTTCAGGATGGGCATGAAATAACGGCTGAGACGCATGACGGCTTCCATTGATGCGGACGATAGCGCGCGAAGCTGCGGGAATCGCCCCGAATAGAGGGATATTGGCGCCGGATATAGCCGTTTCCGGGGCGGATGAAAACCCGCCATGAAAAGAGCGTTTAATGGGCATTTCGTTGTATTTTCGCGATAGCTAATTCGCGCCAAAACGCTTTGGCCGAAATATTATTCTTGATCGGGTGCGACAAAATGCACCACAGGGAATTTTTTGCCGACTGTAACAAATATGCAAAAAATGAGATGACAAGGCTGGGGGTTTGAGCTAGCTTTAGCTTACAAAAGAGGCAGGAAGTTTAAATTCTTGTCATTTTCGCGGTCAGTCTTGGGAGGATCAGATCTTAGGCGCGCTCGTTCGCAGCCCCGGTAACGGTTACAGATCACGCGAAAACTGGAAAACAAGGCTGAAAGGCCTTGTTTTTTTTTGCCTTGGCAAATTGCCCCGCTCGCTTCGTCATTCCGCAGAGCTCCGCGATGAATCAAGATCAGCAAGCTCCTGCTGTGTGCACGATAGATATGACATCCATATGACAGTGTTTGGCCGGATTGATGGCGGACTGCCCGATGCTTAGGCAGTTCCGGGGTTCGTTCTCGGGCCACCCCGTCAAGACGCGACTGGGGCGGATACCGCCCCGCTGTCTTTAGTCGAAAACGGGAATAATTCTCGGCAGATCATCAAGGCTGACACCGAACCACCAGGTTCCGGCATACCATAGGCCACAGATCAAAGCCGAGATCAGGGTCGTCCACAAAACGATCCGCCCGCCCTTGAAGCGGGAGGGTGCGCTGGCGACCGTGCCCAGTGCGACATCTCCGTCTTCATCCTGGGTGCGCAGGCCAATCGGCAACACGATGAAAAGCACCGTCCACCAGACGATGAAATAAACGGCGAAGGCCGAAAGAAGCGGCATGTGATCCTCCTGCGCAATGGGCTTCTTGTAACGCATTCATCCGCAGATCGGAATCACTCCGCAAGAAATCCTAAAAGAAAAGAGAAGAGCCGCGCTTTGCGGCGCGGCTCAGAAATCAGAGAGGAAGAGACAGGGGGCCGGCCAATCGGCCGGACGGCCGGCTCAGACCTTGGTTACAAAAACCGTCACGATCGGCTTCTTGCCCCAACTCTGGTTGGCGGCGGCGCGTACGGCGCGGCGCACGGCTTCACGCAGCAGTTCCAGATCCTTGCGGCGGGCGCGCGGAATGCTCTCGACGGCGCCGAGCACGGCGTCATAAAGCGTGTCCTCCATCGCCTCATCCTCATCATCGAATTCCGGCAGGCCGAAAGGCACGACATCGGGATCGCCGAGGAAGTCGTAACGGCTGTCCAGCACGACATTGACGGCGACGTGGCCGGCGAAGGAGAGCTTGCGGCGATTGCTGATGCCCATCTCGTCCATGTCACCGACGAGATTGCCGTCCTTGAAGACGCGGCCATGCGGCACGTCATCGATTACTTCCGCCGGGCCGGGTGCGAGGCGCAGAACGTTGCCGTTGCGCACCTTCGGCACCTGCGAAATGCCCGCCTGTTCGGCCAGTTCCTTCTGCGCCACCAGATGCGCCGCCTCGCCGTGCACAGGCACGACGATCTGCGGCTTCGTCCATTCATACATCTTCAGAAGCTCGTTACGGCGCGGATGGCCGGAGACGTGAACGAGCGCCTCATTGTCGGTGACGATGTGGACGCCCTGTTCGATCAGGCCGTTCTTGATATCGATGATCGCCTTTTCGTTGCCTGGGATAGCGCGCGACGAAAAGACGACCGTATCGCCCGAGGCGAGCGCCACATTGCGCATCTCATCGCGGGAAAGCTTGGCGAGTGCTGCGCGCGGTTCCCCCTGCGAACCCGTCAGGATCAGCACCACACGATCACGCGGGATATAACCGAATTCATCTTCAGCGAGGAACGGCTTGATGCCTTCCATAATGCCGAGGTCCTGCGACACGTTGACGACACGCTTCAGCGACGAGCCGAGCAGCAGCACTTCACGACCGGCAGCCTCAGCCGCCTGCGCGATCGAGCGGATACGCCCGACATTGGAAGAGAAGGTGGTAACGGCCACGCGGCCTTCGGCATTTTCGATGATCTGGCGCAGACCTTCCGAAACCTCATGCTCGGAAGGCGATACACCATCCCGCACGGAGTTTGTGCTGTCGCACATCAGCGCCAGCACGCCCTCTTCACCGATGGCGCGGAAGCGGGCTTCATCCGTCAACGGCCCAAGTGAAGGCGCCTCATCGATTTTCCAGTCACCGGTATGGATGACATTACCGAGCGGTGTGCGGATGACCAGCGACATCGGTTCGGGGATGGAGTGATTGACGCCAACCGCTTCGATTTCGAAGGGACCAACATTGATGCGGTCACCCGCCTTGAACGGCGTGATCGGAATTTCCGCACGGCTGCCTTCATAAGCGCGCTTCGCCTCCAGCATGCCGGCGGTGAACGCCGAGGCGTAGACCGGCACGTTGAGGCCGGGCCAGAGATCGTTCAGCGCACCATAGTGGTCTTCATGCGCGTGGGTGATGATGATGCCCTTGAGGTTCTTTTTCTGCGCCTCGATATAGCTGATATCGGGCAGCACGAGATCGACACCAGGCAGATCGAGACCGGCAAAGGTCACGCCGCAATCCACCATGATCCACTGGCGCTTGCTCGCCGGCCCGTAGCCGTAAAGCGCCAGATTCATGCCAATTTCACCCACGCCGCCAAGCGGCACAAAAACCAGTTCGTCCTGTTGAGCCATTGTTTTTCTTATCCATTCAAAAAAGCGCGCAGGACGGCATCACGCCGCGCCATGCCGCTGCTATCAGCATCGGACCTGTTGAACCATCTGATCGACCGGGCCGATGCGGAGCCGGTTTGTCACCCTGCATTTCATGAGCTGCAGGAAAGCTCCAACCTATGGGATCCGGTTCGGCGCGGGTTTTTTACCCGCACCGTGCACCTCATCCGAAAAACACGTCGCCAGCGGCAATGGAGCGTCTTGCGCCCTCGTCCTCATCCAGCAGCAGATAACCATTATCATCAATTCCGACAAAACGCCCGCCGATCGAACGATCCGGAAAATTGACGGTGATATGTTCGCCAATGCCGCAGGCCGCTGCCCGCCAGCTGGCGATAATGGCGGATACGCCCCTGCCCTCATCCCATTCGCGCAGAACCTCGGCCGTTTCACAGAAGAGATGGGCAAACAGTTCCTCGGGCGAGCAAGCCGCACCATGTTCCGACAGCATCGTAACGGGATAAAGCGGATTATCAGGTTTATGGGCGATATTGATACCAATGCCGATGACGATGGCGCGCCGGCCGTCAGGCAAAAGCTCGGCTTCCATCAGAATGCCGCAGGTCTTGCGGCGGCCAATCAGCACATCGTTCGGCCATTTGATTTCAAGCGCTTCGCCACCCGGCGGCAAAACCGCGCGAATGGCGCGATAGACCGCGAGCGCAAAAGCGAGCGGCAGGGAGCCGATGCGCTCAATCGGCGCGGGATCGATCAGAAGAAGGGAAGCGTAGAGATTGCCGGGCTCTGACACCCAGGCCCGGCCACGGCGGCCCCGGCCGCCGGTCTGTCGGATGGCGGTAACCCACAGGTTGCCGCCATCGCCCGCCCGCGCCCGGGCGAAACATTCCAGATTGGTCGATGGCGTTTCCGCCATCGCCTCGTGCCTGATATCGTCGATGGACATCCGGCCCGTATTCCTTCGTGTACTGCTCAAAAGAAGGTCTTCGCCGCAGCAGTGACCGCGTTGCCAAGTGCACCGCCGAAGACGATGAAGGCGACGGTGAAGAAGGCCGACAGCGCATAAACCACTTTGAGTTCGCCCGACGGACGCTCGAACTTGTCCTTGGCTTCATCAAACCACATGACCTTGACGACGCGGATGTAATAATAAGCGCCGACAACCGAACCGATCACACCGATGATGGCGAGCGGATAAAGCTTCGCTTCGATGGCGGCCAGGAACACGTAGTACTTGCCGAAGAAGCCGGCGAGCGGCGGAATGCCGGCAAGCGAGAACATCAGGATCGTCAGCACAACCGCCATGAAGGGATTGGAAGACGAAAGACCGGCGAGATCTTCGACATTCTCGACATTGCCGATTTCCTTGCGGCGCATGGCGAGGATGCAGGCGAAGGTACCAAGCGTCATGACCATGTAGACGGCCATGTAAAGGATAACGCCAGCAACACCAGCCTGCGTGCCAGCAGCAAGACCGACCAGCGCATAACCCATGTGACCGATGGAGGAATAGGCCATCAGGCGCTTGATGTTCTTCTGGCCGATTGCGGCGAAGGAACCGAGCAGCATGGACGCGATGGAGATGAAGACGACGATCTGCTGCCAGTCGGCAAAGACTGGCTGGAAGGCCTCGATGACGATGCGGACGAGGATCGCCATGGCGCCGATCTTCGGTGCGGCCGAGAGGAAGGCCGTGACCGGGGTTGGCGCGCCTTCATAAACGTCCGGCGTCCACATGTGGAAGGGAACGGCGGAAATCTTGAACGCCAGACCGGCCAATACGAAGACCAGACCGAAAACGAGACCGAGCGAACGGGTTTCCGAGGCCAGAACCTGGGCGATTTCGGTAAAGCCGGTATTGCCGGTGAAGCCGTAGACCAGCGACATGCCGTAAAGCAGCATGCCGGAAGAGAGCGCACCGAGAACGAAGTATTTCAGGCCCGCTTCCGTGGAACGCAGGCTCTCGCGGTTGATGGCGCAGACGACATAAAGCGCCAGCGACTGCAGTTCCAGCGCCATGTAGAGCGAGATCAGGTTATTGGCCGAGATCATCAGCAGGATGCCGAGCGTCGCGAGAACCAGCAGCACCGGATATTCGAAACGGCCGATCGGTTCGAAGCGGCCCTGGCCAACGGCCAGGATCATGGCGGTGATGGAGCCGATCAGCGCCAGCACCTTCATGAAATTACCGAAGGCATCGGCGATGTAGACACCGCCGAAAGCCACACCCGATGCGGGGGCAAAGATGATCCAGAGACCGACGACGAGCAGGAGGGCAACGGCAAGGCCGGTGACCGTCGTTGTCGACTTGTCGCCCGAGAAGACGCCAATCATGAGCAGCGCCAGCGCGCCGATCGCGAGGATCAGCTCGGGCGTCGCAATGTGCAGACTGGCAAAAAGGATTTCAGCGGTCATGTCCAACGGGTCCTGTCGTCAATTCATAGTGAGCGCAACATTTTGCGCCGCCTGCAATGCAGCCGTATAGTTGTTTACCAGAAGATCGACCGATGCGGCTGTCGCATCGAACACCGGAGCCGGATAGACGCCGAAGAAGATGGTCAGCACAACCAGCGGATAAAGGATGACCTTTTCGCGGGCCGAGAGATCGAGCAGGCTCTTCAGGCTTTCCTTCTCCAGCGCACCGAAGATCACGCGGCGATAAAGCCACAGCGCATAAGCGGCCGAGAGAATGACACCGGTTGCGGCAAACAGCGCAACCAGCGTGTTGGCGCGGAAGACACCGACCAGCGTCAGGAATTCACCGATGAAGCCTGATGTGCCGGGCAGACCGACATTGGCCATGGTGAAGATCATGAAGGCGACCGCATATTTCGGCATGTTGTTGACGAGACCGCCATAGGCCGCGATTTCGCGGGTATGCAGACGGTCGTAAACAACGCCGACGCAGAGGAAGAGCGCGCCCGAGACAATACCGTGCGACAGCATCTGGAAGATCGCGCCCTGCACGCCCTGAACGTTGGCGGCGAAGATACCCATCGTGACGTAACCCATGTGGGCAACAGACGAGTAGGCAATCAGCTTCTTGATGTCGTCCTGCATCATCGCCACCAGCGAGGTGTAGATGATGGCGAGAACCGACAGCGTAAAGACGAAAGGTGCGAAATAGTCCGACGCCAGCGGGAACATCGACAGCGAGAAGCGGATGAAACCGTAACCGCCGAGCTTCAGCATGACGCCAGCCAGAATGACCGAACCTGCGGTCGGGGCCTGAACGTGGGCATCCGGCAGCCAGGTGTGCACCGGCCACATCGGCATCTTGACCGAGAAGGCGGCAAAACAGGCGAGCCACAGCCAGGTCTGCATGCCGGCCGGGAAGCCGTACTTCAGCAGTTCCGTCATATCGGTCGTGCCGGCCTGCCAGTACATGGCCATGATCGCCAGCATGGTCAGGACCGAGCCGAGCAGCGTGTAGAGGAAGAACTTATAGGAGGCGTAAACGCGATCCTTGCCGCCCCACACGCCGATGATGATGAACATCGGGATCAGCGTCGCTTCGAAGAATACGTAGAAGAGAACGGTATCCAGCGCCACGAAGACGCCGATCATGACAACTTCCAGCAGCAGGAAGGCGATCATGTATTCCTTGATGCGCTTCTCGACCGAATCCCAGCTTGCCAGCACGCAGAAAGGCATGAGGAAAGTGGTGAGGATAACGAAGAGCATGGAGATGCCATCGACGCCGAGATGGTAGGCGGCGATGTTGCCGAACCATTCATGCTTCTCGACCATCTGGAAGCCGGGGTTCGAATTGTCGAAACCGATCCAGATGAACAGCGACACGATGAAAGTGAAAACGGTCGTCAGCAGCGAGACATTGAGAATGTTGCGGCGACCATAGGGGCCGTTCTCATTCGTCAGAAGCAGGAGCACCACGCCGACGAGCGGCAGAAAGGTGACCGTTGAAAGAATGGGCCAATCGGTCATCAGAGGGCACTCCCGAGCATCATCCAGGTGACAAGCGCCGCGATGCCGATCAGCATCGCAAAGGCATAATGATAGAGGTAACCGGATTGCAGGCGGACCATGCGGTTGGTCACGTCAACCACACGCGCTGCAATGCCGTTGGGTCCATAGTGGTCGATGACGGCGACGTCGCCCTTCTTCCACAGGAAGCGGCCGAGCGCCTTCGCGGAACGAACGAAGAGGAAGTCATAGAGTTCGTCGAAATACCACTTGTTGAGAAGGAACTGGTAGAGTCCACGATGGGTCTCGGCCAGACGCTTCGGCGTCTCAGGCGACTTGATGTACATGTACCAGGCGGTCACGAAACCAAGCGCCATGGCGAAGAACGGGCTCCACTTCACCCACAGCGGAACATGGTGGAACTCTTCGAGGATCTCGTTTTCCGGGAGCGTGAAGAGAGCGCCCTTCCAGAATTCGGCATATTCGTGGCCGAAGAAGTAACCTTCGAAGGCAACGCCGGCGAAGATCGCGCCAACGGTGAGGATGAAGAGCGGGATCAGCATGACCATCGGCGATTCATGCACATGGTGCATGACGTCGGCAGAAGCGCGCGGCTTGCCGAAGAAGGTCATGAAGGCCAGACGCCAGGAATAGAAACTGGTGAACAGCGCGGCGATGACCAGCAGCGTGAAGGCGAAACCAGACAGAACCGAATGCGAGGCATAAGCGGATTCGATGATGACGTCCTTCGAGAAGAAGCCGGCAAAACCGATCATCGTTCCCGGGATACCAACGCCGGTCAGCGCCAGCGTGCCGACAGTCATAGTCCAGAAGGTGATGGGGATGTGCTTGCGCAGACCGCCCATGTAACGCATGTCCTGCTCGCCATCGACGGCGTGGATGACAGAGCCGGCGCACAAGAACAGCAGGGCCTTGAAGAAGGCGTGCGTGAAGAGGTGGAACACGGCAGCACCGTAAGCACCGACGCCAAGCGCCACGAACATGTAACCGAGCTGCGAGCAGGTCGAGTAAGCGATAACGCGCTTGATGTCGTTCTGCACCAGACCGACGGTCGCCGCGAAGAAGGCGGTGATCGCGCCGATCAGCGTCACGACGGTCAAGGCATCATGCGAGAGTTCAAACAGCGGCGACATGCGGGCGACGAGGAAGACACCGGCAGTAACCATGGTTGCGGCATGAATGAGCGCCGAAACCGGGGTTGGGCCTTCCATCGCGTCCGGCAGCCAGGTGTGCAGCAGGAACTGCGCCGATTTACCCATGGCGCCCATGAAGAGCAGCAGGCAGACGCCCGTCATCGCATTGGCCTTGTCCAGCTGCATGCCGAACAGGTTGATGACGGTTTCGGTCGAGGCAGCGCCCTCAGCCGGCAGATAAGTGCCGGCGGCAGCAAAGATGGTTTCGAAGTTGATCGAGCCGAACAGCACGAAGACGCCGGAGATGCCGAGGATGAAGCCGAAGTCACCGACGCGGTTGACGATGAAGGCCTTCATCGCCGCGGCAGATGCGGACGGCTTCTTGAACCAGAAGCCGATCAGCAGATAGGACGCCAGACCCACGCCTTCCCAGCCGAAGAACATCTGCAGCAGGTTGTCGGAAGTCACCAGCATCAGCATTGCGAAGGTGAAAAGCGAGAGATAGGCGAAGAAGCGAGGACGATGCGGATCGTGGTGCATGTATCCGATCGAATAGAGGTGCACCAGCGTCGAGACGGTGTTGACCACGACGAACATGACGGCCGTCAGCGTGTCGATGCGGAACGCCCATTCGACGTCGATACCGCCCGACTGAATCCAGCGCAGCACAGTGACCTTGATCACCTCGCCCGGCTCGCCATGGGCGAGTGCGACGTTGAAGAACACGATCCAGGACAGGATGGCAACCACGATCATCAGACCGGTGGTGACATATTCCGATGCCTTGGCGCCGATGGAGCGGCCAAAGAGGCCCGCAATCAGGAAGCCGATCAGTGGAAGAAAGACGATAGCCTTGTAGATCATAGCCTTATCAGCCCTTCATCATATTGACGTCTTCCACGGCGATCGATCCGCGGTTGCGGTAGAAGACAACGAGTATTGCAAGACCGATCGCCGCTTCAGCGGCTGCAACGGTCAGAATGAACAGGGCGAAGACCTGGCCGACGATATCGTTCAGGAATGCCGAGAAGGCCACCATGTTGATGTTGACCGCGAGCAAAATGAGTTCGATCGACATCAGGATGACGATGACGTTCTTCCGGTTGAGGAAGATGCCGAAGACGCCGATCGTAAAGAGGATCGCGCTGACCGTCAGGTAGTGGGAAAGACCGATTTCCATATTCTGTTTCCTTGGATCCGTTCGCGCCTCAGATGCCCTGGCCCGGCTTGACCTTGACCGTGGTAACCGCGGTCTTGGGGTCACGGCCGACCTGCGTGGCAATGTCCTGCCGCTTGATGTCGGTGCGATGACGCAGCGTCAGCACGATGGCGCCGATCATGGCCACCAGCAGCACGAGGCCGGCGAGCTGGAAGAAGTAGACGTAATTGGTATAGAGCACGTCACCGAGCGCGGCCGTATTGGTGCGTTCGGCAACCGGCGGGATCGGCATGGTGATGGACTTGGCCGCCTGCGGGTTGAGCACGCTGCCGCCCACGACGACGATCAGCTCAGCCGCAAGAATGACGCCGATCAGTGCGCCGACAGGCGCATATTGCAGCACGCCGGAGCGAAGCTCGGCGAAATCCACATCCAGCATCATGACGACGAAGAGGAAGAGCACCGCCACGGCGCCGACATAAACCACCAGCAGGATCATGCCGAGGAATTCGGCTCCCGTCAGCAGGAACAGCGCAGCTGCGTTGAAGAAGGTCAGGATCAGAAACAGCACCGAATGAACAGGGTTCTTCGATGCGATGACCATGAACGCAGACGCCACGGCGACGAAAGCGAATATATAAAAGAATACAGCGTGCAGACCCATTTTGGTGCCTTCTTGTCCTCATCGGGAGAAATGGCCGGAAGCCCCCTCGCCCGTTTCGTCCCCGCCGGCGAAAACCGCGCAGGCATTTTACTTTTCATCGCTCTCCGGGGTTGCTCCCCGGAAAGACGGTTGCACCTTAACGGTAAGGTGCATCCAGTGCGAGGTTGCGCGCGATTTCACGCTCCCAGCGGTCGCCATTGTCGAGAAGCTTCTGCTTGTCGAAATAAAGCTCTTCGCGGGTTTCCGTCGCGAATTCGAAGTTCGGGCCTTCAACGATGGCGTCCACCGGGCAGGCTTCCTGGCAGAAGCCGCAATAGATGCACTTCACCATGTCGATATCGTAACGCACCGTGCGGCGGGTGCCGTCGTTGCGACGCGGGCCGGCTTCGATGGTGATCGCCTGAGCAGGACAGATCGCTTCACACAGCTTGCAGGCGATGCAGCGTTCTTCACCGTTCGGGTAGCGGCGCAGAGCATGTTCACCACGGAAGCGGGGCGAGACCGGACCCTTCTCGAAAGGATAGTTGATCGTCGCCTTCTGCTTGAAGAAGTGACGCATGGTCAGGAAGATCGCGCCGACGAATTCCTTGAGGAACAGCGAGTTGACGGCTTGGGAGAGGCTTGCCATCTCAGTCTCCAGATCTTTGAGCGAGGAGTTCAGACATCAACCGGCCCACCCCGTCAGCTTCAATACGAATGCAACAATAACGACCATGGCGAGCGACAGCGGCAGGAACACCTTCCAGCCAAGGCGCATGAGCTGGTCATAGCGGTAACGCGGAACGAAGGCCTTCACCAGAGCGAACATGAAGAATACCATGCAGCCCTTGATGGCGAACCAGACGATGCCCGGCACCCAGTTCAGGAACCATACATCGACGATCGGCAGCCAGCCGCCAAGAAACAGGATGGTCGTCAGGCAGCAGATCAGAACGATCGCAGCATATTCACCGAGCATGAACATCATGTACGGCGTGGAGCCATATTCCACCATGTGACCGGCAACCAGTTCCGATTCCGCTTCCGGAAGGTCGAAGGGCGGACGGTTGGTTTCGGCGAGACCCGAAATGAAGAACACGATGAACATCGGGAACAGCGACAGCCAGTGCCAGTCAAGGAACGATGCCGGCAGGCCGAGCATGGTGCCGAGGCCGGTACGCTGCGCCAGAACGATATCCGTGAGGTTCAGCGAACCAACGCAAAGCAGAACGGTGACGATGACGAGACCGATCGAGACTTCGTAGGACACCATCTGTGCCGCCGAACGCAGCGCGCCGAGGAACGGATATTTCGAGTTCGAAGCCCAGCCGCCCATAATGATGCCGTACACTTCAAGCGACGAGATCGCGAAGATGTAGAGAATGCCGACATTGATATTGGCGACGACCCAGCCTTCATTGAAGGGAATGACGGCATAGGTGGCGAGCGCCAGCGTCACGGCAACCAGCGGCGCCAGCAGGAAGACCGCCTTGTTGGCGCCGGCCGGAATGACGGGCTCCTTCAGGATGAACTTCAAGAGGTCAGCGAAGGACTGGAAAAGACCGAAGGGACCAACGACGTTCGGACCACGGCGCAGCTGTACGGCCGCCCAGACCTTGCGGTCTGCAAGCAGCAGGAAGGCGATGGCCACCAGAAGGCAAACGAGAAGCAGCAGGGACTGGCCGACCATGATCAGCGCGGGCCAGACGTAGCTCCAGAAAAACGATTCCATAATCCCCTACCCTTACTCTGCCGCAGCCTGGAAATTGTTGCGGGCCAATGCGGAGCACTCGGCCATGACGGCAGAGGCGCGCGCAATCGGGTTCGTCAAATAAAAGTCTTTTACCGGCGAAGCAAACGCCGACTTCACGAGCGAGCCGGTTTTAGCAGCCAGAGCCTCGATATCCGAAGCCTTGCCGGCAACGATCTCGTCGGTTTCCGCCAGATGCGGATGAGCGACGTAGAGCTGGCCGCGCAGGGCGGACAGCGAATCGAACGGCAGCTTCTTGCCGAGGACGTCGGACAGCGCACGCAGGATTGCCCAGTCTTCGCGGGCCTCGCCCGGTGCGAAACCGGCACGGTTGCCAAGCTGGACGCGGCCTTCGGTGTTGACCCAGATACCGGACTTCTCGGTATAGGCCGCACCCGGAAGGATGACGTCGGCGTTCATTGCACCCTGATCGCCATGGCTGCCGATATAGACGGTGAACTTCGCGCCCTTATTCGACAGGTCGAGTTCATCGGCGCCGAGCAGGAAGAGAACATCCATCGAGGCGACCATGTCTGCTGCAGCAACACCGCCCTCCCCCGGCACGAAGCCGATATCGAGACCACCAACGCGGGCAGCGGCAGTGTGCAGGACCGAGAAGCCATTCCACTCTTCGGTGACAGCGCCGACGGAGGTCGCGAGCTTGGCAGCGGCGGCAAGAACGGCAGCGCCATCAGCACGGGACAATGCGCCCTGACCGATGATGATCAGCGGATTCTTGGCGGACTTCAGCTTGTCAACGAAGCTGTGCGAACCATTGGCGAGATCGGACAGTGTTTCAGCGCCCGAGCCGAGATATTCGTAATTGTAACGCAGCTCACCGGCTTCACCGATCACACCGATCGGGAAACCGCCGCGACGCCAGCGCTTGCGGATGCGGGCGTTGAGGACAGCTGCTTCGTAACGCGGGTTGGAGCCAACGATCAGCAGGGCGTCCGCCTGTTCGATACCTTCGATGGTGGAATTGAACAGGTAGCTGGCGCGGCCGAGCGACGGGTCAAGCGCTGCGCCATCCTGGCGGCAATCAACATTGGCCGAGCCGAGCGAAGCGAGAAGCGACTTCAGCGCGAACATTTCTTCGACGGACGACAGATCGCCGGCAATCGCGCCGATCTTGTTGCCTGAGGTCGCAGCCACAGCCTGCTTGATCGCACCGAAGGCTTCGCCCCAGGTTGCGGGCTGCAGGCGGCCATCCTTGCGGACGTAAGGCCGGTCGAGGCGCTGAGTCTTCAGGCCATCCCAGATGAAGCGGCTCTTGTCGGAAATCCACTCTTCGTTGATGGCCTCGTTGACACGCGGCATGACACGCATGACTTCGCGGCCGCGGGTATCGACGCGGATGGCCGAACCGAGCGCATCCATCACGTCGATGGTTTCGGTCTTGTTCAGTTCCCACGGACGGGCCGTGAAGGCGAAAGGCTTGGAGGTGAGCGCGCCGACGGGGCAAAGGTCAACGACGTTGCCCTGCAGCTCCGAGGTCATCGCCTGCTCGAGATAGGTGGTGATTTCGGCATCTTCGCCACGGCCGATGAGGCCGAGTTCGGCAATGCCGGCCACTTCCGTGGTGAAACGGACGCAGCGCGTGCAGTGGATGCAGCGGTTCATGACCGTCTTGACGAGCGGTCCGATATATTTGTCTTCAACCGCGCGCTTGTTTTCCGCGTAACGCGAACCGGCGATACCGAAGGCCATGGCCTGGTCCTGCAGGTCGCATTCGCCGCCCTGGTCGCAGATCGGGCAATCCAGCGGATGGTTGATGAGCAGGAACTCCATCACGCCTTCGCGGGCCTTCTTGACCATCGGCGTGTTGGTGAAAACCTCAGGCAATTCGCCGTTCGGGCCGCCGCGAACGTCGCGCACGCCCATGGCGCAGGAAGCGGCCGGCTTCGGCGGTCCGCCCTTTACCTCGATGAGACACATGCGGCAGTTACCCGCGACCGACAAGCGCTCATGAAAACAAAAGCGCGGAACTTCGGCGCCAGCCTCCTCGCACGCCTGCAACAGCGTGAAATGATCCGGAACCTCGATCTCTTTACCGTCAACCTTGAGCTTTGCCATGGTTCTACTTACGTCCTGTTGCCTGTTCGTCCCATGTCTCACACGGTCCGCAACAAATCCTTAATCACGCCCGGCACTGATGATGTCTGCCAGGCGCTTCATGGTGTCGCGAGGCCGGAAATTCCGGCTCCGCTCGAAGCCTCAACGCTTATTCAGCGGCTTCCAGAACAGCGCCATCATCCATGGCCCTGTAGGTATATTGGTCGATGCGCTTTTCGATTTCCGGACGGAAATTGCGGATCAGCGCCTGTACCGGCCATGCGGCGGCGTCGCCGAGCGCACAGATGGTGTGGCCTTCGATCTGCTTCGTCACTTCGAACAGCATGTCGATTTCGCGCTTCTGCGCGTTACCCTTGACCATGCGTTCCAGCACGCGCCACATCCAGCCCGTGCCTTCACGGCACGGCGTGCACTGGCCGCAGCTTTCATGCTTGAAGAAGGCAGCGATGCGGGCAATTGCCTTGATGACGTCGGTGGACTTGTCCATGACGATCATGCCGCCGGTGCCGAAGGAGGATTTCACTTCGCGCATGCCGTCGAAATCCATGATGGCGTCCTTCATGTCCTCACCGCGAACGATGGGGCACGATGCGCCGCCGGGGATGACGCCGAGCAGATTGTCCCAGCCGCCACGAATGCCACCGCAATGGTGCTCGATCAGCTCGCGGAAGGACAGGCCCAGCGCGTCTTCGAATGTGCAGGGACGTTCGACATGGCCGGAGACCATGAACAGCTTGGTGCCGACGTTGTTGGGACGGCCGATGGACGAGAACCAGGCAGCGCCGCGGCGCAGAATGGTCGGGGCAACCGCGATCGATTCAACGTTGTTGACAGTCGTCGGGCAGCCGTAAAGACCCATATTGGCCGGGAACGGCGGCTTCAGACGCGGCTGGCCCTTTTTGCCTTCAAGGCTTTCGAGCAGTGCCGTCTCTTCGCCGCAGATATAGGCGCCCGCGCCGTGATGCACGTAGATGTCGAAATCCCAGCCATTCTTGTTGTTACCGCCGAGCAGACCGGCATCGTAACATTCGTCGATGGCCGCCTGAAGAGCCTCACGTTCGCGCATATATTCGCCGCGAACATAGATGTAAGCGGTGTGCGCGCCCATGGCGAAACCGGCGATCACGCAGCCTTCGATCAGCGTGTGCGGATCGTTGCGCAGGATTTCGCGGTCCTTGCAGGTGCCGGGCTCGGATTCATCGGCGTTAACGACGAGATAATGAGGACGGCCGTCATTTTCCTTCGGCATGAAGGACCACTTGAGACCCGTCGGGAAGCCAGCGCCGCCGCGACCGCGAAGGCCCGAAGCCTTCATCTCGTTGATGATCCAGTCACGACCCTTTTCGATGATCTGCTTGGTGCCGTCCCAGTGGCCGCGCGCCAGCACGCCTTTCAGGGATTTGTCCTTGAGGCCGTAGAGATTGGTAAAGATGCGATCCTGATCTTTTAACATGCTTCACCTCTTACCGCGGCTTCTTGCCGAAGACCCTGATATACTCGGCTTCGCCACCCTTGGCGAGCGCCTCGGCCTGCTTGACCCAGTCATCACGGCCGATACGGCCCTTGAAATTCAGATATCCATCGACCCAGTCGCATTCGGCCTGCTTCCAGCCGGCGATCTGCGCATAGGTGAAGATGCCGAGCTCGTTCAGCGTACCCTCAATCTTGGGGCCGACGCCGGAAATGAGCTTCAGGTCATCAGGGGCAGCTGGCTTTTCGATGCCTGCCGGACGATCCGCGGAATCCAGCGACGGCTTTGATGCTGCCGCTTCCTTGCCGACCGATTCCTTTTCGCCAGCCTTTGCGTTTTCAGCAGCAGCCTTGGGCTCGTTGGCCGGCGTCTTCAGCTTCGGATCGGTTTCCGGCGCATCCGTCTTCGGCTTGGCGGCGTTGGACGGCGGAACCTGTGCGGCATCCGCTGGCACTTCAGCCGGCTTGTCGAGATTGGAACGGTCAGGCTTGATCTCTTCCGTCAGGGTCGTCAGGCCGCCAACGGGGACGGACTGGTGACGGTCGATCTGGGGGCCTGTCTTGACGGTGTCGCCCTTGCCTGCCTCGAAAGCATCGATGATCTCTTCCAGACGCTCGGGCGTCAGGTCTTCATAGGCATCCTTGAAGATGATGACCATCGGCGCGTTGACGCAGGCGCCCTGACATTCCACCTCTTCCCAGGAAAGCGTGCCGCTCTCATTGGTGTGCAGCGGATCGTGATGGATCTTCTTGCGGCAGACATCCATCAGCGCTTCGGAGCCGCGCAGCATGCAGGGCGTGGTGCCGCAGACCTGAACGTGGGCACGCGTGCCGACCGGCTTCAGCTGGAACTGCGTATAGAAGGTCGCGACCTCAAGAACACGGATATAGGCCATGTCCAGCATGTCTGCGACTTTTTCAATGGCGGCGCGGGTAACCCAGCCATCCTGCTCCTGGGCACGCATGAGCAGCGGGATGACCGCTGATTGCTGGCGTCCCTCGGGGTATTTATTGATCGTCTTTTCAGCCCATGCGGTGTTTTCCGCGTTGAAGGCAAATGCCACGGGCTGGAACTGATCTTCGGCTAGTCGACGAACGGACATACTTCCTCACGCCTTTTCAGTTTAACGTCTCACACCGCGATCTCGCCACCGTGACGAATTCGCAGGCATAAGCCGCCTTGTCTTTTTGCATGAACACAATGAACTTGCTGCCATTGGGAACCGAGGCCTTTATCTCGTATCCCGACGACAGAAGCTGCTTGATGGTCGAGGAGCCGCCGCTCGCCAACGATACACCGCCCTCGTCCGTCGCCGTCTGGGCGAAAACGGGGGTGGACATCGCTGCGAGAAAAGCCGGAATGGCCAGCGGCAGACGCATCAGCGGTCGACCTCCCCGAACACGATGTCGAGAGAGCCGAGCACGGCTGTAACGTCGGCAAGCTGATGGCCCTTGCACAGAAAATCCATGGCCTGCAGATGGGCATAGCCCGGAGCGCGGATCTTGCAGCGGTAAGGCTTGTTGGAACCATCGGCAACCACATAAACGCCGAACTCGCCCTTTGGCGCTTCGACGGCGGCGTAAACTTCGCCAGCGGGAACGTGGTAACCTTCGGTGTAGAGCTTGAAGTGGTGGATCAGCGCTTCCATCGAACGCTTCATCTCAGCGCGCTTGGGCGGAACCACCTTGCCATCCAGCGAGGAGACCGGGCCGATGCGGTGCTTGCCGGACAAAAGCTCGACGCACTGCTTCATGATCTTCACGGATTCGCGCATTTCCTGCATGCGGATCAGGTAACGATCATAGCAGTCGCCGTTCTTGCCAACAGGGATGTCGAATTCCAGATCGGAATAGCACTCATAAGGCTGCGAACGACGCAAATCCCAGGCAGCGCCGGAACCACGCACCATCACGCCCGTAAAGCCCCAGGCAAAGGCATCTTCCAGCGAGACGACGCCGATATCGACGTTACGCTGCTTATAGATGCGGTTATCCGTCAGGAGGCCCTCGATATTGTCGAGGACGGTGATGAAGGGATCGCACCACTTGCCGATATCGTCAACCAGTTCCGGCGGCAGGTCCTGGTGAACGCCGCCCGGACGGAAATAGGCCGAGTGCATGCGCGCGCCACAGGCGCGCTCATAAAACACCATCAGCTTTTCGCGCTCTTCGAAGCCCCAGACCGGCGGCGTCATCGCGCCCACGTCCATGGCCTGCGTGGTCACGTTCATGATGTGCGAGAGGATGCGGCCGATTTCCGAATAGAGAACGCGGATCAGCTGGCCGCGCATCGGGATTTCGAGGCCGAGCAGCTTTTCGACGGCGAGCGCGAAAGCGTGCTCCTGGTTCATCGGCGCGACGTAGTCGAGACGATCGAAGTAAGGAACGGCCTGCAGATAGGTCTTCGTCTCGATCAGCTTTTCGGTTCCGCGATGCAGAAGACCGATATGCGGATCAACGCGCTCGACGATTTCGCCGTCCAGTTCCAGAACCAGACGCAGCACGCCGTGCGCGGAGGGATGTTCCGGACCGAAGTTGATCGTGAAGTTGCGGACGTTATGCTCAGTCATTCTAGTGCTCCGCCGAGGTGATCATGGCGATGAATTCGGGGCCGGTCATGTTCTGCGTGATCTCAGCGAAGGAATAGCTCGAAGGCTTTTCATCCGTAAAAATCTGCGACGCGAACCTGAAACTGGAAGGGTTGTCAAAAGCCTGCAGCGACACGGCAAAATGCTTGCCATCCTTGGAACGCCACATCAGCGTGCTGCCGCAATTCTTGCAGAAGCAGCGCTCGCCCCACTCCGACGAGGAATAGACGCCGAGGCTCTCTTCGTTTTCGACGGAGATATCAGCGCATTCGACAGCCAGAAACGCGCCGCCGGACCAGCGGCGGCACATGGAGCAATGGCAAACGCCGAATTCGCGGGCGCCGATGACGGCCTCAAGGCCGACGGCGCCGCAAAGACATTGCCCATGCTCTGTCGCGGAGACCTGGCTCATTGCTTGGCCTTTTCGTCGCCAGGAAGAACGTAATCGGTCCCTTCCCAAGGGGAAAGGAAGTCGAAGTTACGGAATTCCTGCTTCAGCTCGACCGGCTCATAAAGCACGCGCTTCAGAACGTCATCGTAACGCACTTCAACAAACCCGGTAACCGGGAAATCCTTGCGCAGCGGGTGGCCTTCGAAACCGTAATCGGTGAGAATGCGGCGAAGGTCCGCATGGCCCTCAAACGGAATGCCATACATGTCCCAAGCTTCACGCTCGAACCATTCCGCACCCATGTAGACGGAGGTCGCAGAAGGAACGCCCTCGTCCTCCTCCACCTGCAGCTTGACGCGGACGCGCAGATTCTGGCGCGGCGACAGCAGGTGATAAACGACATCGAAACGCTTTTCGCGCTGCGGCCAGTCAACACCGCAGATATCGATGATATTGACGAATCCGCACTGCACATCGTCGCGCAGGAAGGTCAGAAGCGCGATTACGCTTTCAGGCGTCGTGTTCAGCGTCAGCTCGCCATAGGCGATATCGGCCGACACCACGAGTGAACCGCGCGCTTCCTTAACGTAAGCAGCAAGATCGTTGAGAGCTTCGCTCATTCTAAATCCGTCCTTTGCCCTTAGCGCTCGATCGTACCGGTACGCCGGATCTTTTTCTGCAGCAGAAGCACGCCGTAAAGCAGCGCTTCAGCCGTGGGGGGACAGCCCGGAACGTAGATATCCACCGGCACGACGCGATCGCAGCCGCGCACGACGGCGTAGGAATAATGGTAGTAACCGCCGCCATTGGCGCAGGAACCCATGGAGATGACGTAACGCGGCTCAGGCATCTGGTCATAGACCTTACGCAGAGCCGGAGCCATCTTGTTGGTCAGCGTGCCAGCGACGATCATCACGTCCGACTGGCGCGGCGAGGCGCGCGGGGCGACACCGAAGCGCTCCATGTCATAACGCGGACCGGAAGCCTGCATCAGTCCTTCGACGGCGCAGCAGGCGAGACCGAACTGCATCCACATCAGCGAGCCGGTACGGGCCCAGGTGATCAGTTCGTCAGTCGAGGTGACGAGGAAGCCCTTGTCGGCCAGCTCGTCATTGATTTCCGTGAAGTAGGCATCGTTGCTGCCAACCGGCTTGCCGGTCGAGGGATCGATGATCCCCTTCGGCTGCGGCGCGACGAGCGTGCTGTTGTTCTGGCTCATGCCCATTCCAGCGCTCCCTTCTTCCACTCATAGATAAAGCCGATGGTGAGAACGAGGAGGAACACCATCATCGACCAGAAACCGAACCAGCCCATCTCACCGAAAGACACCGCCCATGGGAACAGGAACGCGACTTCGAGGTCAAAGATGATGAACAGAATCGACACCAGATAAAAGCGGATATCGAACTTCATGCGGGCATCGTCGAAGGCGTTGAAACCGCACTCGAAAGCAGAGAGCTTTTCCGGGTCCGGCGCCTTGTAAGCGACAGCGAAAGGCGCGATCAGAAGCGCCAGGCCGATGACAAGAGCGATACCGATGAATATTGCGATCGGAATGTAGGAACTGAGGAGTTCAGTCATGGTCTCTTCCCTGCCCGGCCGGGTGCCGGGCCTGCCTTTGTGACCTTAGTCTCAAAGAGCGGACAAATATGTTGCAACGCCAAAGTGGTTAGCGCAGCCGCGCCCTCTCTGCAAGAGTTTAGGCACCATTTCAAGACACCTGCCGCATTGATTGGCAACAATATTGCCGGAATTGACGCAAATTTGGGCCACATTTCCGACCTAAGCCCCTCAAATACAATAATAATCGATTGAAGGACGCAACCGCAAAAAAGTCACACGATTTTTACGCCCAAACGTTGGCGAAGTGACGATATCGGGAAATCGAAACTTGACTAATAAAAGCAGGAAAAATCCCGCGGGAAACGGCCGGAATCAGAGACCGGAATCGCTGAAGACAAAGCCGCGCAGACCGCGCATTGATTGTTCAGATGGAGACATTTCAAGAAGGAGAAATGGCGCGAGTGACGGGGCTCGAACCCGCGACCTCCGGCGTGACAGGCCGGCACTCTAACCGACTGAGCTACACCCGCGCTCCACAGACATTCATCTGCGTTTTTTCCGAGGAACAGGATGGCGCGAGTGACGGGGCTCGAACCCGCGACCTCCGGCGTGACAGGCCGGCACTCTAACCAACTGAGCTACACCCGCTTATCCTGACCGACAGAACCTTGGTTCCGCCGTACGAACCAGCCTCGGCTGTTCGTTGAGCGGCTAACTACGGCGTTCGTGCGGGGGTGTCAAGCAGGTTTCACGACAAAAGAATAAGCTTTTTCATTTTGATCAGGAAAAACCCTGGGGCCTTTTATCGACGCTCCGGCAAATGCCCTGTTTTGCGGGCTTTTCCCAACGAAAACAAAAAACTTGTCCACAGCCAGCCGCTTTATCAACGTCATTTCTACGGGCCGTCATGACGTCATTGGTTTCTGAATTTACCAAAAAGCCCGCAGTTCCCGGCTTTTTACCCCTCCCCTTCGGCGGAGGGAAAAACCTCCCCGAAAAAAAACAAAAAAACTTCACAAAAGCCCTTGCGGTTTTTTTCCGATCCGAATACATCACGGCCACCGACGCGGCGGACATGATCCGCAAGACGCGAAGGGCGATTAGCTCAGTTGGTAGAGCGCCTCGTTTACACCGAGGATGTCGGGAGTTCGAGTCTCTCATCGCCCACCATTCCTTCTCACAGTGATTTAAAGAACCCTTGCCGATTGCGGTTTGACCCGTACGCGGTTGCGCTTCACCATGTATGCTTGGCTTCGATGCGCAGCCCCTGCCCTCGGTGGCATGGAAGGGGCCATGGTCGCGCGCTACTGCGGTGTAGAATCACATTTCCCAGTTGCCGCGCCGTGCCAAACCGGGACTTTCGTTTCAGATTCGCACAGCCGCAGCCACCCCTGTTTCACCCCGCAACATACCGAAAAATAAGCAGATTTAGAATTTTTAAAGAGATTTCGGGCATTGTTTTCAGGCCGTTTCATGATGAGCGGTGGAACTGATGGATGAAACCATGTCACTCGACGCGTTTGTTACACTCGCGCTTATTGCGCTGCCTGTTTACATTTTTTTCCGCTGGGTCCAGCAGGATTCGGAGAAACCAGATATTTCCAAAAACAAGAATTCCATGGGGCGGTGATCCGGGCGCTGGGATCGCACCATTATCCCGGACGACCTCCGGAGAGAACTTTCGATCACCGATGCGAAGCGGCAATGCCTTTTGAGGGCTTGCATATGACGTATCGTATAAACGCCCGGCATTCAGACCCATACCGCATTAAAAAAGCCGGGCTATGCCCGGCTTTTTCCGTTGCGGCGCTGTCGTGTGCAATCAGTTGATCGCCTTCATCTCGACCTTGAAGAATAGCGTCTCGCCGGAAGAATCATCGACGCCGTCATTATCGGTCACGGCATAGGCCGTTCCCGCCTTGTCGAAGGTGAAGCCTTCCAGCTTGTCGACGACATAGCCGTTGGTCTGGGCCTTGAGGTCTGGCAGGAAGTCATGGGCCTCCTGCTTGGTGACCAGCGGCAATTCGCCACCGATCTTGCCCGGCTTCAGGTCAGCAATCGCCACGCGGTAGAGCTTCTTGATCTTGGCCTTGTCACCGATCTGGTTGTCGCGCTCGACGATATAGACATTGTCGCCCTGTGCGGTGATTTCGGACAGGCCGACCCAACCGGCTTCGGTCTTATCGAGCGGGTAGCGCACGGCGCCCCATTCCTTGGACTTCGGATTATAGGAGACGAGCTTGACGAAGCCCTTCTCGTCCGTGCCCCATTCGCGCTGCACGGCCATCCACAGCGTCGCGTCATCGCCCTTGCCGATCATGGTAACGCCTTCGAAACCGAAGCGGGTATCGCCGGCGAGCAGTTCCTTTGGCAAGGCGATTTCGGCCTTGATTTCACCCTTGGCATTGACGTTGTAGAGCGCATGCGGAACAAGCTTGGCGCTGTCGCCTTCGGAGGCCAGCCAGAACCCGCCCTTGCCATCCAGCGTGATGCCTTCGATGTCAAGCTTCTGCGCGGCAATGCCGTCGCGCCTGACACGCAGCGCGCTGGTGATGGTGGCGGGCTTCTTGGTCGCGTCGATGGTGTAGATCGACGGCTGGTTACCATAGACCGAGTCGGACACGGCATAGAGGATGCCTGGCTTCTCGGCATCGCCTACCAGACCCGAAAGAGCGCCCCAGCCGATAGGCGCACCATCGACGGTGGCGGATACCAGCTGCGGATAGGCCAGCTCGCCCTCGGCGCGTTCATAGATCATGACATGCGAGCGGGCGCCGCCGTCTTCCACCAGATCAGCCTCATTGGCCGTGACGAAGAGGTTGCGCGCGGGGATGGCGACAGCGCCTTCCGGCGAAATGCCCGAAGGCAGGAGCTGCGTGAGCTGCGGCTCTGCGCCGGTATCCTTGTAAACAGCGGCAATCGAGGCGCGCTCGGCGAGGACGAAGAAGTACTTTTGGCCATCGAAGGTCGCCGTTTCCAGACCCTCCGGCTCTATGCCCTTTGCCTTGGAGCGCTTTTCCGGATAGTGGCCAATGGCCGCTACCGCGTGCTCGAGCGAAGCGCCAGCCTCATAGAGAAGCTTGCCAGTCTTGTCGAAAATGGTGAAGCCGCGTGCACCGCCCTGCCAGTCGCCTTCATTGGCGATGACGATACGGTCATTGTCCAGCCACTTGACGGCATCAGGTTCGCGCTTGCGGCCTTCCTGCTTGTCAGTGAATTTCAGCTGGCCATCGGTCTTGGTGTCGATGCCTTCCAGATTGACGGTGCCGGCAGAGAAATGCGTCTTCACCGTGCCGGTCTTGCCGTCGATGATGACGATATGGTTGTTTTCCTGCAGCGTCAGAGCGATCTCGCCATTGGCATTGATCGAGACGAATTCCGGTTCCGGATCCTCAGGGGAAATCTCGGCGAGACCGGTAACGTCGATCTTCTTCAGCGTCGCGCAGTCGGCAACGCCGTCCTTCAGGCCGACAGTGACGAGATAACCGGCTGGCATCTGCGGCAGGGCGCCTTCGTTCACCTCTTCATCACGTTCGTTTTCGATAGCGATGGCGGCAAAGGTTTTATCCGGAGACACCGCGACTGAATCCGGTTGACCGCCGAGATCACAGCTCGCCTCGATCTTCTTGGCAGCGATATCGACAGTCACGAGCTTGCCGGAGGGCTTGGCGCGGTTTTCCGAGGTATTGACGCCGGCGAGAACCTTGAGACCGGCCACGGCAACGGAGGTCGGCTCACCTTCCAGCAGCAATGCGCCGCCGGCCTTGGGAGCCTTGGCATCGGTGATGTCGATGAAGCCAATGCCCCCGAGCGGGCTGTCCGAATAGATCAGCGTCTTACCGTCTTCGCTGGCGGTGATGATTTCAGCCGAGGTCACGGACTTGGCGTCCTTGTCCGCGGGCAGGTTCTTCGCTACCGGGAAAGAAGCAATGCGGTTAAAAACCGGCTCTGCGGCCGCCGGAAAGGCTGCAGATGTAAGTAGAGCCGCGGTCAGGGCCATCTGAGAAAATCGGAACGCCATTTTATCCCCCTTGGGTTCAGAAATATCCCAAGGCTTCTGCGTCACGGACATGACAGTGGCATGACACTTCATGGCCCGGAATCAAAAAGCCCGGCCGCAAAGGCCGGGCTTTCGTGTTTATGCGCATATTCCGTATATCGAAACGCCGTGTGTCCGGATGGAGGCTACACAGGCACGCCCGACTTTCATTCCATACCATTCGGCATAAACGGCGCCGCCCGAAAGAACTTTCGAAAGGCACGCTCCTTAGACCGGTTGATGGCGTGAGCGCGTCAAAACATGCTTCCTCGTGAACCTGAAAAGCCGCCGCCCGCCGCGGGCGTTACGGCTTTCCGGAAACCTTACGAGTTGACGGCGTCCTTCAGGCCCTTGCCTGCGGAGAACTTCGGAACGTTGCGAGCCGGGATATCGACTTCAGCACCCGTGGAAGGGTTACGGCCCTTGGAGGCTTCACGACGGCTGACGGAGAAGCTGCCAAAGCCGGCGAGGCGGATATCGCCACCGTTCTTCAGTTCGCTCTGTACGGTTTCGAATACGGCATCAACAGCGGAAGCAGCATCTGCCTTCGTGAGACCAGCCTTTTCGGCAACAGCAGAGACGAGCTCGTTCTTGTTCATGTTTCCACCCCTTTCAATGGTTTGAAACGACTCAAATTAAGCCGGCGCAGAATACGTTCGTATCCGCGCGCAGCAACTCAAAAGCGCTGGAATCGCCTGAAAAACAAGGGGTCTGCGGTTTTTTTCACAAAAAAGGCCGACATTTCTGCCGGCCTTCCCCATAATCGTGCCAATTTCGCATCACTTGCGCCGACCTGAAGCCGTACCTTCGTCGTGAAGCCTAACGCATTGAATCTACGCAGGACCTGTCGCGAGCACCGATTCCGGCCCTCGCGACGACGCGTCTCAATGCGCGATGGTCTGGCTGCCGTCATCAACGCCTTCGACCGTTGCGATCACCGGCGTCTCGATGCTGCCATCCCACTCGATGGGCTCCGGCTGGCGGATGAGGGCGTGCTTGATAACCTCGCCCATGCGCGACACCGGAATGATTTCCATCTCGTTCTTCACATTGTCCGGAATCTCCGCCAGATCCTTGGCGTTTTCTTCCGGGATCAGCACCTTCTTGATGCCGCCGCGAAGCGCTGCAAGCAGCTTTTCCTTCAGGCCACCGATCGGCAGAACGCGACCACGAAGCGTGATCTCGCCTGTCATCGCCACGTCCTTCGAGACCGGAATACCGGTCATGATGGAGACGATCGCGGTTGCCATGGCGACACCGGCGGACGGACCGTCCTTCGGGGTTGCCCCTTCCGGAACGTGCACGTGGATGTCGCTCTTGTCGAAGCGCGGCGGCTCGATGCCGAAGTCCACGGCGCGCGAACGGACATAGGATGCCGCCGCCGAAATGGATTCCTTCATCACTTCCTTGAGGTTGCCGGTAACCGTCATGCGGCCCTTGCCCGGCATCATCACGCCTTCGATGGTGAGCAGCTCACCGCCGACTTCCGTCCAGGCCAGACCCGTGACGACACCGACCTGATCCTCGCGCTCAGCCTCACCGTGGCGGAACCGCGGAACGCCCAGATAATCCGGAACGTTTGCTGCGGTAACCTCAACAGACTTGACCTTGCCCTTGATGATCTCGGTGACAGCCTTGCGCGCCAGCTTCATCAGCTCGCGTTCGAAGCTGCGCACGCCCGCCTCGCGGGTGTACTGCTGGATGACAACCATCAGGGCATCATCGGTGACCGAGAATTCTTCCGGACGCAGGGCATGTTCCTTGATCGCCTTGGGCAGCAGGTGACGCTTTGCGATTTCGCGCTTTTCGTCTTCCGTGTAACCGGCGATGCGGATCACTTCCATACGGTCCATCAGCGGGCCGGGAATGTTCAGCGTGTTGGCCGTGGTCACGAACATCACGTCGGACAGGTCGTATTCCACTTCCAGGTAGTGATCCATGAAGGTGGAGTTCTGTTCCGGATCGAGAACCTCGAGCAGCGCCGACGACGGATCGCCACGGAAATCCATGCCCATCTTGTCGATTTCGTCGAGCAGGAAGAGCGGGTTTGCCTTCTTGGCCTTCTTCATCGACTGGACGATCTTGCCCGGCATGGAGCCGATATAGGTGCGGCGGTGACCGCGGATTTCCGCTTCGTCACGAACGCCACCCAGCGCCATGCGCACATACTCGCGGCCGGTCGCCTTGGCGATCGACTTGGCGAGCGAGGTCTTGCCGACGCCGGGCGGGCCGACGAGGCACAGGATCGGGCCACGGATCTTCGTCGCACGGGCCTGCACGGCCAGATACTCGACGATACGCTCCTTGACCTTGTCCAGACCGAAATGGTCCTGATCCAGGATCTTCTCGGCATTGTTGAGGTCCGCCTTGATCTTGGACTTCTTGCCCCAGGGCAGACCAAGCAGCCAGTCCAGATAGTTGCGCACGACGGTCGCTTCCGCGGACATCGGGCTCATCTGGCGCAGCTTCTTCATTTCCGCTTCGGCCTTTTCCTTGGCCTCCTTGGAAAGCTTTGTCTTGGCGATGCGCTCTTCCAGCTCGGCCATCTCGTCACGGCCGTCCTCGCCGTCGCCGAGCTCCTTCTGGATCGCCTTCATCTGCTCGTTCAGGTAATATTCGCGCTGGGTCTTCTCCATCTGGCGCTTTACGCGCGAGCGGATGCGCTTTTCGACCTGAAGAACGGAAATCTCGCCTTCCATGAAGCCAAGCGCTTTTTCAAGCCGCTGCTTCACGCTGACGGTTTCCAGCATTTCCTGCTTTTCGGTGATCTTGATCGACAGGTGCGAAGCGACCGTGTCGGCGAGCTTCGAGTAATCATCGATCTGACCGGCAGCGCCGACAACCTCGGGCGAAATCTTCTTGTTGAGCTTCACATAGCTCTCGAATTCCGAAACGACCGAACGCGAGAGCGCCTCGATCTCGACCGGATCTTCGGCAGGCTCCTGCAAAGGCGTGGCCGAGGCTTCGTAGAAATCCTCGCGACCGGTGTAGCTGTCGATCTGGGCGCGGCCCTTGCCTTCCACCAGCACCTTCACGGTGCCGTCGGGAAGCTTCAGAAGCTGCAGGACATTGGCGACCGTGCCGACCTTGTGGATGGCTTCAGGCGCCGGATCGTCGTCGCTGGCGTTGATCTGGGTAACAAGCATGATCTGCTTGTCGGAGCCCATGACTTCCTCGAGCGCACGGATGGATTTTTCCCGCCCGACGAACAGGGGAACGATCATATGCGGGAAAACGACAATGTCGCGCAGGGGAAGTACCGGATAGGTACCGCCAGATGCCGCAGACGTGATGTTCGTCATATCATTTCCTTTCCATGGTCCCTTTCGGGACACTTTGCCGAGCGTCTTGGGGGCGTCCGGCATATTCATTTCTCGAGACTGAAAGTGGAGTTTCGAAACACCGATTTCAAGTCGTCGGAGCAGACGGCCTTACGCGACGGCAGGACCGTGAAATTCAACAAAACTCAGCGCTGGCTAATACTACCGACATTTCCGGTTATCCTCGAGGGCTCAGGAACCGGGTCGCCGACGAAATTCACATTTCCGTCATATCGCGCTGCAAATCAGTTGTAAGACTTTATCAGCAAAGCGCAATCCGCTCCAAACGCAAAATCGGGCTTCGTCAAGTTAGCCGCAAGTTTCGTAAGGCCCATCTAATAGAAAAGGCCCGCACGGATGCGGGCCTCTGATTTCATCAAACATCACAGCAGCCGATTACGCCGAGACGTTGGTCTTTTCTTCCTGACGGTCCGCATAGATGTAGAGCGGACGCGCGACACCGCTGACGACGTCGTTGGAAATGACCACTTCGCGCACGCCCTCCAGCGTCGGCAGTTCGAACATGGTATCCAGCAGGATCTTTTCCATGATCGAGCGCAGGCCACGGGCACCGGTCTTGCGGGTGATCGCCTTGCGGGCGATTTCGCGCAGCGCGTCCTCGTGGAAGGTCAGCTCGACGTCTTCCATCTCGAACAGGCGCTGGTACTGCTTGACCAGAGCGTTCTTCGGCTCGGACAGGATCTGGATCAGCGCATCTTCATCCAGGTCTTCCAGCGTCGCCAGGACGGGCAGACGGCCGATGAATTCCGGAATGAGGCCGAACTTCACCAGATCTTCCGGCTCCAGCTCGCGCAGCACTTCGCCCACACGACGGTCGTCTTCCGCCTTAACGGTCGCACCGAAGCCGATCGAGGTCTTTTCGCCACGGGCCGAGATGATCTTGTCGAGGCCGGCAAAAGCACCGCCGCAGATGAACAGGATGTTGGTCGTATCCACCTGCAGGAATTCCTGCTGCGGATGCTTGCGGCCGCCCTGCGGCGGTACGGAAGCGACCGTGCCTTCCATGATCTTCAGAAGCGCCTGCTGAACGCCCTCGCCCGATACGTCGCGCGTGATGGACGGGTTGTCCGACTTGCGGGAAATCTTGTCGACTTCGTCGATATAGACGATGCCGCGCTGGGCGCGCTCGACATTGTAATCCGCAGCCTGCAACAGCTTCAGGATGATGTTTTCCACGTCCTCGCCGACATAACCGGCTTCGGTCAGCGTCGTTGCGTCCGCCATGGTGAAGGGAACGTCGATGATGCGGGCGAGCGTCTGGGCAAGATAGGTCTTGCCGCAGCCCGTCGGGCCGACGAGCATGATGTTCGACTTCGCCAGCTCGACATCGCCATTCTTGGAGGCGTGCGCGAGGCGCTTGTAGTGGTTGTGAACGGCCACGGACAGGATTTTCTTCGCCTGCTTCTGGCCGATGACGTATTCGTCGAGGATCTTGATGATGTCCTGCGGGGTGGGCACACCCTCGCGCGACTTCACCATAGACGTCTTGTTCTCCTCGCGGATGATGTCCATGCACAATTCGACGCATTCATCGCAGATGAATACCGTCGGTCCGGCAATGAGTTTCCGGACTTCGTGCTGGCTCTTGCCGCAGAATGAACAATAGAGTGTATTCTTAGAGTCGCCGCCGTTGCTGCCGCTGACTTTGCTCATATCTCTTTCCTTCCAGCACGCCGCAGGTCCGTCAAACGGATCGCGGTCAACTTACCGCCCGCAGATACGGCCGCCCTTGGGGTGCATTGCCGTATCCGCCTCGTTTCCCGGGGTACTAACCGTATCAGATACAGGAGCTGATAACCGGCGGCAACGAATTCCCCATTAAACCAAAGGCCGCGTCATAAAAAATCAACATAGCCTTTATATATACTAATATCGCTTTCTGTTCCGGTTGAAAGCCCCGAAATTACTTTTGCGGGGTCAAACAAACGTCAAAAAGCGTCGCGCCTCAATTCGCGACGGCGCCTTCGATTTCCTGGCGCGAGGTCAGAATCTTGTCGATCACGCCCCAGTCCTTCGCCTCGTCTGCATCCATGAAATGGTCGCGATCAAGGGTTTTTTCAACCTCTTCGAGCGTGCGGCCGGTATGCTTCACGTAGACTTCATTGAGGCGGCGCTTCATCTTGATGATGTCGCGGGCGTGGCGTTCGATATCCGAAGCCTGGCCCTGGAAGCCGCCCGATGGCTGGTGCACCATGATGCGTGCGTTGGGGGTGGCGAAACGCATTCCCTTTTCACCGGCAGCGAGAAGCAGCGAACCCATGGAGGCAGCCTGGCCGACGCAGAGCGTGGAGACCGCAGGGCGGATAAACTGCATCGTATCGTAGATCGCCATGCCGGCGGTCACGACGCCACCTGGCGAATTGATGTAGAGCGCAATTTCCTTCTTCGGGTTCTCGGCCTCGAGGAACAGCAGCTGCGCGCAGACGAGCGACGCCATCTGGTCTTCCACCGGGCCGGTGAGGAAAATGATGCGTTCCTTGAGAAGACGGGAAAATATGTCGTAGGAGCGTTCGCCGCGATTGGTCTGCTCAACGACCATCGGCACCAGAGCCATGGCGGTATCAACTGGATTTTTCATGTCCGTCCTTTGTCAACTCTGCCCGTTGCGGAAACCGCCCCGGAATCACTTCTAACCTTCATACTCCCTACATAGAGTGTCCCTGCCCCGTACTTCAAGACACGAAGCCGCATATCCTTAACGGCTCAACAGCGTTTGCAGGGCTTCGGAGGCCGGCCGCGGCGGGCTTTTGCACCCGTTCGTCCCGGCCGCAGCCATTTGTCTCCCCGCCATCAATTTTTTACCAAGACTGGCGAGGACCAAAAAAATGTACTTCATGCACAGATATAACTTCTAACCAGCAAGAACTCGTTAGTATTTGCTGCTGATACTGAAAAACGAATTTCGGTTCCCATCGGCGAACAGCCCTATCCGGGCGAAATGGCAGCTCAACAATTCAGCGGGAATAACGCACGTCGTGCGAGCTTCTCCGCTTTTGCCGCATGATGGCGCAGATAGGATTTTGCAATGCTGGATGCAAAGACGAGCACGCTACTATGGGCGGCGGAGACGTTCACCCTTGCCGTGCTTTTGGGAACGCTGTGGCTGCACCGCCCTTCCCGCCGGCACAATCTCTATTTCGCCGCCGGCTTTCTCGCCACCGGCTTCGGCACCGTCATGGTGGCGTTTCGCGGAGATATTTCCAGTTTCCTGTCCATTCAGGTCGGCAACGCGCTGGCGCTTTCCGCCTTCGGCTTCTGGCTCGCGGGCCTCTTGTCCCTGGAGAAGCGCAAGCTCGCTGGCTGGATTGCCATCCCGGCCCTCCTGTGGATCGCCGGAATGTTCGTCCCACCCGTGCGAGAAAACATGGTGGCACGGATCCTGCTTTATCACGCCAGTGCGGCCACGGGCTATTTCATGCTCGCCGGTGTGCTTCTGGCAAATGGCGAGCGCAGGTCGCGCAGCAGAAAAGTTCTGGCGACGATTCTGATCCTGCAGGCTTTTGCTGGCGCCGTCGTCGCCTCCATTGTCATCCCGGCCAATGCGGCTGCGCCCAACGCCATTCCGCTGACATCGGCGCTCGCTTTTTCCGGCATGCTCGGCTTCACGGCCATCATCATGATCAGCGCCAAGATCATCATGGAGGATACGGAGCTTCGTCTCCACCGGCTCGCCATGACCGATCACCTCACCGGTGTCCTTAACCGGCGTGGTCTGCTGGAGGAGTTCGACCGCATCAAGAAGCGCTCACACGGCTCCAGCCGATATGTGGCGCTTGTTCTCTTCGACATCGACCATTTCAAGAAGATCAATGACAGATACGGCCACCAGTCCGGCGACGCCGTACTCGTGCATTTCTGTCAAATCGCGCAACGCGCGATCGGCGACCGCGGCCTTTTCGTGAGGATGGGCGGCGAGGAGTTCGCGCTGGTGGCGGAGGTCGAAAGCCCCTCCAGCACCGTCACGCTTGCCGAATCCATCCGTAACAATCTGCTTCTTTCGAAAATCACCTCACGCGGCGAACCCATCAAGGTGACGACCAGCGTCGGCATATCCGAAGCGATGATCAAGGACGCCGAGCTGAATGTGATGATGACCGAGGCCGACCGAGCGCTTTATGCCGCAAAGAAAGCCGGGCGCAATCGGACCGTAATCCACGTAAATTCGGCCAATGTCGTCGTGCCCGCCTCGGACCGTGACGAAAACCCTATGGATAACAATGCCGACCGGCAGGTCGCGGCGCTGAACCGGATATCCGCAATTGCCAGCCGGTGAAGGTGTAACCATTTGGTGACGTATGAAGGAACGCCTGCCGCCCTTCCCAAAGCGCCAAGCGCGGAATAAACCATCAGCATGACAGCGACGTTTCCCTTTCTCAAAATCGATTCCGCCACCCGCCACGTTTCACTCGATGCGCGCGACCCGGCTTTTTACAACGATCCGAACCCCGTCTACGCCGCCCTGCACGCGGAATGTCCCACTTTCTACTGGGAAGAGCAGCGGCAATGGTTTTTCACCTCTTATGACCATGTCAGCTCGCTACTGCGCGACCGCCGGTTTGGACGACAGATCCTGCATGTGGCAACTCGTGAAGAGATCGGCCTGCCAGAGCCGCTTGAGCATGTGAAGCATTTCGACCTGGCCGAGCAGCATTCGCTTCTGGAACTGGAGCCGCCGGAGCATACGCGGCTGCGCACGCTGATCAACCGCGCCTTCGTGTCACGGCATGTCGACAAGATGAAGCCGGAGATCGAGGAACTCGCCAACCGGCTGATTGACGCTTTCGAAGAGAAGGGCGAGACGGAACTGCTTTCCTCCTATGCCGATATCATCCCGGTAACGATGATCGCCCGGATGATCGGCATTCCCGAGGAAATGGGGCCGCAGCTGCTGAAGTGGTCGCATGCCTATGTCGGCATGTACATGTTCAAGCGCACACCGGAAGACGAGCTTCTGGCCGACAGGGCTGCGAAGGAATTTTCGGATTATGTGCGCGGCGTGATCGCCGAGCGGCGGGCCAAGCCTGAGGACGACCTGCTGAGCCACATGATCCATACCGAGCACAAGGGTCAATATCTGACTGACGACGAGCTGGTGTCCACCACCATCGTCCTGCTCAACGCGGGCCATGAAGCGACCGTTCATCAGATCGGCAATTCCGTGCGTATCATTCTGGAGAGCGGGATATCGCCGCAGACCTTGTTCAGCGACGAGGCCGCCACGGAACGCACGGTGGAGGAAACCCTGCGGATCTGCGCGCCGGTGCACATCTTCCAGCGATGGGTTCTGGAGCCGGTCGAGATTGACGGCGTGCAGTTCAAGCGTGGCGACAAGGTGAGCCTGATCCTGGCTGCGGCCAACCTCGATCCGTCAAAATTCCCTGATCCACTGACCTTCCGGCCGGAGCGCAACGAAGGCGCCAATGTCTCCTTCGGCGCCGGCATCCATTTCTGTATCGGCGCGCCATTGGCAAGACTGGAACTGAACCTTGCCCTGCCACTACTTTTCAAACGCCTGCCGCGCCTGAAAATTGCCGAGCCGCCCAGGGTCAAGGATGTCTATCATTTCCATGGGCTGGAGCGGCTCGATCTCAGCTGGTAGCGTGCGCAGGCCTTAAATCTGGGCCAGACCGCCATCGACCGAAAGCTCGACGCCGGTGATGTAACTGGCCTTTGAAGAGGCCAGAAACAGAACGGCCTCAGCGATCTCGTCGGGGTCGGCCATCCGGCCGATCGGCGCGGCATCCTTCAGATAGGCCTCGAAACCGGCGATCTTTTCTTCATCGAGCTTCAGGCCGTTTTCCATGATCGGCGTGCGGGTCACGCCCGGGCTAACCGTATTGACGCGGATGCCCCGCGCCTTGAGGTCGTTGGCAAAACTGCGGGCGAATGAGCGAACGGCCGCCTTGGAAGCATTATAGGCGCTCAACCTCTCCAGGCCCTTGTTGCCGACGATCGACCCGGTGAGCACGATCGAGCCGCCATCGCGCAGGACCGGCAGCAATGTCTGCACGGTGTAGAATACGCCCTTGACGTTGATGTCGAAAATCCGGTCGTACAGCGCCTCGTGGGTATCACCGAGGTCATTGTTCTCGGCGATGCCGGCATTGGCGACCAGCACGTCCACCTTCCGGCCATCGGCTTCAATGCGCGCCTTGAGCCGTTCCAGATCGGAGAGCTTGGCAACATCGGACGCGAAGCCGATCGCCCCCTGCCCGAGCCTGGCGACCGCTGCCTCGAGATTGGCGGTATTGCGGCCCGTCACGTAAACGGCGGAGGCTCCGCCTTCCAGAGCCAATCTCGCGACGGAAAAGCCGATGCCAGTCGATCCACCGGTGACGACCACGACCTGCCCACTGAATAATCCAGACATTGCAAACTCCATGAATGTCGTAATTTCCGAATAACCATAATTCGGTATTTCGGTTTTATTGAAATATTGAAGCTTGTCAATCCATGTGCTAGAGGCGGTCCATGGCTCAGTTTTTTCATCCCGCACGCGAAGACATTTCGCTCACGGCCGTGCTCGCCGCTCTTGGCGAACCGGCACGCATGGGCATCATCCGAAAATTATGGGGCTCCGAGACCGGACAGAATTGTGGTGCCGCAGCACCCTGCCAGGACATGCCGCGTTCAACCCTGTCCAGCCATATGCGGATCCTGCGGGAGGCAGGCTTGATTCGAACCCACAAACAGGGTGTCGAGAATATCAGCGTCGTTCGTGTCGACGATTTGGAAGCCCGTTTTCCCGGGCTCCTTCAATCCATCATCTCGTTCGACCAGCAATAGCGTGACCGAGCGGATTTCCGCCGTCATAGCCTGATGACATAGTCTTTTCGTGTTGTCTCCACGACTTCCCAGGTGCCGGTAAAGCCGGGCCGCAGCACAAGCCTGTCGCCCGGTCTGAGGTCACGCGGGGGCCCGCCATCCTCGGTCAGGATGGAATGGCCCTCGAGGATGCTGAAATATTCCCATTCGTCATAGACGACACGCCATTTTCCGGGTGTGGATTGCCAGATGCCGGCATAAATACCGCCCGGCGCTTCCTCCAGATTCCATGTGGTGAATTTGGGGTCGCCGGAGATCAATCGCTCCGGCGCTGGCGCACCATGCTCTGCTTCGAGGGAAGCATCTTCGAATGTCAGTAGGTTGCTCATCGCGACGCCGACCTCTCAGACTTTTGCAAGCGACTGTTCAAGATCGGCAATGATGTCGTTAACGTCCTCGATTCCGACGGACAGACGCACCACATCCGGACCGGCGCCAGCCGCCGTCTGCTGTTCCGGCGTCAGCTGGGCATGGGTGGTGGAAGCCGGGTGGATGACGAGCGAGCGCGTGTCACCGATATTAGCGAGATGGGAGAATAGCTGCAGCCCTTCGACCAGTGCCTTGCCGGCCGCATAACCGCCCTTGACGCCAAATGTAAAGACCGAACCCGCGCCCTTCGGCGAGTAACGCTGCTGGAGGGCGTGATTGTCGCTTTCCTCCAGGCCGGCATAATTCACCCAGCCGACCTTGGGATGTGCCTTAAGCCATTTGGCGACGGCAAGCGCATTGTCTGAATGGCGTTGAACGCGCAGCGGCAGGGTCTCAATTCCCGTGAGAATAAGGAAGGCGTTGAAGGGCGAAATCGCCGGGCCGAGATCGCGCAGGCCAAGCACGCGGCAGGCGATGGCAAAGGCGAAATTGCCGAAAGTCTGGTGGAGCACGACGCCGGAATATTCGGGCCGGGGCTGTGACAAGGCCGGAAACCGGTCAGTTGCCGACCAGTCGAAGGTTCCGCCGTCAACGATGATGCCGCCCATGGAATTACCGTGGCCTCCGAGGAATTTCGTCAGCGAGTGCAGTACGATGTCTGCACCGTGTTCCAGCGGTCGCAGCAGATATGGGCTTGCCATCGTGTTGTCGACGATCAGCGGCAGGCCGTGCCGATGGGCAACTTCGGCAATTGCGGCGATATCCACAAAGGTGCCGCCTGGATTTGCAAGGCTTTCTATGAAGACGGCGCGCGTGCGCTCATCGATCTGCTGTTCGAAACTGCCGGGATCGGTGGCGTCGGCCCAGCGAACCTGCCAGTCGAAACCTTTGAAGGCGTGGCCGAACTGGTTGATCGATCCGCCGTAAAGCTGACGGGCGGCGATGAAATTGTCGCCGGACTGCAGCAGCGTATGAAAAACCAGCAATTGTGCGGCGTGGCCGGAGGCGACGGCAAGCGCTGCGGTACCACCCTCAAGCGCGGCCACACGCTCTTCCAGAACCGCCTGAGTGGGGTTCATGATGCGGGTGTAGATATTGCCGAACTCTTTCAGCCCAAACAGGGCGGCGGCATGATCCGCATCACGGAAAGCGTAGGCCGTCGTCTGATAGATGGGTGTCGCCCGTGCGCCGGTCGTAGGATCAGGCTGTGCGCCCGCATGGATGGCCAGCGTCGAAAAACCGGGATTGCTGCTCGGCATGATGTTTCCTCCAATGGAATTCTGGAGGGATCATAATGCCTTGACGCCAAATGATAAGCCCAATCCGTACCAACTATCGTGCGATATTGAGACGCGGATACTCAATTGCCGGGCAACGGTTCATCACCACGTCAATGCCATAAGCCTCGGCCTTGGCGGCGGCATTATCGTCACGCACGGATAGCTGACCCCAGATCACCTTTGGGCGTTGCGGCAGCAAGATCGCCTCGTCGACAATCGCGGAAAGATATTCCGGCGCACGAAACACATCGATCAAATCAACAGCCTCGGGAATATCGGCCAGCCGGGCATAGACCGCCTGTCCCAGTATCTCCTTGCCCGCCTGACCCGGATTGACCGGAAACACGCGATAGCCCTTGGACAGCAGGAAGCGCATGACGCCATGGCTCGGCCGATCCGGATTGGGCGAAGCTCCCAGCAGGGCGATGGTTTCGACATTCGTCAGGATTTTCCTGAGGTAATCCGCTTCGTAAGTATCATGCTGCATGTCAACTTATTCCTTTGGCATACCACCTGATCCAGAGAGGCGCAGGCGTCTGGAGCGTTGCTTCAATGCCCACCAGCCTCCCCTCTCCCGCATGGTTCCAGCGCCGGCAACCTTCACGCCGTTTCATGCGATGCCATTCTCATCTGGGACGCTCCGGTCGTCTCCGGAACCCCGAAAGCGCAAAAATCAATATCTCCGCCGGATCGGCACTCTGCAACCCCGTTTTCATCCACGCAAAATGATTTCACAAAATCGCGCACACACCGGATGTATTGAGTATTTTCATCCACTTTTCAAAAATTGCGCCGAACGGCCATCGAAACAGGCCGAAACAACATTAGCGTGCATTTCATGCGCTCTTCGTCTCCTGTTTGTTTTCATTCCGTTCACCGATTATTTAGCCGCGACTAATTTTCAAAAAGTTATTTCGTAAACCAACCATTCGATAAGTCTGCAACGTTATAGTGGAGTTTCGATGGGGATTCTGAAATTTATTTTCATTGATGATCATACGATTTTAATCGCCCGCACGCTCATTTGAAACGCCAGGCGCAATACCAACAACTGGGATAAATGGTGTGCTCGGTCATTTTTCAAGGAAATCCGCAGCGCGAGGCAGAGCCGCAAGCCGTGCATCAGACGTTATTTTCCGGATTAAATCAGAAGCAGGAAAGCGTGTCTCATGCGCGATATCGGATCTCGTTTTTTCATGACGCATAGAAATCAAAAATTTGACGCGTGTCATAATCCATAAAAACAAAGCCCGTAGGCACCGGATTGGGGACGGCCTCGGCGAGGCGATTGAAAGCGTACACCTGCCCGTCCGGAAAATGACTTCCAGTTTCTGAGGCCAATGCTGTAGATTGCCCGAAAAGCCCGTGAGCGAGTCTCTGACTGTGACATTCGACATTCTTATTCTGGTGCTTCTGGGCGCAATGCTGCATGCCGGATGGAATGCGCTGGTCAAATCCGGTTCCGATAAATCGCTGGACGCCTCGTTGATTGCGGCGGGAGCTGCAGCCTGTTCGCTGCCGTTTCTGCCTTTCCTGCCGTTTCCCTCGCCAGTCGCCATTCCCTTCCTGATCGCCTCAGCCGTCCTGCAATTCGCTTATTTCCGCCTTGTCGCCGCCGCCTATACGATCGGCGACATCGGCCTTGTCTATCCCGTCATGCGCGGCGTGGCACCCTTGATCGTGGCGGCGACGAGCAGCCTGTTCCTGAGCGAGATTTTGAGCCCGCTGGCGATTGCGGGCATCGGCGTCATCTCCGCGGGGATCCTGACGCTTGCTTTCGAGGCAAGGCGCGGGGGCGGAAAGGCGATCATGGTCGCCCTGCTCAACGCTTTCGTGATTGCATCCTACACCTTCGTCGACGGTGTCGGCGCAAGGCTTTCCGGCAACGCCATCTCATACACGCTCTGGATGTCTCTGCTGCCACCCGTGCTGCTGTTCGGTTTCGCGTTTTACCAGCGGGGCGCCGGCCCCGTCGTCCAGCATGTCCGGCGCAACTGGTGGCGTGGCCTTATCGGTGGCGGCGGCTCCATACTCTCCTATGGGCTGGCGCTCTACGCCATGACCAAAGCGCCTGTCGCCGTCGTCGCAGCACTCCGGGAAACCTCCATTCTTTTCGCGCTGGTGATATCAGTGGTGATCCTGAAAGAACGCGCCAGCATCTGGCGCTACCTTGCCGGAGGCATCATTGCAGCGGGCGTTCTGGTGATGCGGCTAGGGTAAAACGAGGTCAGATGATGGGGTAAAATAATACCCCATAACCAACCGTTTGTTTTTACTTGATTATTTTTGCGACCTCCAAAATCGATCATATTGACGCTTTCGTTCGCGCACCGTATAAGCGCGCCAGATCGGATTCCAGCCGGAATAGGGTCATTTACGGTAGCCCTTATCGGCAACCAAACCAAGCAACAAGAAACGCCCGTATGCTCTTCATGAAGAGGATGACGGGTCCACGTTAGAAAGTGAAATTCATGTCTACTTTCGTTCAGAAGCCCGCTGAGGTGGAGAAGAAGTGGGTCATCATCGACGCCGAAGGCCTCGTTGTTGGTCGCCTCGCCACCATCGTTGCAACCCGCCTGCGCGGCAAGCACAAGGCTACCTACACCCCCCACGTTGATGATGGCGACAACGTCATCGTTATCAATGCGGAAAAGGTTGCCCTCACCGGCAAGAAGTATTCCGACAAGAAGTACTACTGGCACACCGGTCACCCGGGTGGCATCAAGGAGCGTACGGCTCGCCAGATCATCGAAGGCCGCTTCCCGGAGCGCGTCGTTGAAAAGGCCGTCGAGCGCATGATCCCGCGCGGTCCGCTCGGCCGTCGTCAGATGAAGAACCTGCGCGTTTACGCCGGTTCCAACCACCCGCACGAAGCACAGCAGCCGGTCGTTCTCGACGTTGCCGCGCTCAACAAGAAGAACGTAAGGAGCGCCTGATAATGGCCGATCTTTCCTCTCTGAAAGACCTCGCCCCGGCTTCGGAAGCTTCGGCTCCCGTGCATGTCCGCAAGGTTGATACCCTCGGCCGCTCCTACGCGACCGGCAAGCGCAAGAACGCCGTAGCCCGCGTATGGGTCAAGGCGGGTTCTGGCAAGATCATCATCAACGGCCGCGATTTCACCACGTATTTCGCACGTCCGGTTCTGCAGATGATCCTCCAGCAGCCGATAGTTGCCGCTGCCCGCACGGGTCAGTTCGACATCATCGCCACCGTTGCCGGTGGTGGTCTGTCCGGTCAGGCCGGCGCCGTTCGTCACGGCCTGTCCAAGGCCCTCACCTACTTCGAACCGGGCCTGCGCTCCGTTCTGAAGAAGGGTGGCTTCCTGACCCGCGACAGCCGCGTTGTCGAGCGTAAGAAGTACGGTAAGGCCAAGGCCCGCCGCTCGTTCCAGTTCTCGAAGCGCTAATCGCTTCCAGGAACGGTTCGTTCAGAACTTCGAAAGGCGGGGCTTCGGCTCCGCCTTTTTTCATGGCCTCCTCCCTTGTTTTTTCATCGGGAAGACAGCAACCTCGGCGCAAATCGCAATGGGGTGATCAATGCCGGCCAAAACCATCGACCATGCCTTTACCGCAATGTCCCTGACATCGGCTGCCACGGACCCGACCCATGCCGGTGTCCTCTCCTTCATGCGGCGCAAATATACCAAGAACCTCAAAGGCGTTTCGACTGCCGTGTGGGGTATTCCCTTCGACGCGGCGACCTCCAACCGTCCCGGCGCACGTTTCGGGCCCCAGGCGATCCGCCGCGCTTCGGCGATTTTCGATAATGATCCGCAATATCCTTTCGCGCGCGATCTCTTCGTCCATATGCCGACCATTGATTATGGCGACTGCCTGCTTGACTACGGCAACCACTGGAAAACGCCTGACACGATCGAAAAGGAAGCGCGCAGGATCATCTCCAAGACGGATTACCTGCTGACGCTCGGCGGCGATCATTTCATCACCTGGCCATTGCTGAAAGCGCATGTGGCCAAGCACGGCCCACTCGCGCTGGTGCAGTTCGACGCGCATCAGGATACATGGTTCGACGATGGCAAGCGCATCGACCACGGCTCCTTCGTGGCCCGCGCCGTGCGCGACGGGCTGATCGATGCCGACCGCTCGATCCAGATCGGCATCCGCACCCACGCGCCTGACGATTTCGGCATCCGGATTCTCCACGGTTACGAGGTGGAGGACATGCGGGCCAGCGATATCGCCTCGCTGATCGTCAAGCACACGGGCGGTATGCCCACCTATCTCACCTTCGATATCGATTGCCTCGATCCCGCCTTCGCGCCGGGAACCGGCACACCCGTCGCCGGCGGGCCGACCAGCGCTAAAATTCTCTCCGTTTTGCGTGGGCTTGGCCAGCTCGATATTCGCGGCTCTGATGTGGTGGAGGTGGCACCCGCCTACGACCATGCGGATATTACCGCCATTGCCGGAGCGACCGTTGCAATGTATATGCTTGGCCTGCGTGCCGAACGGCTGGCCAAGGCTGGCTGACAACGACGACGGCACTTGCCAAACTGATTCCGACTACCCTCGCAACCCTCTGAAAAGTCAGGACAAGGACATGACAGCGAAGATCTTCATCGATGGCGAACACGGCACCACGGGTCTGCAGATCCGCACGCGCCTTGCCGGTCGCCGCGATATCGAGCTGCTGTCCATTCCGGAAGCCGAGCGCCGCAATGCGGCGATGCGCGAGGATATGCTCAATAGCGCCGACATTTCGATCCTCTGCCTGCCGGACGACGCGTCCCGGGAAGCGGTTTCCATGGTAGCTGGCAACAATAATGTCCGCATCATCGATACCTCCACCGCTTATCGCGTTCATCAGGACTGGGCTTACGGTTTTGCCGAAATGGATAAGGACCAGGGCGAGAAGGTTCGCTCTGCCCGCCTCGTCGCCAATCCCGGCTGCTATCCGACCGGTGCTATCGCCCTTATTCGCCCGCTGCGGGCCGCTGGCCTCCTGCCGGACGGTTATCCTGTCAGCGTCAATGCGGTCTCCGGCTATACTGGCGGCGGCAAGCAGATGATTGCGCAAATGGAAGACCAGGGCCGCAACGATGCCATCAGTGCCAATAATTTCCTTTATGGCCTGACGCTCAAGCACAAGCATGTGCCTGAAATGACCATTCACGGCCAGCTTGACCGCGCGCCGCTGTTTTCGCCCTCCGTAGGTCGCTTCCCGCAGGGCATGATCGTCCAGGTGCCGCTGTTCGCCGCCGACCTTAAGGAAGGCACTGATATCGAAACGATCCATGCGGCACTCACCGCCCATTACGCTGGACAGGATATCGTCAGCGTCGTGCCTCTGGCCGAGAGCAAGGGGTTGGCGCGTATCGATGCCGAGGAATTGGCTGGCAAGGATACGATGAAGCTCTTCGTCTTCGGCACCGAGGGCGGCGAGCATATCAACCTCGTCGCGTTACTCGACAATCTCGGCAAGGGTGCCTCCGGTGCTGCCGTGCAGAACATGGAACTGATGCTCTCTGCATGAGACGTTGCTCATGACCATGACCACGCCCTCTTTTCCGGCCTCGTGGAATATCGAGGCCGTAAAGCAGATTGCGGATACGCCTGCCGGGGTGGTCTACGAGCTTGTGCGCGATGACGGTTCCCTTGCGGTCGCCAAGGTTCTGAAGAAGAAAGTATTGACGGACAGCCTTCGCGGCGCGGATTTCATCGAATGGCGCGCCGGGATCGGCTGCGTGGAGTTGCTTGACCGCTCCGATGATATTCTTCTGATGGAACATGCCGGCACGGAGACCCTGCGCGACGTGCTGTTCCGAGACGGTGACGATCATGCCACCACGGAAATCGCAGCGGAGGTCCTGCTTCGATATCACCAGCCGTCCGAGCAGCCGCCGCCCTCAAGTCTGCTGACGCTGCCTCTCTATTTCGAAAGTCTGTTCCGCAAGGCCGAGCAGGATCGTTCCGACGGCATCGACAGCGCCTATATCGAGGCCGCCGCGCTTGCGCAGGAACTGATCGGCCAGCAGCGCGATATCAAGCCGCTGCATGGCGACCTGCACCATGAGAATATCATGCGCAGCGATCGCGGCTGGATCATCATCGATCCGGCTGGCCTGATCGGCGATGCGGCGCTCGATGTCGCCAACATGTTCTCCAATCCGCTCGACCGTTTTGACCTCACCCGCAGCGAAGCGCGCATCGCCTCCATGGCGGCGATTTTTGCGAAGGCTCTCCAACGGGACGAACGGCTATTGCTGCAATATGCCTTTGCCTATGGCTGCCTTTCTGCCGCGTGGCATGAAGAGGACGAAAATGCGGAAGAACGCGACAACGAACTCGCTGTCGCGGCAACCATTAAGGCCGTCCTGAAACAGTTCTGAGCGAGTTCAGTCCCTGACTTCAACCGCAACTGGCGGCGGATATTCTCCGATGAATCCGCGCCAGTGGGCAACCGCAAAACCGAGCACGACCAGCGCCATGCCCTGATGGGCGAGCGCGACATGAATATCCACATGCATGAGCAGCGTGGTTACTCCCAGCGCCGCCTGAATGCAGACGAGCAGGAAGAACAGCACCGCGCGGCGGGCGTGCGGCGTACCCGGCAAGGCGCGCGCCATCGATGCCATATGCCACAGCGTGGCGGCAAACAGCGTATAGGCGCCCAGGCGGTGAATGAACTGCACCGTCTTGGGGTTTTCGAAGAGGTTGATCCACCAGGGCTGCTGCAGGAAGAGATCGCCCGGCACCAGCGAACCATCCATCAGCGGCCACGTATTATAGGACAGGCCGGCATTCAACCCCGCCACCAACGCGCCGAGATAGATCTGGAAGAGACAGAGCACCGTCAACAGCGCGGCAAAGCCCCTGCCCGTCTTTTCGTCGGTGGCCTCGGGGGAATGATGGGACAGGCCGCGCAAAATCCACATGCAGCCCGCAAAGATGAGGCAGGCGATGGTCAGATGTGTGGCAAGACGATATTGCGAGACATCCGTGCGGTTGACGAGGCCGGAAGAGACCATCCACCAGCCGATGAAGCCCTGGAAGCCGCCAAGCGCCAGTAGACCGACCAGTGGTAGCCGGAGGCGCTTTTCGACGCGGCCTGTCAGCCAGAAGAAGGCGAGCGGCAAAGCGAAGATGAGGCCGATGGCGCGGGCAAGCAGGCGATGCGCCCATTCCCACCAGAAGATCGTCTTGAACTCGTCGAGCGACATGCCCTTGTTGATTTCCTGATATTGCGGAATGCGCTTGTAGAGCTGGAACTCCTCTTCCCATTCCGCGACAGAAAGCGGCGGTATCGCGCCATGGATCGGTTTCCATTCGGTAATCGACAGGCCGGATTCGGTCAGGCGGGTTGCGCCACCAACGAGCACCAGACAGAAGAGTGTGAAAAGCACGAGGCGCAGCCAGACGCGCAGCAGGCGGCGGTCCTTCTCCTGCTTCTGCAGGGCAGCCTGCACCACCATTTCCGCGGAACCATTGGCCATCGTCATGCCGCTCGAACTCATCTTTCAGTCTCCTTCATACAGCCATGTTGATTAGCCCTAACCGGCACCACAAAACAAGGCCTCAGGGTTTGCGGCATCCGGTCGCGGCGCTATAGTCATGTACCTGTTCAATCACGGAAGATTTCATGCACCCTCGCCTCAGATCGCTTATCGGCACCATCGTCATCATCTGCCTCGTCGTCGTTTACGCCGTGGTGGCGACGGCCATTGCATCGGCGGCACTGGCGCAATCGCCCTGGTGGGTACATCTCGCTTATTTCGTGCTGACAGGAATTTTGTGGATTTTGCCCGCGATGCTGATCATCAAATGGATGGCCGGGCCAAAAAGACAGGGCTGATGCGGGACCACCGCGTGACACCTTAAGGTCGCAATTTTATAAACCGATTGTTTGCCGCTCAAAGATATAGTCCGACCGAAACAACCGGAGAGAGTGGATGGCGGCTGAGGGGCCGGTCTTTACCAGCGACGAGCAAGCGCCGACCGCCGTGCAAAACGAGCGGCGGGGCGCTGACCGTCTGTCGGTCGATCTCGTCGATGACGCTTCCACCATCCATGTCGATTGGAAGCGGCTGGAAAACGATCCGCTCAATTCCCTGCATCAGGGTTTTGGGTGGTGCTCCATCTGGGCACAAACGCAGGACAGCGCGCTCCTGACGCTTCGCGGCCGGCAGGGCGGCAAGACGATCTTCCTGCTTCCGCTTGAAATCGTGCTGGAGGGCGGCATTCGCAAGGCGCGTTTCCCCGGCGGCCGTTTCAACAATATCAATACCGGGCTTTTCGACCCCTCCTTTGCCGAACGGGCCGGAGAGGAAATCGCGGCGGCGATTGCCCGCGAGGCGCGGAAGCTGCTGCATGGCCGGGCCGACATTCTGGCTTTGCAGAACATACCGCTGACGTGGCGCGGCAGGACCAACCCCCTGTCGCATCTAGCTTCGGTCGAAAACCAGAATCCGGCCTTCCAGCTTCCGTTGCTCGAAAGTTTCGAGGCCACGCTCCGGCAGGTCAATGCCAAGAGACGTCGGAAGAAATTCCGGATCCAGAGCCGGAGAGCCGAGGAAATGGGCGGCTACAGCCATGTGATCGCGCATTCTCCACAGGAAAGATGTGAATTATTGCAGGCCTTCTTCCGGCAGAAAGCCGCCCGTTTTGCATCGCAGGGCATTCCGGATGTCTTTCGCGACCAATCGGTAAAGGATTTCTTTTACGACCTGGCCAATTTTCCCGAGACGGGCACAGACAGTCTGCTGGAGTTGCATGCCATTCGCCTGCACGGCGCGAACGAGGGCGTCATCGCCGCAATAGCCGGTCTTTCGCGCAAGCAGGACCACATCATCTGCCAGTTCGGTTCGATCGACGAATCCGTTTCGGAACTCAGCCCCGGAGAATTGCTGTTCTGGCTGATGATTGAAAGGGCGTGCCACCAAAGGGCTGCGATCTTCGATTTCGGGGTCGGCGACCAGCTCTACAAGCGCAGCTGGTGCCCGCTTTTCACCGTGCAGCACGATATATTCCTGCCGATAACGGTGAAAGGTCGCATCGCCGCAGCAGCCTATGTCGCGATCGCCCGAACGAAAAGCCTGATCAAATCCAATCCGGCTCTCTATGCGCTCATTCAGCGTTTCCGCGCCGGCCGGCCGACAGCAGCTTCGACAAGGGGTCTCGACTGAACAGCCGTTCAGGCCGCGCTCAGGTGGTCCGGCTTTCGCATGCCGGTCATCGGCAGAGCCTGCTCGTAGCCGTGAGCCACCAGTTCTCCGAGCGTTTTCTCCAGCATCTCCCCGTCCTTTCCTGGAACCGAGACAATGATTTCTGCCGGCAGATTGCGCAGCATTTTTTCGAGGCTCGAAATCTGCACCGCTCCACACTCCACAAGCACCGTGTCGTAAGCGTCGGAAAGCGCACCGAGGATCATCGTCAGGCGGTCCAGAGCACGCATCGCCTCGCGGGGCTGCGCATTGCCGCGTGGAACGATATGCGCATCTGACAGACGGTCGCCGTGAATGGTTTCACCGAAGGCGGCCGCTCCTGCCAGAAGGTCCATGACACCGGGAAGTCCGGCTTCGGGCGACATCAGCCGCGTCGGGCAGGCGGATGCCGTCATGTCGACGAGAACGACCGAACGCCCCATTTCAGACAATGCGCGCGCCAGCATGACGCTCGTGGTCGAACCGCTGTCACCGGCCGGAGATACAATGGCGGCGACGGGTTTGGCGAGCCGTGTGGACAGAATGCCCGCCACGGCGTCGATCGAAAAGTCACTGGCGGCATCGGCATCCTCATCCACCACCGCCTCTTTCGCAGCCGCGACATCTTCTGCCGCCAATGCCGGCGGCATGGCTGTGGCTGCGGGCGGCTCACGCCGTTTCTCTTCTACGGCGACGGGCTGTTGTGCCGCAACCGGCATGGCGCGGACGCCCGGCGCCACATTTTCAGCAGGTGCCGACGCCGGCTGCTCGGGCGCATCCGTCGTCTCATCCGCTTCAACCGGCCCGCGTGCAGGTGGTGGCGGATCGGAAAGCGGTGGAACCTGACTTCTTCCGACCGGTTTCAGCGCCCTACCCGTAAAGAGTTCCACCAGCATGACGACAATGCAGGACAGCAGAAATGCTGCGAGCGTGACAACGATGGTGATGGCACCGGTTTTCGGGAAATAGGGTTCGCGTGGCTCAACTGCCGTCGAAATCACACGCGCATCGGCCGGCGTGGAATCCGCAGAGCCAGCCCTCGACGTCGCCTCGCGATAGCGGGCGAGATAGGTTTCCAGAAGCTGCCTCTGCGCGGATGCTTCCCGCTCCAGGTCGTTAAGGCCCACCTGCTGCTCACCGGCACGCACGCTTTCCGATTTCAGCACGTTCAGTTGCTGCACCAGTTGCCGCTCCCGAAGGCGTGAGACATTGGCCTCGTTTTCGAGACTTGCCAGCACCTTGCGGGTTTCTTCCTGAATTTGCCTTTCGATGCCATCGAGCTGGTTGCGCAGCGCCCTTATGCGGGGGTGGCCTTCCAGCAGCGAAGACGAAAGATCGGAAATCTGGCTGCGGATGTTGGTTTCGTTTTCCTTCAGCCTCTGGATGGTGGGAGAAGCGACGACATCGGGAAAGGTATCGAGAGGACGACCGCTGGCAAGCGCGTTGCGCACACCTTCTGCGCGCGCCTCCGCATTGGCGCGCTCGCCGCGGATACGGCCGAGTTCCGTGGAGATGTCGCTCAGCTGACGTGTGGCGAGCGTCTCGCCCTGCCCGGCCGACAAAAGATCGGAGGAGGCACGATAATCCGCGACCTTCTTGTCCGCCTCCCGCACCTTTTCCCGCAGCGTGGCTATTTCCGGCTCAAGCCAGCGCGCTGCTTCTGTGCTGGTATCGAGCTTCGCGCCGCTTTGCAGCGCGAGATAGGCCTTCATCATCTCGTTCGGGATGGCCGCAGCGAGCTTCGGGTCTTCTGAAGAAAACTCGACCGTGATGACACGAGAACTTTCCACCTGATAGACCTGCAATTTCTCGCGGAACGCCTTCAGAACCCGCTCTTCAGGCAGAACCTGGAGTGGATCCTTCTTGACGCCGACGGCAACCAGCAGGCTCGAAACCAGCGACGGATGCGCCTCCGGATCGAATTCCTCGAGTTCATAGAGCTTCATGTCCCTGGCGACCTGCTTGATGAGGTCGACGGACTGCAGAATCTGCACCTGGCTGGATACTGTCAGTTCGTCCAGCACTGGCTCGGCCGGCGCGTTGGACTGCTGGGAAGCGCCAAAGGAAGCAGCACGGGATTCAATGAGCACGCGCGCCTCGCCCTTATAGGCGGGCGACATCATGCTGGAAACGACAAAGGCGGCGCCGCCGGCCAGCAGCGTTATGGCCGCGATTCTTCCCCGACGCCGCCATATGGCCGCGACGAGTTGCGCAAGATCAATATCCACATCCCTGTCGTCAATGCGATCGCCGTTCATACGGGCTCCGTAACCGAGATAAACCTCGGGCGCTCAAATAAAGATGGTCAATTTTCGCGAAGTTTAAGTCTTGCGGGTAACACAACCGTTAATCACCGAGACTCCGACGAAATAAAGCCGATATTACCGGGCCTGACGCTGCGCGTTTACCGTGCATTAACCCTAACAGAACGATAAGAATGATCAAAGTTCGACTCGGAGCCAGATGAGATGCCGCTCGCCGGATCACGACATGTCACCGCACTGACGTTTGCCGTTCTGACGGCCCTTTCCGGCTGTTCGGCCTATCAGCCTGCGCCGCGGTCATTCAATGAGGCCGCACTGCAACCCTATCACGTCGACAGCGGCGACAGACTGCGTATCAACGTGTTCGAACAGGCCGGGCTGACAAATACCTATACGGTCGATCAGGCGGGCTATGTCGCCTTCCCTCTCGTCGGTCAGGTGCCCGCGCGGGGCAAGACGCTGCCACAGCTGGAAGCCGCGATCGCGGCCAAGCTTCGGCAGGGATATCTGCGCGATCCCGATGTCACGATCGAGATAGATCGTTATCGCCCCGTCTTCATCATGGGCGAAGTGGGCCGTCCTGGCCAATATTCCTATGTGCCGGGCATGACGGTGCAGAACGCCATCGCCATTGCCGGCGGCTTCAGCCCGCGCGCGAATCAGGCAGATGTTGACGTCACCCGCAAGATAAACGCGGAAGTGATGACGGGCCGGATCGGTATAACCGCACCCATTCTTGCGGGTGATACCGTCTATGTGCGTGAACGATTCTTCTGAAAGGGGCGCGGCGAACGTGTCGGACGACGGCCCTCCCCTGCGCATCATTCACTGTTTTCGCTCGCCGGTGGGCGGCGTTTTCCGCCATGTGCGTGATCTTATCGAAGAACATGTCAGGCAGGGCCACAAGGTTGGCATCGTCTGCGACAGTTCCACCGGCGGCGCGCATGAGGAGAGGCTTTTCGCGCAGATTGCGCCGATGCTGGAGCTCGGCCTGACGCGCCTGCCCATCCGGCGCTCCATTACCCCGGGCGACCTGCTGGCGCTTTGGAAATCCTACAAACACATCAAAAGTTTGCGGCCGGACATTCTGCACGGGCACAGCGCCAAGGGTGGCGCTTTGGCCCGGCTGATCGGCTCATTGCTGCGGGCGAACAGGTATCGCGTAGCCCGCCTCTATTCACCGCACGGCGGAAGCCTGCATTATGCCCGCAACACCCTGAAAGGACAGCTCTTCCTGCGGCTGGAGCGGTTTCAGGAACGGTTCACCGATGCGCTCTGTTTCGTCTGCAAGTTCGAGCAGGCGGCCTATGAAGCCAAGGTTGGCAAACCGCGCACCCGTACCGCGATGATCTATAACGGCGTACAGGAAAACGAGTTCGAACCCGTCCCCGCGCAAGAGGGCGCGGCGCATTTCCTCTATATCGGCATGCTTCGCGACCTTAAGGGGCCTGACCTCTTCATCAAGGCCTTCGCGGAAATGGAGCGCGGCATCGGCCGGCCGATGTCCGGTGTCATCGTCGGCGATGGGCCGGACAGGGACAAATACGCGGCGATGATCGACAAGGCCGGTCTTTCCCGGCGCATTTCAATGCATGCCGCCATGCCCGCCAGACAGGCCTTCGCCCTGGCCATGACGGTGGTGGTCCCCTCGCGCGCGGAGGCCATGCCCTATATTGTGCTGGAGGCACTTGCGGCGGGGAAAACGGTCATCGCCTCCCATGTCGGCGGGATTCCCGAAGTCTTGGGAGAAGAAAGCGACGCGCTCGTCCCGCCCGGCGACGTCGAGGCGCTGGCGAGGGCCATGGCCAGGGATGCCGAAGATGCCGGTTGGTCGAAACGGATCATGCCCCACCCCGACAGCTTCAGGGCGAAGTTTTCGACGCCGGTCATGGCGGATGACATGATGAAGCTCTATCGCGATCTGCTGTTGCTCTAAAATCATTTCAAAAACACGATTTTTGATTGTATATTCCGTCATCCTCAAGAAACCCATCATAAACGTTTCTTAGCATGTTTCGGCTAGTTTCCAGATCGTGGAGCGCCGTGCGTCCGTCCGGATGCATCAGGCCCGCTCCACCACTTTGAAGTTGCGTATCGTCCGGTCGGAAATCGATGCCGATTTTCGCGCCGATGCGCTGGAGGGTGCGGACCAGGCAATGACCAAGGCTGACAAGGATAGACTGCAATTCGATCTGGCGTCGTTGCGCAAACAGATTTCCGAGCAAGAGGCCAACGGGCCTTCGACATCGGAAGCCGTCGTTCTCAACCCCCTCGCACGGCAGATTGCCAACCAGCTTCGCGGCGGCAATCACTCCCCGAACATGGTGATAGGCCAGTTGCGGCTTCTGGAATTCACCATGCTCGTGGTGATCGCCGCCATCATCAACGGCGTCGCCGCCGATCGGGATATTGAGACCTTCTTGGCGGTTTTTGGCGGCGGCGTACTGGGGGCCGCGCTTTGCGTCTTTCTTCTTCAGGCCGGCGACTGTTATCAGTTGCCGACGCTACGCACGCCACTGTCGATGTTCGCTCGCATTCAGGGCGCGGTCTGCCTGTCTTTCGTTGGCACAGCCTGTTTCCTTCTGCTCTTTTTTCCCGACGCGCTGCATTCCTGGCAAGCCTTCGGCATCTGGTATGCAATCGCCGCGATCGCCATTTTCACCGGACGACTGATCCTTGGCTTCGCCATCCGCCACTGGGGCCGCAATGGCGTCATGGAACGCCGGGCGGTCATCGTCGGCGGTGGTGATGCTGCCAAGGATCTCATTCGCTCGCTCGAGCAGCAATCCGACAACGACATCCGCATCTGCGGCATCTTCGATGACCGGCAAAGCGCGCGCTCTCCCGACGTCGTCGCGGGTTATCCCAAGCTCGGCACTTTCGCCGAACTGGTGGAATTCGCCCGCCTGACCAAACTGGATATGCTGATCATTGCCCTGCCGTTAAGCGCCGAGGCACGCATTCTCCAGCTTTTGCGCAAGCTTTGGGTGCTCCCGGTCGATATCCGCATTGCGGCGCATGCCAACAAGCTGCGCTTTCGCCCGCGTGCCTATTCCCACGTCGGCAAGGTGCCGATGCTTGACGTTTTCGACAAACCGATCCGGGACTGGGATTCCGTCGCGAAGCGGCTGTTCGACATCACCTTCAGCCTCATCGGCATCGCCCTTCTGTGGCCGGTCATGGTGGGCGCGGCAATCGCCGTCAAAACGACGTCCAAGGGGCCTATCCTCTTCAAGCAGAAGCGCCATGGCTTCAACAATGAAACCATCAACGTCTGGAAGTTCCGGTCCATGTATACGGAACTCAGCGATCCGACCGCAAAAAAGGCCGTCACCAAGAACGATCCGCGCGTAACGCCCGTTGGCCGCTTTCTGCGCAAGTCCTCGATGGACGAGCTGCCGCAGCTTTTCAACGTTCTTCATGGCGACCTGTCGCTGGTCGGTCCCCGTCCGCACGCGGTTCATGCCCAGACCGGCGACCTGAAATATACCGAAGTGGTGGAGCATTATTTCGCAAGACACAAGGTCAAGCCCGGCGTAACCGGCTGGGCCCAGATCAATGGCTGGCGCGGAGAAATCGACCATGGCGACAAGATCAAGTTCCGCACCGAATATGATCTCTATTACATCGAGAACTGGTCGCTGTTTCTCGATCTCAAGATCCTGTTCCTGACGCCGATCCGGCTGCTCAAATCGGAAAACGCCTATTGACCCACACCGGTTACCAGCATGCCCCGGATTTCGATGCGCCTTTAGCCGCTATGCGGCTCATCGGTTCGTTCTTCATTGCCTTCGGCGTGTTTCTTTCCGGCTTCGTTATCTCCGAGCCAGCGCCCTATGAGCTGATGATGGTCGGGCAAGTGGCCCTGTGGTTTCTGCTTGGCCTGCGACTTTCACGCACCGTCATCCTGCTGCTGTGCCTGTTGCTCGCCTTCAATATCGGCGGATATCTCTCGCTCACCACCATGGCCGACCTGGATGAGGGTCCGCTCTATCTCGCTGTTTCGACATTTCTGGCGCTGACTTCGGTGTTTTACGCGGCAATCATCGAGGACCGATACCAGCGGCTGCTTTTGATTTTCCGGGCGTGGCTGGCGGCGGCGGTGATCACCTCCCTGCTCGGCATCATCGGCTATTTTCATGCCATTCCGGGCTTCGAAGTCTTCACCCTTTACGATCGCGCCAAGGGCGCCTTTCAGGATCCGAACGTCTTCGGTCCTTTTCTGGTGACACCATCGCTTTATCTCATCTACGGCCTGCTGACCGGCAAGACGATGCACGCACCCTGGCGAATCCTCGGCCTGCTGATCCTGTCGCTTGGCGTGTTCCTGTCGTTTTCGCGTGCGGCCTGGGGGCTGTTTCTGTTTGCCACCGTACTGCTCGTCTTCGTCATGATGCTGAAGGAACGTACGGCGGCGTTTCGCCTGAAAATCCTCGTGCTGTTTCTCATCGCCGCCGGACTGATGGTGGCGGCTGTCCTCATCGCGCTGCAGTTCAAACAGGTGGCCGATTTGTTCTCCAGCCGCGCCTCGGCCGTGCAATCTTATGATGGCGGCCATCTGGGACGGTTCGCCCGCCATTATCTCGGTTTCCTGCTGGCGATGGAACATCCGCTCGGTATCGGCCCGATGGTGTTCGACAATATCTTTCCCGCAGCCGAGCACAATATCTGGCTGAAAAGCCTGACGACACATGGCTGGTTCGGCTTCGTCATCTATCTCGTCCTGATCTGCTGGACCATCGCCGCCGGTTTCAGACATCTCTTGCGCCCGCGCCCGTGGCAGGCCTTCCTGATCATTTCGTGGGTGGCTTTCGTCGGGCATGTGATGATCGGTGCTGTCATCGATACCGACCACTGGCGACACTTCTTCCTGCTGCTCGGCATATTGTGGGGTTGCATGGCACTGGAAAAACGCGAAGGCCTGCGCCGGCGCGCGGTTGGCGCATAAACAGCTAACCTAACGGAACCTTCCACGATTTCATGCGTTTAGCCCCCGATTCTGATTGTCAAACGGGGAGACATCTTATGACGCAGACCAATAATCTCTATCTCATCATCGGCGCGCTGATTGTCGTCATCGCAGGCCTTGGCATTTACGTCTGGCATGAAGAAAGCAAGCCCAAGGGGATCGAGATGAATATCGGCCCGAATGGTGTTTCCGTTCAGGAAAACTGAGCCGCAAGCGTCGCGCAAAGTCCGACCATTAAACCGGGTGCGTTCCAGCCAAAAAAAGGCCGGAACGCACCCGGTCTTCTTATGAAAGAGGACAAATGGCAGGAATCGCAGATTCACGCCGCGCCGGCCCGGTACGGATGATGCGTATCTGGTCCGATCATGGACATCCCGCGCAATGGTCTCCTCCATCGACCTTTCCACACGTCTCACCGCCACCAAACTGGCACTCAAGGCCATCAGGGAACAGGAAGGCAACTCCGCTGCGACTTCCACATCATCACGGACGACGCTCCTCAATTCCTATGGCATCGACACCACCACCTCCACCTCTTCCAGCAATACGCGGCTGACGCAGCTTCTGGCGCAATATGCGCAGACCTCGGGCAATGAAGCGGAGAGCGGTGATACGGACAAGACGGCCGCTTCCGGGGACATCACCCAGGCGGATTTCATGAAGGATCTGAAAGTGACGCTCGAAGAACTGTCCGGGGATCCCGCCAAGGCGGCGCAGGCCAAGGCGATGCTGGAAGCATTGGCTGCCGGCACGCTGACGGTGTCCGACCCGGCGGACGGCGTAAAGATCAAAGCGTGGGATGTGACAGACGACCCCAAGACCGCCTCGAAACCCGCCACAGCGATCGCAACGGCGGGCTGGAGCGACTTCCTGAAGGATCATCTGAAACGCGATGGAGCGGCCTATGCAAAGGGCGCCAACGGGGCTTATATCGATGGCATTTCCGGCGACAACGCGTTTTTTGGCAGTGTCGGCAGCCGTTATTATTATCTCACCTGGCCGCAGGCTAAGGACGGCACACTCACCGTTTGACAGCAACGGCTGACGCAGAAGCGCTGCGACATCGATGATGCCGCAGCGTTGCTTTTATCCGTTTCAGGCAACCGGTGTAGCAGGCTGATGGCTCCCGCCCGAAAGTGCTTTCTGTAGTTCGGCTTCCTGCTCCGGCGAGAGCGATGTTTTGATAACCCTGCCGCGCAGCCCTTCCAGTTCCGCCAGAACCTTTTCCGGCTGCACCTTTCGGATCAATACGAAAAGAGCCGACGACCCGTTTGGAATGGTCTCGCCCAGGGATTTGATGAAATCGTCATCGATGCCGTAATCCGTCAGCGAGCCCGCAAGCGCGCCCGTTCCCGCGCCAATGGCACCGCCGATCGCAAATCCCGCCAGCGGGTTGAGGAACAGCAGGCCGACGAGTCCGCCCCACAGGCCACCGGACAGAAATCCGGAACTTGCACCGATCGCTGTCAGGTTGACGCTCTGCTTGAGATGAACCTTGCCATTTTCATCGCGAACCACGACAACGGCATCTTCCAGATCGACCAGATACTCCTTCTTCAGGCTCGCAAGCTTCAGAAGGACCCGGTCGGCCTCTTCCGTTCCGTCAAAACCGACAACGACAAGTTCGGACATTGTTTGTCTCCCTGAGTTTCAATTCCGCTGCGAATGAACGTTAAAGATCGCGGCAGGTTCCGGCCATGATGAAAAGATGATGTGTCAGGTGTTTGACAGCCACGCAGCCGGCAAAACGCGGTGCTCCATTGATCCCATTCCCGCAGTCCACATCCTTTGTTCGTTTTTTTTAGAAAAGGCCATTTTCCGCTTGCGCCCTAACAGGCTTCTATATAAACGGCTTTCAGGTTCGGAGCGTAGCGCAGCCCGGTAGCGCACTTGACTGGGGGTCAAGGGGTCGTGGGTTCGAATCCCGCCGCTCCGACCATTAAATCAGATAGATAGCCAGTTCCCCCAGAGCTGGCTATATTTGTTTTAGCGCTCCAGTAGCGAGCGTTTTGCGCAAGTTTCAAACATCCCGTTCGGGTGTGCATTTATTCAAGCCTTGAAAACGAAGTGTGCTGAGATGGCAAAAAAACCGAAAATAGAACACTCGGAATTTTCAGGCGAGTTTGAAGACGAGGGTATCACTGTCCTTGTTGACATCTACCGGCCCGAGGGCACCCAGCAAGACTGGACCCTGGAAGTTATCAGCGAGCACGACGATGTCACCACCTGGGACGAACCTTTCGCAACCGATAAAGACGCATGGGAAGAATTCCTGGCTAGTTGCGAAAAAGACGGGATTCGCAGCTTTCTGGATAGCGAGGATCCTTCGGTCCATTAACCCAACGGGCGACGCCGCGCTTGGGTTGGGTTAAAGCTCCTGTAGGACCCCAGGCCCACCGGCCCATTTTGCCTAGGTGCTCACCGGCAAATTCTACAAAAAAAGCGGGCGCAATATGCCGTCGTCCTCCGTCAAACGACGATGTGCATTGCCGTGTTGACTCTCTGCTAAAATTAGAACATTTAGTGAACAAAAGAGAGGTCACCCACCATGTCCGACGCTAAAAAGATCACCCCCATACGGCCTGACGACATAGCGGGATACGTCATCCAGTGTCATGACGGTGATGCAAGGGCGGCCGTCGAGGCGCTACTCGGCGAAATCGAGCATTTGCAGGAGCAGCTGTCCCTTGCTGTCGCCATCATGGGAAAAGGATATACGCGCGGGTGGACGCCGGACATGGATCGCGATTAGAAATCGCCTTATCCACAGTTGGTCTCCGATACCCATGACGCGGTCAAGTCGCACAGATTCCACGCTCCGATAAAAGCTTCCCCTGCCGACAGAGAGCCGAAGCGCGGGTCGACAATTCACAGAAGCATTACAGCCAATGGCGCTTCAGAAACGGGGCGTTATCAGTTGCTTCCCGACCGGTCGAAGCCTTGCTCAATATTCATTGGAAGCGATGGCAAAGTCGTCAGTGATCGGCATATCCTCCACATTTTCCCAGGTCCGGTCCATGGCATAGGTTTGCGAGAGATAGGGAATGCCGATGTGGCCATAGCGAACCGAGAGCTGACTTTCTGCTTCCTTTTCTCCAAGACGCGCGACGCGACTGAGATAAAGCGCGGTCGCGAGGCCCGTCCTGTCCGCACCCGCCTTGCAATGAATGAGAATCGGTTTCGGCGCGTCGCGCATGATCGCGACCAGCTCGTTTACCTGGCTCATGTTGAGCTCCTGGCTCGCGGACATGCCAAAATCAATATGATTCAATCCGAGTTTGCGCGAGGTCTCGACCTCATCCCGGTACCACGCCTGGGATTCATTTGACCCGCGCAGATTGATCACAGTCCTTATTCCGTGATCCTTGGTGTAGCGAACAAGTTGCTCGCTGCTCGGCTGGTTGGAGCGATAAAGCTGCCCGGCCATCACCTCGTGGAAGTTGCCGAGGAGTTGAATGGCATAGAGATATCCGCCTGCCGCAAGCACGACGAGGCCCATGCCCCCAAAGGAGCACTTCCAGAATCTTCGCATAATAAAACGGTTCCCTGATTGGACAGGGGAACCGATACAGGTGGATTCTGACAGTAGGCTGAAAGTTATGCGACAGTATTATAAGAGTAGAAAAATTGCTTTCGATCAACGCACGAAAACGTAAACCGCATAGATGGCGATAAGTGCCGCCGCCGCCGCGGCCGTGATGGCGCCGAGGCGTTTTTCGATGAAATGGCGGACCGATTCACCGTATCTTTGCAGCAAACCGGCAAGGATGAAAAAGCGCGCGCCGCGCGTGACGACCGCCGACAGAATGAACAGGCCAAGGCTGATATTGGCCGCGCCCGACAGAATGGTAACCACCTTGATTGGCGGCAGGTGCGCAAGGCCCGATGTCACCAGCAGAAGAACGATGGTTTCATAATCCACCGAGTTCTTCAGATGCTCGAAGCTGTCGAGCTTGCCGTAAAATTCAAGAATCGGCCGGGCAATGCTCTCAAATGCATAATGACCGAGGAACCAGCCCGCTATGCCGCCCAGAACCGAGGCGACCGTGGCCACGAGCGCGTAAAACATCGCTTTTTTCGGCTTCGCCAATACCATGGGCAAAAAAAGCACGTCGGCAGGAACAACGAAAACGGAGCTTTCCACGAAAGCCACGATTGCCAGCCACCACACGGCGGTTTTGCGCGCGGCGAGCGCCATCGTCCAGGCATAGATGTTTTTCAGCATTTTCATATCCCCGGGGAAGAATGGTCAGGAGGCAGACGGAGGCAAGACACAGGCGGAATTTCACCCGGTCAATCAACGGCAGGCGGCGGGTCCGGAAACCCGTCACGAAGCAGGATTAGAGACAACTCAAGAGAATGGCAAATGTTGGAAGATTTATTTTTGCATCGCGGAAAATGAAAAAGTCCCACGATTCCAATCCATACCGGAGACTGGTTGCTGCGATGCAAAATTTCATCTCTAGGTAGATGAACTCGCCTTTTTGCTGTAGAATAAGAGGTGGCGGGAAGAGGAGGAAGTTATCATGGACTATGTCAACTTCGTTACATCAATCAATCCGGTCATACTTGTCATTCTGCTGGTGGTTCTTCTTGCAGGTGCCTATAGCAACTGGGTTTCGCATTAGATCTTTCGGACGGCATGACCAAATGTGAAGAGGCCCGTTTCCATCTGTGATAGGCATCGGGCCGGAGGAATGGTATCAATCCCGGAGTTGAACAACTTCCGGGAAGCGGCATGTCGAACGAATTCGCATTCACTGATACGTCTGAAAAGCTCAGCACCACGCTTGAAAAGCTGATAGGAAAACTACAGGGCCAGACGATCACATTGCGCGAATTGATGGAAGCGATCGGTGAACAGGGCCTGCTGCTCATCTGTGCCATAGCCTCCCTGCCCTTTCTGATCCCGGTTTCCATTCCCGGAGTCAGCACCGTTTTCGGCGCCGCAATCATTCTCGTCAGTCTCGCAATCACGCTGAATCGCCTGCCATGGCTGCCGGCGAAAATTCTCGACCGGCAGATGGAAACGGCAAAGCTGGTCCCGGCGCTGCAAAAGGGTGTGGCGATCGTATCGAAGCTGGACCGCTTTATACGTCCACGCATTCCGGCGCTGACGACGGGCGTCATCGCCAACAGGATAAATGGCCTCGCCCTGATGACGGCGGGCGTGCTTCTGATGATGCCGCTCGGCTTCATTCCCTTTTCCAACACCCTGCCGGGCATTGCGATCCTGCTTTTCTCAGCGGGCATGATCCAGCGGGACGGCGTCACGGTGCTGGGCGGTTACCTCTTTCTGGGGCTGACGACGATTTATTTCGCTGCACTCGCCTATGCCGCCTTCTGGGCAGGCCAGGGCATCAGCAGCTCCATCGGGGCGTAGCAGGATTACTGTCGGTCACGGTCGCGGGGCTCCCGACGGTTCCGCCGCGATGCCCACCAGATCACCAGCCTTCGCCGTTGGCGACGAACAGCCGGCAGGTCGTGGGAAAGCACGACGAGGCCGACGGGAACCATCCAGAAACCCAGAATGGGCAAAAAGCCCAGCGTCCCGCCCACGACCAGCGCCGAACCCGTTGCGATCCTGCCGACGCGCGAACGTGGCATGGCAAGGCTCCATTTTCCGAGATTGAGACGACCCGTTCTGTGGTCGATTCCGAATTTCATTCCAATCCGCCCTTCAGCATCTGGCCTGTGGATAATTTTTTCAGCGTCGATAAGCCCGGAAAATCGGGACTCCGGAGGGATAAAACAAGAGGAATGCGTTTTTTTTGAAAAAAGCGCTTGGCAAATCGGAAAAGCATTTGTATTACCCCGCTCACACCGCGCCAAGCAGCGCACGTTCCCTGGTAGCTCAGCGGTAGAGCATTCGACTGTTAATCGACAGGTCGCCGGTTCGAATCCGGCCCGGGGAGCCATTTTTCTCAAAAGCGTGTCAGCCGAGCGAAGTGCAGCTGCAATTCGCCCGACGTGACCTGGAAGTTTTCGTGACTTCCTGCTGTGCGGCCGTCAAGCCATCAGCTTTTCTTGACCGCCCGTTTTGTTGCCTTCGTGGCGTTGGTCAATGCCGGTGGATCGCTAGCCGGAAAACTCTCCTCAAGGCTTTCGGTCAAATCGTCTTCCTTGTTCTTGTCCGTGGATTTCTGCTCTTTCTCCAGCGATTTTACCGCAGGAGATTTTGCCTTTGTCGAATTGGCTTTTTTCGTGGGCGACTTTTTTGCAGGCCCCTTCTCCGCTGACGCGGTGGTGGAAGCGGACTTCTTCACGCCATTTCCGCTTTTGGGTTTTGCCGGTTCCGCCTCCGCGGAGATTTCCCGTTCTGCCTCGATCCAGTGTCTTTCATGATGCCCGTCGGGTCTTCCTTCCCTCTCCCATATTGCGCGCGCTTTTTCACGGATTGCGGCTTCGCGGTCGTGGCTCATAACGGACCTCCCTCTTTGCGTTGCACCAGCTTCAATTGTGCCATTGAAAAAACAAAAAAAGCCAGAGTTAGTTCCGCATCGATCTGCGACGAATGAGCATTTTGGCGAGAAAGGGAACCGGCATCGGCTGCCGAGCGTTTGGCCTGCAGAAACCAGCAGGAGATCGCTTCATGAACACCCCGCAGAAGCCGAAAACCGAACCGCTTGATATTGAAGACGACGACGTTGCGCGTTTCGAGACAGACAGCGAGTTGAAAGACAAGGAAGGCGAGATTTATCCGGACGAGAGCATGAACCTGCGTGCACGCCGGCAGGCTGCAAGGCAGCACGAGGATGCTTTCATTGTCGCCACCGATCTGGAGGACGACGACCAGCGCGAGGCGGCGCCAGGCACGAGAGAACAGCCTTAAAAGGAAAAGGCGGGTCGAGGCCCGCCTTTATCAAGGGAATGCAGGGAATTTATCGCCGAACCGAAACGATGGCCTTGCGGTTGAAATTCGAGACCTGCACCCTGCCCGATTGGTTGCCGCCCAGGATTTGTGCGGTCTTGCCGCTCATGCTCTTTAGAATACCAGCATGATATCCCCGGCCGTTGCGGATGACGACGACATCACCGGGCTTTGCCTGGCCAACCGGGACGGCATAACCGAAGGAACTCCAGGATTTCGCAAATCCGTAGGATTTGGGTGATTGCCGGCCGGCCTTGCTGGCTACGGCATGCAGGAAAAGGCCGCACCACGGCGTACTTCTCGGATTTGCCCCAAGAATGTTCTTCAGGCTCTTGTTGTTCTTGGACTCATGCAGCCCGGTGTATTTCTCAGCCTGGTTCAGCATGCCAGCCGAGGCCGGTGCCACGACTGTAAAAGACAAGGCAACGGATAGAATTAACGCGGATACTCTCAAACGTCTCGCCCTTATGTTAGCGGGCGTTCGTGTATTGTGACAATTTAGCGACAATTTGACGAGAAATGGGCAGAAATCAGACGCCTATTCATGCGGGCTGATCTGTCATTGCTTCAGAACAGGCTGCCCTGCGCATCATCCGCACGGCTACGGCCGGCATTTTCAAGGTCCAGCATCCGCAATTTGGTAGTGGTTCCGCCCGGTGCGGAGAAGCCGCCAAGCCTGCCACCTGCGGCAAGGACCCGGTGACACGGAATGATCAGCGGCACCGGATTTTTCGCCATTGCCTGGCCGACGTCGCGTGCTCTCTCCATGCCAAGACCGAGTGTCTTCACGATGCCGCCATACGTCGTCGTGTTGCCCCAGCCGACCTGTCGCGCAACGGCATAGACGTCGAGAAAAAATCGTTCCTGCCCGGCGAGATCAAGGTCCACGGCCTTAAAATCGATTGCCTCACCGCCGAAATAACGGGTGATCATCGCAATCACCTCACGTGTCCGCGTCTCGGGAACGGCGATGGAGGCGGACGGCAGGCGCTTCTGAAGGAGCTTTTCCGTTTCGCCGGCGTCCGCTCCCGGCAATTGCAGACGCACGATACCTCGCCCCGCCCATGCGAGGCCGCAATGGCCAAGCGCCGTTGGAAAAACAATATAGCCGTAGTGGCTGCCCATCACCGTCACTCATTCGCCTTTTCGCCTGCACGATGCCATATCCCGCATTCGAAACAACCCGTTTCCTGCCGCACAACAAAAAAGGCCACCCGTTTTAGGCGGGTGGCCTTTCACACATCAGTTCCAAAATCAGCTCAGGATGCGATTTTTTCCGGCTCCTCAACGAGGCAGCGCGCCTGCCGGCTGGCGGCGACGAAGGCCGTGCGGGCTATCTCTCCCCCCACATCGCCCATGAGCGAGGCGCGGCACAGGCGAAGCGCCTGTTCGTGCGCCTTGTCTCCCCGCTCGGGCCACTCATGCTGGAGAAAATCGAAGGCTTCGTAAACGCCTGTGAAAATTCGAGGGGCACCGTTTTCAAGGGAGATGGTAACGGGCTTTTCCCACTTAACGTCATTCAGCAACATTGATTGCACTTCCATGCTCTATTAACCCGCGACAAACGCCGGCTCCTCCAGTTGGTTCCCTTCACCTGTGGTTTCAAGAGCGAAAAAATAACCCTCGAGAAACCATGTGCCCCATCTTTCCATTCTAGCCGATTTGCGGAACAAAGCGTTTCAACACTCGTTCAAACGGAAGTGAACCGGGCCCTCCCATGCAGACAAAAGCCTCTCCCGTCATCGTGTGGTTCCGCAAGGACCTGCGCCTTTCGGACAACCTCGCTTTGCTTGCGGCGGCCGACCATAAAGGTCCCGTCATCCCCGTCTATATCAGGGAAAAATGTTGCGGCGCGCTGGGGCGTGCGCAGGAATGGTGGCTTCACCACTCGCTCACTGCGCTTCATGCCGCGCTCAAGAAAACAGGCAGCCGCCTCGTGCTCGCCAGCGGCGACGCCGAGGAGGTTTTGCGCAGGCTGATCGCGGAAACCGGCGCAGACACCGTATTCTGGAACCGCCGCTATGATCCTGAAGGTATTTCGACCGACAAGGCCTTAAAACGCGCGCTCCGGGATGAAGGCCTGACGGTACGAAGCTTTTCCGGACATCTGCTGCATGAGCCATCGAAGCTGCAGACGAAATCCGGTGGTCCCTACCGGGTCTATACACCGTTCTGGCGCGCGCTGGAGGGCGGCGAAGAGCCCCACGCGCCTGCGGATGGGCCAGACAGACTCAACGCGCCCAGGAACTGGCCAAGATCGGAAACGCTCGACGAATGGCAGCTGCTGCCCAAAAGGCCTGACTGGGCAAGGGAGTTTAGCGATATCTGGACGCCTGGCGAAGACGGGGCCCGGGAGAAGCTCTCCGATTTCATTGACGGCGCACTTAAAGGTTATGAAGAGGGCCGCGACCTGCCGGCGAAGGACGCGACTTCCCGGCTTTCACCGCACCTCGCATTAGGAGAAATCTCACCCGCCACCGTCTGGCATGCGACGAAGGGACTTTCCCGCCACATCGCCTCAAACGATATCAGCCGTTTTCGCAAGGAAATCGTCTGGCGGGAATTCTGCTATCACCTCCTGTTTCATTTTCCCGAGCTGGACGAAAAGAACTGGAACGACAGTTTCGACGCCTTCAGCTGGCGGGACGATGACAAGTCCTTCACGGCCTGGACGCGCGGCATGACCGGCTATCCGATCGTGGATGCCGGGATGCGGCAACTATGGCGCCACGGCACGATGCATAACCGCGTCCGCATGATCGTGGCGTCCTTCCTCATCAAGCATCTGCTGATCGATTGGCGCAAGGGTGAGAAATGGTTCCGCGATACGCTCGTGGACGCCGATCCGGCCTCCAATGCCGCCAACTGGCAGTGGGTGGCGGGTTCGGGAGCGGATGCCTCGCCATTTTTCCGCATCTTCAACCCTATCCTGCAAGGCGAAAAATTCGATGGGGACGGCGATTATGTCCGCCGTTTCGTACCGGAGCTTGCAAGGCTAGAGCGCAAATATATTCACCAACCATTCGAGGCCCCGAAAGAGGTGCTGACCAAAGCGGGCATCACGCTCGGGGAAACCTACCCGAACCCCATTGTCGACCATGGCAGGGCGCGGGAGAGAGCACTTGCTGCCTATGCCAGAGTGAAGAAGAAGACATAAAACTGGGTATCGGCAAAATTTTGCGTGGCGAAGCCGAAGCCGGGAAGATAATTTCTTGCCTTGAAGCGGTTGTAACGGGACATAACGGCACCTAATTTCCGCTCAGACAAGAAGGCTCAATCATGACCATTCACCCCTCTGCGCTCAGTGCCATCGGCAATACGCCGCTCATCCGTCTGAAAGCTGCTTCTGAAGCGACGGGGTGCGAAATCCTCGGCAAGGCGGAATTCCTCAATCCTGGCCAGTCCGTAAAGGATCGCGCCGCGCTCTACATCATCCGCGACGCCGAAAGGCGCGGACAATTGCGCCGGGGCGGCACCATCGTGGAAGGCACGGCGGGCAATACCGGCATCGGCCTTTCGCTGGTCGCCAATGCGCTCGGTTACAGGACGGTCATCGTCATTCCCGAAACGCAGAGCCAGGAAAAGAAGGACGCGCTGAAGCTTCTCGGCGCAAAGCTGGTCGAAGTCCCGGCAGCTCCCTACTCCAACCCGAACAATTACGTGAAAGTCTCCGGCCGGCTAGCGAGACAGCTTGCGGCGACGGACGAGAACGGCGCGATCTGGGCTAACCAGTTCGACAATATCGCCAACAGACAGGCTCATATCGAGACCACTGCTCCCGAAATATGGGACCAGACGGATGGCAAGGTCGACGGTTTCATCTGCGCGGTCGGCTCCGGCGGAACGCTGGCGGGTGTGGCGGACGGCCTTCGCGATTTCAATCCCGACATCAAGATCGGCCTTGCCGATCCCGAGGGAGCGGCCCTCTACGAATTCTATAAGAATGGCGTCCTGAAATCGGAAGGCACCTCCATCACGGAAGGCATCGGGCAAGGGCGCATCACCGCCAATCTCGAGGGTTTCACACCGGATTTCTCCTATCGCATTCCGGATGCGGAAGCGTTGCCCATCCTTTTCGATCTGGTAACGAAGGAAGGCCTGTGCCTCGGCGGCTCCACTGGCATCAATATCGCCGGCGCAATCCGGCTTGCCCGTGAGCTTGGTCCGGGGCATACAATCGTGACGATACTTTGCGACTACGGCAATCGTTATCAGTCGAAGCTCTTCAATCCAGAGTTCCTGCGGTCCAAGGGCCTTCCCGTTCCGCAGTGGCTGGCGACGAAAACCGATATTTCGGTTCCGTACGAAACCGTTTGAGGACATGCCGAAATGCCTGTGAATGCCCTGTTCCGTGACGATTTTTATCTTTCCACCGCAGAAGCGATCGTCACGGCGGTGCATGAGGACGGCGGCATCGAGTTCGACCAGACCTGTTTTTATGCCACCTCGGGCGGCCAGCCTGGCGATACCGGCTTTCTCGAGCGCGCTGATGGTTCGCGCATCGCGCTCGGAATTACAAAGCATGGCGCCGACAAGAGCGTCATCATCCATGTCCCGCTTGAGGATCAGCCGTCTCCTGAAGTCGGGGAAAAGCTGACGCTGCATGTGGACTGGCCGCGTCGTTACAAGTTGATGCGCATGCACACGGCCTGCCATCTGCTCTCCGTCGTCTGCCAATGGCCGATCACGGGAGCAGCCGTTGGTGAGGACGAGTCGCGTGTCGATTTCGACATGTCGGAGACTATTGACAAAGACGACGTAACCGCCAGGCTGATGGAACTGGTGAGATTCAATCATCCCGTTTTCCTGCAATGGATCACGGACGAGGAGCTTCAGGCCAATCCCGGCATTGTCAAATCCAAGAATGTGCGTCCGCCAATGGGCCTCGGTCGGGTCAGCCTCGTCTGCATCGGCGCAAATTCCAGCATAGACAGCCAGCCCTGCGGCGGCACCCATGTATCCGAAACGCAGGAAGTGGGCGATATTCACATTGCCAAGATAGAAAAGAAGGGCAAGGAGAACAGGCGGTTCCGCATTCGTTTCGGCGCGCCTGAAGCTGTTGCCTGAGATCGGGAGAGACATCGTGAGCACGGATAAGAGCCGTTTCGTCGTTTCGGCGGACTGGGTTGAGAAACAGCTCGGCACGCCCGGGTTTCGCATCGTCGATGCCTCCTGGTATCTGCCGGCGCATAAGCGCAACGGCGCAGAAGAATATGCGGCGGGTCACCTTCCTGGCGCCGTGTTCTTCGATCAGGATAAAATCGCCGATCACACGACCGGCCTGCCGCACTCCCTGCCCTCGCCTGAATTTTTCGCGGAACAGGCCGGCGCGCTCGGCCTCAGCGAGACCGATACGATCGTGGTCTATGATGGTCCGGGCTTCTTTTCCGCACCCCGCGTCTGGTGGATGCTGCGGGTAATGGGCGTGCACAAGGCCTATGTGTTGGATGGCGGCCTGGACGGCTGGAAGCGCGAAGGCCGGCCGCTGGAAACCGGCGCGCCGCAAATTGAGCCCACAACCTTCACACCCGATTTCAACGAAAAACGTGTGACCTCGCTTGGCACCATGCGCGGTATTGTCGACAGCGGCGAAAAGCAGATTGCAGATGCTCGCGGTGCCGGCCGCTTTACCGGCGAGGAGGCCGAGCCGCGTGCGGGCATGCGTTCGGGCCATATGCCCGGTGCACGCAGCCTGCCGGCGACAGCCTTTTCCGAAAACGGCCACTTCAAGGACCTTACGGCAATCCGCAAAATGGTGACCGATGCCGGCATCGATCTTACGAAGCCCGTCGTAACGAGCTGCGGTTCGGGTGTGACGGCAGCCGTCATTACCCTGGCGCTGGAATCGCTCGGTCATCAGGACAATTCTCTCTATGACGGCTCATGGTCGGAATGGGGCGGATTACAGGACACGCCGGTGGTTACCGGTCCGGCGGATGCGATCCCCACGCTGTCGCACGGCCCATTGAAGGCGCACGTGACGCAGCTCGAAATGACGGCACCGCCGAAGGTCAGCCTGCCGATCCCCGTCAACATCCAGACGGCGCTGATGCGGGTCAACAATATTCCCCTGCATTTTTACCGCTATCTGTACTGGCGGGTTGGAAAGCGATGGCATTGGCAAAAGCGCATGCGCAGGAGCGATACTGAACTTTCCGCCATCCTGCGCGATCCGAAAAACAGCGTTACGGTTCTTTATATGAACGGTGCGCCCGCCGGTTTCTTCGAGCTGAACAAGACAAGCGACGAGGTGACAGAGCTTTCCTATTTCGGGCTGCTCGAAGAAGCGATCGGCGCTGGTGTCGGCAAGTGGTTCCTGTTGCAGGCGCTTTACGCCGCCTGGCAGGACAATCCGCAGCGGGTGACGGTGACGACCAACACGCTCGACCATCCGCGCGCCTTGCAGCTCTACCAGATGATGGGCTTTTCGCCCGTGGGCACCTATGAGGCCTGGGTGGAGCCGTTGGCCGATACGGAGCTCCTGGAGATATCGCTACGCAATTGAGGGGTAGCGGTTTACGCGCCTTATCATCCCGTGTCGTTCACGGGAGGGATGGTAAAAAGGGACGCGGCCCTCACGCTTTGTCGATAATTAGATGTGTCGCGCCCTCGCCCGCCACCGCTCCCGTGCAGCGGTAACCGAGGGCGGGCAAATCCATGCCTTCGAATAATTGCTCGCCGCGCCCGAGAAAAACCGGCGCCAGCGCCAGATGCATCTCATCTATCAGGCGCGCCGTCACATATTGCCGGATAGTGGAAACCCCGCCGCCGATGCGGACATCCCTGCCATTTGCCGCCGCCAGCGCCATGTCGAGCGCCGCCTCGATGCCGTCGGTCACGAAATGGAAGACAGTACCGCCCTGCATCGTGAAGTACGGTCGCGCGTGATGCGTCAAGACGAAGACTGGAACATGATAAGGCGGCTCGTCGCCCCACCAGCCTTTCCAGTTTTCATCCGGCCATGCGCCGCGCACCGGCCCGAACATGTTGCGGCCTAAAATCCATGCTCCGATATTTTCAAAGCTCTTTTCGGAAAAATCCTCGTCGGTGCCGGTCGAGCCGCCGTCTTTACCGAACATGCGGTGAAAGGTGCGGGTCTTGAAGGCCCATTGGTGCAACTCTTCACCCTTCACTCCCAGCGGGTTCTGCAGACTTTGATCTGGTCCTGCCCCATATCCGTCAAGCGAGATGGCGAAATTGCGAACGACAACCTTCGGCACGGCACTCTCCTCCATCATGAGGAGGCCAGGCTATCCGCGACTGCAACCCTGGCCTCAGATTTCCCGTTCCAGATTAACCGCGGCAGTCGGGATCTGCCCGCCGGCTGCGCCCTTGTCTTCGGTGACCGTGTTCAATAGATGATCGGCAATGAGTTCCGCCTGGAACTTGCCGAGTTCATAACAATAGGTGATCTCTCGCTTTTCCGCCGACCAGTAGACATCGGGGCGACCGCATGACTTGGCCGTCAGCTTCACGTCCCCTTTCAGGCCATAACCGCCAAAGCTGCGGCTGATGAGATCGAGGACCTTCGATTCCTTGATCATGATGGCATAGGGTTCAAGTTCCGGATCGCGCGGCGGCACGTAGCTGACGGAGAACCTGGAAGGCGTCTGACTACGGTGGGGCGCGAGAAAATTCTCCCAGGCCGAAGCGACCGCCGGATAGGCCGCGGCGCATTTGTCAAATTCGGCATTGGGAAGCCCCATCATGGCGGCGAGATCGCCATAACCGTCCTTGTCGCGGCCCACCATCAGGCAGGCCATGTTGCGGTCGCGGCTCCTGTCGGGCACCAACGCGGAGAAGACAGGGGCTTCGTGCTCAGGAAGCGTCTCCGCCTCACGTGCGAGATACCAGCTGTCGGTGGCGTTCACGAGCGCGGTGTCAAGCCATTCTTCATTGGCCTGCAGGATCAGCGTTCCTGCCAGTTGGTCGGCCGGGGCCTGTACACTTCCCGTGTCCGCCGTGCCGAAATCCGAGATCAGCATGCGCGCGCCCTCATGGTAGAGCGAAAAAATCGCGTTGCCGATGACGAAATTGACCGCCTGCTGGAGCTGATCGTCGGACAGGCCGTCGAGACCGGAGGCGACCTGCGCCTCGGCATCAATCGGAGCCGTCAACGATACGAAAGCCAGCGGAACGGCGGCCAGAAAACGACGGAACATAAAATCAGACCTTCCGGGAACGAGGAGCGTCACTGATTCCCGAACCTAACGAGTCACGCAATGGGCTGGTTGCATCAGCTGTCAAGAATCGGGTGGATAGCAGCGCGTTTCGGGACCATAGCTGCAAAGAAGCAACGCCGATCCCAGCCAGAAGAGGCCGCCATGACCAATATCGTTTTCACCGCAATGCCGGCTAAGGACGCCGAGGATTTCCGCGCGGGCGCTGCCGATGCTTATGGCAATCGACCGGAAACAGCCGTTTCTCCAGGCGGCATGCCGTGTCGCCACTGCCTCGACCAGATCGGCGCGGGTGAAGCCATGCTCGTACTCGCCTACCGGCCGTTTCCCTCGCTGCAGCCCTACGCCGAGACGGGGCCGGTCTTCCTGCATGCCGAAGCCTGCGATCGTTATCCACTGACAGATCTCCTTCCGCCGATGCTGGACAGCCCCGACTATATCGTGCGCGGATATGGCGACGATGACCGTATTGTCTATGGCACGGGTGCGGTAACGGCCACCGGCGAGATCGTCTCGCGGGCGCGGGCACTTCTGGGGCGCGAAGACGTCGCCTATGTCCACGTCCGTTCCGCACGAAACAATTGTTACCAATGCCGTATCGCCAAAGCATAATCACAGCATTGTCTAGAATTTTAACCGAACGGCTAAACGGGTTTCAAACTTTTACAGGTTAATCTGCACCCATCGGAAACAATTGATTTGAGTAGCAAAATGACAAACAACCTCAATATGGCGACCCGGACCGCGCCTCGCAGCAAGACAAGGATCTTTGCGACTGTGCATTATTTCAGCCAGTCGACCAGAGGACGTGTCGTCGATCTGTCGGCAACCGGAATGGCGCTCGAGCTGGACGGGCCTTTCGCTGCCGCCAAGGGTAGCCGGGTCAAGGTGCAGAGTGAGGATCTGGGCTTCATCGAGGGCGTCGTGCAGTGGCAGCACATGAACCGTCTTGGCCTGCAGCTCAAGCTTTCCACCAACACGCTGGCGCAGCTCTCTTCCTACTTCCGTTTCTTCCACGAAGACGTGAAACCGACACTGGCCCGCTGATCCGGAGCATTACAATGCGCGGAACAAATGACGCGCATTTTCCAGTGCGGCGAGACCTGCGCCGCACGTCACTGACAAAAAATTTATCAAACGGTTGAAAACCGGCCCATCTGTCATGGGCCTGTCATTTTGGTGATGGACTCCTCTGCGATTGCTTCTACCCTGTCGTCTTTAAAGACAGAGCAAGCTTCATCCGAAGGAGTTCCCATGTCGTCGCTTCTCGCCCTCCACCCCATTACCCGGCGCTCGCTTCTGGGTGGCATTGCAGCCACTTCGGCGCTCGTGATGTTGCACCCTTTTGCTGCGCGTGCGGCGGCCAACCAGGCGCATCTGCGCATCATGGAAACGACCGACATCCATGTTCACGTCTTTCCCTATGATTATTACGCCGACAAGCCGAACGACACGATGGGTCTGGCGCGCACCGCCTCGATCATAGACACCATCCGCGCCGAAGCCGGGAACTCGATGCTGGTGGATAACGGCGACTTCCTGCAGGGCAACCCGCTCGGCGACTATATCGCCTATGAGCGCGGCATGAAGGCCGGCGACAAGCACCCTGTCATCAATGCCATGAACGTGTTGGGTTACGATTGCGGCACGCTCGGCAACCATGAATTCAATTACGGTCTCGACTATATGTCGAACACGCTGGCGGGTGCCGGTTTCCCCTATGTCTGCGCCAACCTCACCAAGGGGCAGCTGGCTTCCGATCCGAAGAACGACGAGCTGTTCTTCAAGCCCTATGTCATTCTGGAAAAACAGATCCGCGATGGCGGCGGCGTCACCAGCCCGGTCAAGGTCGGCATCATCGGTTTCGTGCCGCCTCAGATCATGATGTGGGATTCCAAGAATCTCGAGGGCAAGGCGCAGACGCGTGACATCGTCGAGGCGGCGAAAGCCTGGGTGCCTGTCATGAAGGAGGAAGGCGCGGATATCATCATCGCCCTTTCCCATTCCGGCATCGACGGCAAGGGCCAGACCGAGCGCATGGAAAACGCATCGCTGTATCTCGCAGCCGTTGAAGGCATTGATGCGATCTTCACCGGCCACCAGCACCTTGTTTTCCCCGGTCCGAAGACCTGGGACGGCATCGAGGGTGCGGATGCGGTCAAGGGTACGCTGATGGGCAAGCCGGCGGTCATGGCCGGCTTCTGGGGCTCCCATATGGGCCTTATCGACCTGCTGCTTGAAAAGGATGGCAAGAGCTGGAAGATCGTCGACTTCACCTCAGAAGCCCGCCCGATCTACCATCGCGATGAAAATCGCAAGGTCGTTGCTGACTATACCGACAAGCCGGAGGTTCTCGCCGCAGCCAAGGTGGATCACGAAGCGGCCCTTGCCTATGTGCGCCGCCCGGTCGGCAAGACATCCGCGCCGCTCTATTCCTATTTCGCGCTGGTGGCAGACGATCCGTCCGTGCAGATCGTCTCCAACGCCCAGACCTGGTACATCAAGGACATGCTGAAGGAAGGGCAGTATAAGGATCTGCCCGTGCTTTCGGCAGCGGCCCCCTTCAAATCGGGCGGTCGTGGCGGCGCGGATTATTACACCGATGTCCCCGCCGGTGACATCGCCATCAAGAACGTCGCCGATCTCTATCTTTATCCCAACACGGTGCAGGCAGTGCTGATCAACGGGGCGCAGGTGAAGAACTGGCTGGAAATGTCCGCCGGCATGTTCAATACGGTTGAGGCCGGTGCCAAGGATGCGCCACTGCTCAACCCAGACTTCCCGTCCTATAATTTCGACGTGATCGATGGCGTGACTTATCAGATCGACATTTCCAAACCGGCGAAATTTGACAAGGACGGCAAGGCGGTCAACCCGGACAGCAACCGCATCGTCAACCTGCAGTTCAATGGCAAGCCGATCGATCCCGAACAGAAATTCGTGGTTGCGACCAATAATTACCGTGCAAGCGGCGGCGGCAAATTCCCCGATATCGCCGGCGACAAGGTGATCTTCGTCGCGCCCGATACAAACCGCGACGTGATCGTGCGCTATATCATCGATCAGGGCACCATCAACCCGTCCGCGGATGCCAACTGGTCCTTTGCACCGGTGGAAAACACCACCGCCGTCTTCGAGACCGGGCCCAAGGGACGCCAATACGCAGCCGACATCAAGGGCGCCAGGATCGAGGATGCCGGCGACGGCGCGGAAGGTTTCGCGAAGTTCCGCCTGATTCTTTAACGACCGTGCCCTCCCGGCGACCTGTCGCCGGGAGGTATTTTCCTAGTCGCGCCCAGCCAACGCGCGTAACAGCATCGGCAGTTCCTGCGGCGGCTTCTGTTCGATACGCCGATAGTCGCTGCCGTCACGGTTACGGCGGATGAGTCTCAGGCCAACCATGTCGCGCCTCAGCATGGCCGCATCCCCGAACAGGTGCAGGCTATCCAGAAAGCTGCTGAATTCTCGCTCGGAAAAACTCTGCCCGGCGGGAATTTTTGCCCAGAGATACCAGAGGCACAGTTCCTGATGCGACCGGCGGGCCGGCCATTGCATCAGCCGGCCGGCGGCATCAAAGCCACGAACGGTCTTCAGCACCCTGCCCTCATTGACGGCTGGCAGCAGCTCAGGCTGAGCGGTTGCGCTTTCGGCGGAAAAGATGCGGTCAGCGCGCAGATGCTGGAAATTTCGAAAACCGGCGGCCCGGCTCAGAAGATTGAGCATCTCCACATGGCTCGGCTGGCGGTCCAGCCTGCCGATCTGCTCGCGCAAGGATTTGGCAAAGGTCGAGAGATCGGCGATATCAATGGAAAGGATCGAACGTGGCATGACTTACCCTCAAGTGCCATTCCGAAAAGGTGTCGCTGATCGCCGGCTTCCGACAAGGCACGGGATAAGTGCTGTCAAACCATATATATGCAGGTTTAGCTTCCCATGCGGGACGGCGATGCCTCGGTGAACTGCAGACCGTGATTAGGTATAGGCAGGCGATCCGCCCACGTCAATTGGCCTCTGCGGCATAGCGCCTAGGTTGCCGCGCGTTTCCTCTCCCAGCCGGGGCGAAGAAGCAGGCCCGGCCGGTCCACATATAATTAGCCAATATCACTCAGCGGCGACAGCAATGGACCTCTGTTTGCTGGCAGCAAGCATACCGTTGAAATCCTTATGGTTCGGGCATGCGGACAGGCGCTGCTGAAAAGCCTCGGCGAGCCATTGCCCCGCCGGACCCGCAGGCGAATCGACCCGTCGCAGTGCAAACAGCGGATATTCCCCCTGCTCATAGGCCTCGAGTTCGAGCGCCTTGAGGCTGCCATTGGTAAGATCGTTGCGGACGATCGATGCGGGCAGACCGCCCCAGCCGAGACCGCCCTTGATAAGCTGGTATTTGGTGGCGATGTCGCTGACCCGCCATGTCTTGTAGGAGAGAACATTGAAATCGCGGCCCTTGGTCAGGCCGGAGGCATCGGTGACGACAAGCTGAACCTCCTCGCGCACGTCGGCGAGAACCAGCGGGCGTTCGATCTGCGCCAGCGGGTGATCCGACGCGACGACCGGCAGCATGAAGGAATGGCCCACCTTTTCGACGACGAGCTCATCATCCTGGCGCAGCATCGCCCCACCAATGCCGATGCCTGCCTTGCGGGAGAGCACCATGTCCATGACCATGCCCAGCTCGCCAACATTGAGGCTGAGGGCTACGGTTGGGAATTGCGTGCGAAAATCCCGCAGCACAGCCACCACAGCCTCCGCCGGCACCATGGTGCTGATAGCTACAGAAAGTTCCGCTTCCAGCCCCTGTTTCAGCCCCTTGGCGCGGGCACGCATTTCCTGCAGGCCAGCGACGATGCGCCTTGCATCCTCCAGCATGGCGCGCCCTTCGTCCGTCAGCTTCGGCTGGCGCACCCCGTTGCGCTCGAAAAGCGTAACCTCAAGCTGCGCTTCGAGATTGGCGATGGTGTAACTGACCACCGACTGCGCACGATTGAGCGCCCGCGATGCGGCGGAAAAACTGCCGGTCTCGGCAACCGTCAAGAATACCTGCAATTGATCGAGCGTTGGGTTCGCGTCCATGTCCCATCCATTTCATCGATAGATTGCTTCCACATTATCACAGTTTTCTTGATGGCAGTAATTTTTCATATAGAGCGCAAAGGCAGGGCATCGTGCTCTCCCGCCCTCCCAAGGCGCCCGTCAATTCATCGCATATGCAAGGAAAAGACCATGTCCAACATTCTTCTCATCACCTCCAGCCCGCGCGGCGACGAATCGGTTTCGAACAAGTTCGCCGGTGAGCTCGCCAGCAAGCTGAAGGCCAAGTCGGCTTCCAACACCCTTGTCCACCGCGATCTCGCAGCTGACCCGATCCCGCATCTCGACACCGTCAAGACAGCCGCAATCCGCAAGGCACCCGATCAGCGCACGGCTGAAGAAGCGGTTGCAGCCGATTATTCCGACAAGCTCGTTGCAGAGCTTCTGGCCGCCGACACCGTCGTCATCGGCACCGGCCTCATCAACTTCAACATCTATTCCGGCCTGAAGTCGTGGATCGACAACGTCGCCCGCGCTGGCCAGACCTTCAAATACACCGAAACCGGCCCGGTCGGTCTCGCCACTGGCAAGAAGGTGTACATCGTCCTGGCGGCTGCCGGCGTTTACTCCGAAGGCCCGGCCGTTTCGATGAACCATGCCGTTCCCTATCTGAAGACCGTTCTCGGCTTCATGGGCATGACCGATGTGGAAGTGATCTACGTCGAGGGTCTGGCTTTCGGCCCCGAAGCCGTCGAGAAGGCTGTAGCGGCTGCCGAAGCCAAGGTGGAAGAACTGGCACAGGCCGCCTGAGGCATTCATTCAAAGGCAATCCCGGCATGACCGCCGGGTATTGACCGAGCTCCGTTCCGTAACGGCCGTGGACCCTGTCCCGGCCGTTATTCTTTGCCACGTAGGCCACGCACCTGATTCAAATAACAAAGCACAGAAATACTGCCCGTCCCTGAAGGCCGTAGCGTTCAGGCACTCAATGCAGCCGTCATCATTTTCCCGGGAAGAGAGATGAGCCGTTCTGATCGATAATCAGCTTCGCCTTGCGGATGGTGAACTCCACCGCATCATCGAGGCTGGTGAAGACGTCGGCCCGCACGAATTCATGCACCAGCACCTCGTCACCGGCCTTTTTTTCAATACGGCCAGCCAGGCGGAACTGGCCACCTTCCTTGATCGGGGTCGCATAGATCAGATAGTCGCCATGCGCATGCGGTTCTGCCTGCGCCGTCTTCTGCGGGGCGTCGGAAGACGGCTGGCCGGAGCCGAAGGCCGAGAGGATTTTGGAAAAAAACGATGCCATGGCTTGCACTCCCTCAATTCGTGTCACGTTTGAAGGGCGGATGACACCCGCCCTTCCCTGCCTCTTCCGATCAGATGATCAGGTTTGACAGGATGTCATTTTCGGTGATGTCCTCATAACCGAGACCGGCCGCTTCGAAGCGCTCCAGCAGGCCGGCGAAGTTCTCCTTCGCGCTGGTTTCGATGCCGATAAGGATCGAGCCGAAGTTGCGGGCCGATTTCTTCAGATATTCGAAACGGGCGATATCATCATCGGGCCCGAGCAGGTTGAGGAAATCGCGAAGCGCACCGGGACGCTGCGGCAGGCGCAGGATGAAGTATTTCTTCACGCCCGTGTAACGCATGGCGCGCTCCTTCACATCCGGCAGGCGCTCGAAATCGAAATTGCCGCCGGAAACCACGGCGACGACCGTTTTGCCTTCCAGCTTTTCACGGCCGAGCTTTTCCAGCGCGGCGATCGAGAGCGCGCCTGCGGGCTCCAGCACCACGCCTTCGAGATTCAGCATCTCGATGATCGTCACGCAGATAGCATTTTCCGGGATGAGCTGGACCTGATCGGCCGGAAAATCCTTCAGCGCCTTGAAGTTGAGGTCGCCGATGCGGGCGACGGCGGCGCCATCGACAAAATTATCGATCTTGTTCAGCGTCACCGGTTCGCCACGTTCGAGGCTTTTCTTCAGGCTCGGTGCGCCTTCCGGCTCGCAGAACACGAAGTTTTCCTTGCGGACCGTCCCGGCCAAAAATCCGGACAGGCCAGCCGAAAGACCGCCACCGCCGACAGGCATCACGACGATGTCAGGCTTAGTGCCATCCGGGAGCTGGTCCATGATCTCGGCGGCAACCGTCGCCTGGCCCTCGATGATATCCTCATGGTCGAACGGCGGCACCATGTAGCCGTCATTGTCCTGCACGTGCTGGCGGGCAGCAGCGTAACACTGGTCGAATATATCGCCCACCAGACGGATGGAGATGAACTCGCCGCCGAAGATGCGGGTCTTTTCGATCTTCTGCTGCGGTGTGGTCACCGGCATGAAAACAACGCCATGAACGCCGAAATGGCGGCAGGCGAAAGCAAAACCCTGGGCGTGGTTTCCAGCCGAAGCACAGACGAAAATCTTGCCCTTGCCGGCCTTGGCCACCGCCTTGCGAAGAAAATTGAATGCGCCTCTAATCTTGTAGGAACGAACCGGGGACAGATCCTCACGCTTCAGCCAAATCGACGCGCCATACCGACGGCTGAGATGTTCATTCAACTGCAGCGGCGTTTCCGGGAATATTTCCCGCACTTCCCGCCGCGCTGCTTCCACAAGCTGCTTGTCCACGATAGTCAATCCATTGAAATTCATAATGGCACCCGCTATGCCATAGGAAGGCGTCCGAGACAAAGACTCATTTCAGCGCGGCCACGAACTCCGGGTTTCATTTCTTGAACAGTAACCTTCTGCGCTCGGTCATATATGTAGCGTCCATCTTCGGGCTCTATCTCGCCACGGCCATGTTCCTGCCCGCACTGACGGATCTTTATTACGGCAATGACGACTGGATGGTGTTCGCGCTTTCCGGCTTCATGTGTGGCGGCTTCGCGCTCGCCTGCGCGCTCGCCACGCGCGGGCCGATCGCTTCGTTCAACAAGCGTTTCGGCTTTTTGCTCGTCAACCTGCTCTGGCTGGTGTTTTCCATCGTCGGTGCAGTGCCGCTTTATCTGTCCGAACTCGGCCTGACGCCCGGCCAGGCGCTTTTCGAGTCCGTCTCCGCCATCACGACGACCGGATCCACAGCCATTTCGGGTCTCGACAATGCGCCGCAGGGTATTCTCCTGTGGCGGTCGCTGCTGTGCTGGCTCGGCGGCATCGGTATTGTCGCACTCGGCCTCTTCATCCTGCCGCTGCTGCGCGTCGGCGGCATGACCTTCTTCCGCATGGAATCCTCCGACACCGGCAACGACCGCCCCTTCGCCCGGCTGGCAAGCTTCACCCGGGCTTTCGTGGCGATCTACATCGTCATGACGCTCGCCTGTACCATCGCTTATGATTTTGCCGGCATGTCGCATTTCGATGCGCTGAACCATGCCATGTCGACGGTTGCGACGGGCGGCTTCTCCACCCATGACGCTTCCTTCGCCTATTTCAACAATACGGCGCTGCTGTGGATCGCCACCATCTTCCTCATCTTCGGCAGCCTGCCGTTCTCGGTCATGATCCTGCTCGCCGTGCGGCGCCGGCTGGAGACGCTGCGCGACCCGCAGATCGCCGTCTTCCTCGGCTACCTCTGTGCGATCTCGGTTGCCGTTGGTGTCTACCACCATTTCAGGAACGGCGTGCCGCTGGATGATGCGCTCAGCCATTCCTTCTTCAACATGACTTCCATCCTGTCGACCGGCGGCTTTGCCAGCGATGACTACACGCTGTGGGGGCCCTTCGTCGTCGTCGTTGCCTTTTTCGCCACTTTCATGGGCGGCTGCTCGGGCTCGACGGCCGGCGGCATCAAGGCCTATCGTTTTCTCATCATCTTCAACGTGGCGCGGGCCGGGCTCAAGAAGCTGATCTATCCGAACGCCGTCTATTCCGTGCGCTACGGCCAGCAGGTGGTCGATCCGGAAACCATCCGCACCATCTTTCTCTTCATCAGCTGTTTCATCGCACTTTGGATTGCCGGCAGTCTGGCCATGAGCCTGATGGGCTATGATTTCCTCACCGCCACCTCGGCTGTGGCGACCTCGCTTGCCAATGTCGGCCCCGGCATCGGCCCGATCATCGGCCCGGCAGGCAATTTCTCCACGATCAGCGAACCGGCGCTCTATCTCCTGTCGATCCTGATGCTGCTGGGGCGTCTGGAAATCCTGACGGTTCTGGTGCTGCTGATGCCGATTTTCTGGAAGAGCTGAAATCACTGGCTTTTGGCGAATAAAGCGCTTGACCTTCCCACGTTGGAATAGTCCACGCTCTCCCTGTTACGAATTCCCAATCACGGAGAACCGCCTATGTGCACCGCTCACCAGCATCACCCGGAAACCACTGCCGCACCCGTCAATGCCGACCTTTCTTTCCACGTTGAAGACATGACCTGCGGGCACTGCGCCGGTGTGATCAAGGGTGCGATCGAGAAGACCGTTCCCGGCGCTGCCGTACATGCCGATCCGGCAAGCCGCACAGTCGTGGTTGGCGGCATCTCCGATGCGGCACGTATCGCAGAAATCATCACCGCGGCTGGGTACACGCCGGAAGCACGCGCCTGATCAGACGAGATACCGGCGGCGCTTTCATACAGCCGCCGCCGGATCGCACTGCCTGCCCCGCTTCGCGCTGAATTGTGTGACGGGTTTGGACGGCATCCATCCCTCTCTCCTCCCGGACGGCAAACGCCCTCTCCCTTTCAATCAAGGGTGACGGAGGAGGTTTTCCCTGTTTAATGAAACGAATCCGCCTCCTCCGTCGTTCCGGCCCTGAGCCGGAATCCAGCTGACGTGCGTCTGCACGGCGGGAAGACTCCTTTAAGTCCAAGGACCTGGGCTGGCTGGATTCCGGCACAGGGCCGGAATGACGGCGGAGAGGTTCAGGGGCCTTCTCATAAAAGAGACCCGGCTCTTGCGAACCGGGCCACACCTCGTCAGCAATGTCACATTGGCTTATTTCACCGCCAGATCCTTGGTCATGATGAAGTAGTTGATCGGATGCGGCTTGAAGTTCTCGACCTTGTCCGAATAGGCATCGAAAGCCGTCTCGTGGATGAGGTAGACGGTGACCGCTTCATCGTAAACCCTCTTCGCCGCCTCGGCATAGATGGCGTAACGCTTGGCCGGCTCGGCTACCGCATAGGCCGATTTGATCAGCTTGTCCGTCTCTTCGCTGCAATAATGCGAGATGTTGTAACCGCCTGTGCAGGTGTAGTCGGCGTTCAGGAAACCGATCGGCTCTGCAACGTCAGTGGCGTAACCGCGCGACAGAAGAACCATGTCGAAGTTGCCGGACAGGAGATCGGGCTCGATCGCTGTGTAATCGGCAACGCGAACATCGACCTTGATGCCGATTTCCTGCAACTGGGCCTGGATAACAGCGGCAACATCCTTGAGTTCGGTTCTTTCCGTGTAGGCGAGAAGCGTCAACTTCAGGCTGCCGGGAGCAACTCCGGCCTCTTTCAGCAGAGCCTTTGCCTTCTCCAGGTCATAAGCGGGTGTGACGTCTTGCGGCGCCCACGGCTCACCCGGTGCGAAGGGCATCGTTGCGGGCTTTACCACGCCTTCATAGATGCTGTCCGCAATACCGGCGGTATCGATGGCAGCCCGGATCGCCTGCCGAACCTTGATATCCTTGAAAGGCGCCTTTGAATTATTGAGCAGCATTTCGGTGATCCGCGGCACGGTGATCGGCGCAACCTTGACGCCCTTGGCCGCTTCAACGGTCTTCACCGTCCAGGGCGGGATCATGCGCGAAATCTGCACTTCACCGCTTCTTATCTGGGTGGCGCGCGTATCGGCGTCCGGAATAAAGTTCACGCGGCCGCCCGAAAGCTTCGGCATACCGGCCCAATAGTCATGGTTTGCGGTCAGCTCCATATACTGGTTGGCATCGACCTTGGTAATCTTGAAGGGTCCGGTGCAGGTTCCGATCGGATCGACCTTGCCATCCTTATAGGCTGAAGGCGCGAGGATCGACGTTGCCGGACTTCCCATTTGCGCCGGCAGCAGCACCGATGGCTCGATGGTCGTGATCTTCACGATATCGTCACCATCGGCATCAACAGCGGCGATCAGCTTGGGCGAGAAGGCGCGCGCCGGAACAGGCGCTTTCAGAAGATTGGTGAGTGCATTGACCGCGGCTGCGGCATTGAGCGGCTCACCATTCTGGAATTGCACACCCTTGCGCAGCTTGAATTCCCAGACCTTCGGCGCGGTCTGCGTCCAGGATTCGGCAAGGCCAGGCTCCAGTGTCGCGTCATAACCGACACGAACCAGACTTTCGAAACATCCCGCCCGCGAGCCGAGATAGGCATCGTCGGAAGCCATCTGCCAGCCGGTCTTGACGCCGGTATAATCGTCATAGGTGATCGTTCCGGCTGTCGCCGCATGTGCCCCGAATGAGACAACAACGGCGCACGTCGCCAAAAGTGCGTGCTTCATCATAGAAAATTCCCCTTTTATTTTTGATGACAACGCTCACATCTCTTACATTTTCTCGAAAATTCGCTTATTCCATAAAATTACAACAATAATACCCTATGGATATCTTTCGATTATCCATTCGAATATCATCTATTTTACGTTTTATACTCGGAATTTTATTCCGATATTAAGCTTCAAACACACAATTCATCTGTTTTTACAGCACCAGAGAACTGTAGCTGCGTCGTCCTTCAACCCAGTTCCTGCCAGCGGTGGCAACGCGCGAAATGCTCGCCGGAAACGCCTTCCAGAACGGGTTCTACCTCTCCGCATATTGCGGTCGCGTATTTGCAGCGCGTGTGGAATTTGCATCCGTCGGGAGGATTGAGAGGGCTCGGCAGATCACCGTCCAGGAGCATTTCCGGTGCATACAACCCCGTCTCGTCCAGCATCGACGATGCAATGAGGGCCTTGGTGTAGGGATGCTTCGGCGTCCGGAAAAGCTCTTCACGGTCGGCGATTTCAACGACGCGCCCGAGATACATTACCGCGATGCGATCGCACAGATAACGCACCACACGCAGGTCATGGGAAATCATCAGAACCGTCAGACCGTGGCGACGCTTCATGTCCATCAGGAGGTTCAGTATCTGCGTGCGCATGGAGGCGTCGAGTGCCGATGTCGGCTCATCGCAAACGAGGAAACTCGGATTGAGAAGAAGTGCGCGCCCTATGACGACGCGCTGCAGTTGCCCGCCGGAACACTGGCTGGGATAACGATCGTAAAATGAGGCATCGAGACCGACCTCCTCCAGCATCCGGAAAACCCGCGTCGCGCGTTCCTCGCGAGAGCCGATGCCGTGCTGGGCAAGCGGTGCTTCCATGCTTTGCCCGATGCGCATACGGGGATCGAGTGCCGAATAGGGATCCTGAAACACCAGTTGCACGACCCGACGCATCCGCCGAAGCTCTTCGCCCTGGATTTGCAGTATATTATGATTACCGATGCTGACCTCGCCTTTCGTCGCGTTCGTCAGCCGCGTTATCAATCCGGCGACGGTGCTTTTGCCGCAGCCGGATTCGCCGACGAGGCCCAGAACCTCGCCTTCGCCGATCGTCAGCGACACATCGTCAACGGATTTCACCACCCGGTGACCAAAGCCTGATATGGGATAATATTTGCAAAGATTTTTGGCAATCACATAGGGTCGGCTGTCGCTGCCGGCCGATGGCGTGGCCTGTTTCATCGTTGGCGATAACATCGTCACCTCCTTCAGCACATTGCGTGGCCAGCATGATCATGGTTGACCTGCTCGTCACCCACTGCCCAGCACCGGGCCTTGCGTCCTTCCGGCAGGGCATTCAGATTCGGTTCGGCTGCCATGCAGCGGCTGCCCATGCCGGCGGATTTGGCGAGCGCGCAGCGCGGGTGAAACCGGCAGCCGCAGGACATGTCGTGGGCCTGCGAACTGGAGCCGGGGATTGTCAGCAACTGCCCCTCGCCGTCAGTGGTCAGAAGCGAGCAGCTGATGAGTGCCTTGGTATAGGGATGCTGCGGCGCCTTGAGAATCGCCTGGGTGGGCCCTTCCTCCACGATGCGGCCGGCATACATGACCGCGATCCGGTCCGCGAATGCGGCGACAACCGATAGATCATGGGTGATGAGCAGCGTGGCCAGCCGGCGCTTGCGGCGCTCGTCATCAAGCAGGCGCAATATCTGTGCCTGAACGGTGACATCGAGCGCTGTCGTCGGCTCGTCGGCGATCAGCAGTTGCGGATTGCCTGAGAGTGCCGCGGCGATCATGACACGTTGCGCCATGCCGCCGGAAAGTTCGTGCGCGAAGCATTGCGCCCGTGCAGACGGGTCGGGAATGCCGACATCGGACAGAAGGCCGACGACCCGGTTGAGAGCGGCGTGCCGGCTCATCTTGCGATGGACCCATAGCGGTTCGGCAACCTGCGTCCTCACCCGGCTGGTGGGATCCAGCATGGCCTGTGGCTGCTGAAACAGCATACCGATATCTGCGCCGCGCAACGCGTCGAGTTCGGCGGATGACAGGGCGAGAATATCACGCCCGGCAAAGGAAATTCGGCCGGAGTTGATTTCCGCACCCTGTGGCAGGAGCCGCATCAGCGATAGCGCCGTCATGCTCTTGCCGGATCCGGACTCGCCGACGAGAGCGACAACTTCCCCGGCATTGACGGAAAGCGTCAGCCCGGAGATGACGAATTTCCGGCCATGTTGCGCCGGCACCGAAACGTGCAGGTCCTCAATTTCCAGAAGCGGTGCGCATTCGGAAGACATGGCCGTACTGGCATGCGTGTGTCCTTCGATATTCATAAGAGTTCCCCTTATTTTTATTGAATCGGAGGCATTTACGGATTTTCATGCGGCTTCAGACGATATTACTCTCCTTCATTGTTCGTGGCGTCATCTATGTTTGACGGCAGTCAAATCGACCATTGCCCCTTCGCGGGCGTCAATGACCGCTCGTTTTCTTGGTTTCAAGGTTGAGGCCATGGCCGATCCAGGTCACGCTGAGCGCCGCCAGGAAAATCGCCAGACCCGGTGCGATAACCAGAACGGGCATGCGTTCGGCGTAGGCCTGCGCATCGGACAACATCAGCGCCCAGTCGGCGGCCGGCGGTTGTACGCCGAGCCCCAGAAATGACAGTCCGCCCACCGTGATCAGCTTGTGGCCGAACCGCAGGAACGCGACAGCGGCAATGGGCCAGATCGTGTTGGGAATAATATGCCGGAAGATGATGAAGCTCCGCGTACATCCAAGCACCTCTGCCGCGCGGATATATTCACGGGAATTGATCGAAAGCGTCAGTCCCCGTGCCAGCCGTGCGAAAGGCGTCCAGCCAACGATGGTCAGCGAGGCGATCAGTGTGCCGTATCCGGGCCCGAAGATGGCGACGAGGAAAATCGCGATCACGACATCTGGTATGGCTATGAGCAGGTCCACGATGCGCATCAAAATCTGATCGACTATGCCGCGGCTGCGGCCGCTGACGATGCCGATCAAGGCTCCTATCACGACCGAGAGAATGACGGTGATCGCGGCGATGGTAACCGTGAAACGGCCGCCTATGAGCAGACGGCTGAGCACATCACGCCCCAGATGGTCCGTTCCGAGCCAATGGGCGGCGCTCGGCGCGTTCAGCCGCAGGCGAAGGTTCTGCTGCGCCGGATTATAAGGCGAAATCCACGGCGCAATGATGAGCAGCAGGATGATGGCGAGAAAGATCGCCGATCCCGCATAGAAGGTCCAGTGCCGCCGGCGAATGAAATCCATGAACCGGTTGAGTGTCGAGGGGCGTCTGGGCGCGGTCATCGTCATGGCGGCAGCCTGTGGAAAGTGACTAATGGTCATGGCGACCTCGCATTGCCGGATTGATCAGGACATAGAAGCTGTCGGCCAGGGTATTGATCAGGATGGAAAGAGCGACGATGCAGATGAAGCCGCCCTGCAGCATCGGGATGTCGCGGTTGACCACCGCATCGTAGAGAAGCCGACCCATTCCGGGGATGGCGAAGATCACCTCCACCACCACCGATCCGCCCAGCAGGCCCGCAAGCCACAGGGCAAAAAACGTGACTACCGGAAGCGAGCCGTTGCGGATGCCGTGCCGCATGACCGTGCCATGCATGCCCAGCCCGCGGCTGCGCGCCGCCGTGATATAAGGGGCGCGTAAAACTTCGGCCATCGCCGCGCGCGTCACCTGCGTGAAATAGGCGAGCGGTCGCAGGGTCAGCGTCAGCGCAGGAAGGACCAGCGAACGCCAGCTGTCCCATCCCGCGGAGGGCAGCCAGCCAAGATAGAGGGCAAAGACGAGCGCAGACATGGGCGCGAACCAGTATTCGGGCGTGGCGACGAAGGTCTGGATCATCAGCGTCGCGAAATTGTCCAGCCTTCCGCCGGGACGCATTGCGGCAAGCGTGCCGAGCGGCAGGGCAACGGCCACCGCTATTGCCAGCGCCGTCAGCGCCAGTGTCACCGACACGCCGAGGGAACGCAAAAGCTCACCGGCGACGGGTTGGCTGCTGGTGAAGGAGAAGCCAAGGTCACCGCGTAACGCGTTCGACAGCCAGGCGAAATATTGCACATAGAGCGGACGGTCGAGCCCGAGGCTGGTTCTCAGCGCTTCAACGGCGTGTGGATCAAGCGCCGTATCACGCATGCGCGAAAACAGGATGGTACGGGCCGGATCGCCACCGGCCATATAGGGCAAAAGAAACGCGATGACGGAGACGATCGCCAACATCAGGCACAGGATAAGGAAGCGCTGTAATATCTGTATCCACATGGCTGATCTCCTTCACCGCATTGGCATTTTTACCGCAATAGACGACGTCCACGATTGGAACGGCCGCTCATTTCGCAAGGCGCTGTAGTTCCGCTACCGGGCCGGACGTGCCCTTCAACATGCCCGACCGTTTCGGCACCACCGCCGCCGGGATGAAATCGGGATCTTCCGATTGCGCCAGATCCTGAATGATCGGACACTCCGGCTCGCCATTATCCGGGCAATAGGTCGCCAGATGGCGGAGCGTATCGGCCATGTCGCGAAGCGTTTGCATCTTGGCTTCGAGATCGACGACGTGTTCCATGACGATGCGTTTGACGTCGCAGGAGGCGCCGCCGGGATCACGCCACAAGGTCATGAGCTGCCTTATCTTTTCGATTGAAAAACCGAGGTCGCGGCCGCGCCTTATAAAGCGCAGTGTTTCCAGATCATTGGCCGTATAGACCCGGTAGCCGGAATCGGTGCGGCTCGCCGATTTGATCAGGCCGATCGTCTCGTAATGTCTGATCATCTTTGCAGAAACGCCGGATGCGGTGGCGGCTGTGCCGATGTTCATGGATCCTGCTCCTATCTTTCCGGGGTGGACAACAGATCTGCATCACTGTCGGAGAGCGCGTCAGCGCCATTCAGCCAGCCGATCACCACGTCGCTTAATGGTATGGCTCGGCATGCAAGCGTCAGGCCATCTGCTTTCTCTTCCTCAGTCAGCGAAAAAGGCGTGTGCTTGAGAAGGTCGACCTCACCGGAGACCAGCCTCGACTTGCAGGCCCCACAGCGGCCCATGCGACAGCCGTTCGGGTAAGCGATGCCCGCTGCCAGGGCGGCCTGAAGGACAGTCTCGCCCTCCGCCACCGCGATGCTGCGATCGATCTGCGGCAAGTGGATGGACCGGGGGAGCGCCATTGTGTCCCCTCCTATTCCGCTGCTGCGAGCTGCAAGCCCGCGGGTCTGTCCGTGAGCGGCGCACGGAAACTTTTCAGGCGCAGCGCGTTCGTCAGGACAAAGACGCTGGAAAGTGCCATTGCGCCGGCAGCAAGGACGGGTGACAGCAACACGCCGTTGACAGGATACAATATTCCGGCCGCCACCGGAACGAGCGCGGCGTTGTAAGCGAAGGCCCAGAACAGGTTCTGGCCGATATTGCGGATCGTGGCCTTGGACAGGGCGATGGCATTGGCCACACCGCGCAGATCGCCCGACATCAGCACCACATCGGCGCTCTCAATCGCGACATCCGTGCCCGTTCCGATGGCGAGGCCGACATCGGCTGCCGCAAGCGCCGGTGCATCGTTGATGCCATCGCCTACGAAGGCGACCCGGCGCCCACCGGCGGCAAGCCTTTTGACGGCTTCCACCTTGCCGTCCGGCAGCACTTCCGCCACCACCTCGTCAATACCGAGGCGATGGGCGATGGCCTCTGCGGTGCGGCGATTGTCACCCGTGATCATCGTTACCTTGAGGCCGAGCGCATGCAGCGCCGCGATCGCCTCCGGGGTCGTCTGCTTCACCGGATCGGCCACTGCGATAATCGCGGCCAGCCTGCCGTCGACTGCAGCATAAAGCGGCGACTGCCCTTCCCTGCCCAGCCGGTCTGCTTCATGCGCAAACATCGCGGTATCGTAACCGAGCTTCGCCATGAACCGGTCCGCGCCCGCTTCAACCCTGCGCCCTTCAACCACCGCCGCCACGCCAAAACCCGGCGTTGCCTCGAAACCTTCCGCATCGGCAAGCGCCAGGCCGCCATGTTTCGCGGCTTCGACGATCGCCTCCGCAATCGGGTGTTCGGATCGGGTTTCGAGGGATGCCACAAGGCGCAGCACCTCATCGGCACCGAAGCCCTCGGTCGTTGTAAAATGCACCAGTTTCGGCCTGCCGAGCGTCAACGTGCCGGTCTTGTCGACGGCGATCACCTCGGCATCGCGGAGCGTCTGGAGCGCATCACCGCGCCGGAACAGCACGCCCATCTCGGCGGCGCGGCCAGTGCCGACCATGATCGAGGTAGGCGTGGCAAGGCCCATGGCACAGGGACAGGCGATGATGAGAACCGCAACCGCATTGACGAGCGCGAAGGTCAGAGCCGGATCCGGGCCGAAGAAGAACCACACGAGGAAGGTGGCGGCTGCGGCCAGCATCACCGCCGGCACGAACCAGTTGGTGACCTTGTCGACCAACGCCTGAATGGGCAGCTTGTCGGCCTGTGCTTCCTCGACCATGCGGATGATCTGGGCGATCAGCGTATCGGCGCCCACATTGGTGGCGCGGAAGGTGAAAGAGCCGTTGCGGTTCACCGTACCGCCCACGACCTCGGAACCCGCCGTTTTCGTAACCGGCACGGGTTCGCCGGTTATCATCGATTCATCGACATAGGACGAGCCACTGAGGATCACGCCATCGACCGGCACTTTCTCGCCAGGACGGACAATGATCACATCACCGGCGCGCACATCCTGCAACGGCACATCCACGGTTTCACCGTCGCGTAACACCCGCGCCGACTTGGCCTGCAACCCGAGCAATCGCTTTATCGCCTCGCTGGTGCGGCCTTTGGCGCGCGCTTCAAGGAACCGGCCAAGGAGGATGAGCGTGACGATGACAGCAGCGGCCTCGTAATAGACATTCGCCGTGCCGCGCGGCAATATTTCGGGCAGGAAGGTTGCGACAACCGAAAATCCCCAGGCGGCGGCGGTGCCCAACACGACAAGCGAGTTCATATCCGGCGCGAGCCGCAGAAGTGCGGGTATGCCTTTTTTGAAGAAACGCAGACCCGGTCCAAAGAGTACCAGCGTCGTCAGAACGAATTGCAGATACCAGCTTTCCCGCATGCCGACCGTTTCCATCACGATGTCGTGGATCGCGGGGACAAGATGCGAGCCCATTTCCAGAACGAAGACTGGCAGGGTCAAAGCAGCGGCCACGGCCAGGTTGATTTTCAGGCTGCGCAACTCCACGGCGCGTCGGTCCTGTTCCACTTCGCCGGCCCTGTCGGCGACGATTTCCTTCGCCGTGTAACCCGCCCGTCTGATCGCCTCCCCCAAGGTGGCGGTAGAAGCGGCATTGCCGGCGACGCGGATGGTGGCGCGCTCGGTCGCCAGGTTGACGCTCGCTTCCGAAACACCGGAAACAGCCTTCAGGGCCTTTTCAACACGGCCTACACAGGAGGCGCATGTCATACCCTCAATATCAAGCTCTATGGTTTTTTCTTCGACGCCATAGCCGGCATTCCGCACCGCCGCGATCACGGCCGGCACGTCAGGTGATCCGGAAAAAGAGATGTCAGCGCGTTCCGTCGCAAGATTGACCGAAGCCTTGAGAACCCCGGGCACCCTAGCGATCGCCTTTTCAACGCGGCCGACGCAGGAGGCGCATGTCATGCCATCGATCGCAATCTGATGGCTCGCCCGGATCTCCATTTGTGACATGCGTATGACCCCTCTTTTCTCATTTAAAAAAAGATAGGGCTTCCCATCGTGGCAAGGTCAATAGGTTCTTTCGGGTGATTTCAACGGAAAAATGCCGCCTTCGTAATCAAGCACACTTTTAAGGCAATCCTGCGGATCTCAGCGCCAACCATGCCGAAAACCTGGAAAATTCGGCATAAAATCCCTTCATACGCAGGAAAGCCGCAGGGAAGCAAAAAAGAAAATTTTATCGGGGGTATGGTGCGGACGGCGGGACTTGAACCCGCAAGACCAATGGTCGGCAGATTTTAAGTCTGCTGCGTCTACCGATTTCGCCACGTCCGCATTGCGGCGCCATGAACCGTTTGGGGTCAAGTCGCTGCAAAAATGCTGTCATCGTTCAGGTGGCCGGCGCAAAGGCCGACCTTAAACACGACCGCGCCTCATCTACACAGTCCGGGCCGTTTCGGTCAACGGGGCCTCAGCCACACCAGGACTGATTTTTTCCCGAGAGCGGATGGGCCAGACCTTCGCGCACAAGCTGATCGGCGAAGGAGACGCCGGAACGCGAAAGGCGTGTCCGTTCCGTAGCTTGCCCGCCCGCAGCACCGGTAGATGCGACATCGAAGGCGCCGGCGTTCAGCATTTCGCGAAGCCTGACTTTCGCAATGAAACCGCGCTGGCGTTCTTCCATGCAGCGCGCCCGGTCGATCTGCGGAACCTCGATGCCGGCGAGCTGCATTTTCACGCCCTTCATCCAGAAGGTGTTGCCATCGGCCACGCAATTGTTGAGGCCGGAGCGGCCGCAAAAGGCAAAAGTGCCGCTTTTTTCGCCGAGCGAGACCTTTTCGACTGACGGGCGGGTTTCCGGCAGGATAGCTGCGACCTTGTTCTGAGAGACCGTGGGTGGCATGGCGATGGGGCGTGGCGGAACCGGTGCGTTGCCGGGCAGGATGGGGGCAGCAGGGCGCATGGCCGCGACTTTCTCGGAGGTAACCGCCTCGCGCTTGGCCGCCGTCGTGACTTTAGGAGCGTTGGCTGCCGAAGACGTCGCCTTCGCAACAGCCCGCTGCGGCAAAAGACTATCGCGATGTTCGTAGGCCTGAATGCCGCCGGCAACCACACCCAGCATCAGCACCCAGGGCCAAACGCTACCGCCACTCGATTTCTTCGCCGTGCGGCGTCGCGCTGTCGATTTTCGGTTGCTCACGGTCGGACTCCTTTTTACGGAGCCGCATTATCGGCCAAAGGGGTTTCTGAAAGGTTGGCGTCCCGAAACAGCTGTGGAAAAGGTTTAGCGAACCTGATCCAGCAGGCGCTTGCATTCGAGCAGATCAAACAGGGCCTCCTGCAAAAGCGCCTGGTCATCCTTGCCAATGCCGGACTTGCCCACCGATATTTCAGCGTCGCTGCCGCCACCGCCGAAACCGAAAAACCGGCCGCTTGGCTTCGCCTTCGGACGGCCGACGACCTCATCGCCATCGGTATCGATAACCCGCGGCTCGTTGACTTCCTTTTCGCCGCTCGCCGCCATGATGGCTTCCATGGTCGCGAGATCACCGGAGGCAATGGCAGCCACGAAGCGGTTGCCATTGGCTTTCAGCAGCTTCTGCACGCCCTTGATAGTGTAGCCATGGTCATAAAGAAGATGACGTATGCCTTTCAGCAGGTCGATGTCATCAGGACGGTAATAACGGCGGCCCCCGCCCCGTTTCATCGGCTTGATCTGCGGAAAGCGCGTTTCCCAGAAACGCAGCACATGCTGCGGCAGGTTCAGCTCATCCGCCACTTCACTGATCGTCCGAAACGCGTCGGGGCTTTTATCCAAATTTCCACTCCCATCCGAACCGGAGCGCCATGCATCCGGCCGGACACTGAACGAGAACGCTTTTCACCCGCCGGCCCGCATATCACGCAAGGTCAGGTCCGACCTTCGCGCCAACACCGGTTGCGACAGGATACAAATCACTAAAATTGATTATGATGTGAGTCGACCGAATTTCAACGGCTTGCGCGTTGAAATTCAAGCATGTTCACAGGAAGAATGGGAAAAAGGGCTTACGAAGGCGCAAAACCGCGCCATGGCGCTGCTTCGCGCGCAGGCTTACGTACCGGACTTCTGGCCCTTCTGCTTGGCTTTACGAGCGGTATGCGCTTTCAGAATGCGCTGCTTCAACACATTCGAAGCCTTGAAGGTCATGACGCGACGTGGGGAAATCGGAACTTCCTCCCCCGTCTTCGGGTTGCGGCCAATGCGCTCGTTCTTTTCCCTGATCTGAAACGTCGCGAAAGAGGAGAGCTTGACGACTTCACCGCGCGTGATCGCGTTGCATATTTCGTCGATAATCGTTTCGACCAGCTCAGCGGATTCGGTGCGGGACAGCCCGACTTTACGAAACACAGATTCTGCAAGATCTGCGCGTGTCACTGTCTTCCCGGCCATTTTTCCCCACAAACCGTGTCTGAATTCTTCTCTAGGAGACGCCGAGATTATTTCCCTTGTGGCGGCCGGTCAAGGGACTGTTCCAGATTCATTTGCGGCTTTCGGCAATCGCTGCAAGGGCTTAGAGCAACTGATACGGTTTTGACACAGGCCGAGCCGTCAAGACGCGCCTTATCGGGGCGTGAGCGCGAAAATCACAGCGGATTTCGCTTCACCGCCCCGGCAAACGCTGAAATCGCGCCTTTACCAGCGCAGCAACACCGCACCCCAGGTGAAACCGCCGCCCATGGCCTCCAGCATGACAAGATCGCCCTTCTTGATGCGGCCATCGCTTGCGGCAACGGCAAGCGCCAACGGAATGGAGGCCGCGGAGGTATTGCCATGCTGGTCAACGGTAATGACGACCTTTTCCGGGTCGATGTTGAGCTTTTTCGCCGATCCGTCGATGATACGCTTGTTGGCCTGATGCGGAACGAGCCAGTCCAGATCGTCTGCCGTGGTGCCCGTGGCTTCGAATGCCTGTTCAATCACGTCGGTGATCATGCCGACGGCATGTTTGAACACTTCACGGCCTTCCATGCGCAGATGACCGACCGTGCCCGTTGTTGAGGGCCCGCCATCGACATAGAGCTTTTCCTTGTGCGAACCGTCGGAACGCAGCTGCGCCGTCAGGATACCGCGATCGGCAGAGGTACCCTCGCCTTCCCCAGCTTCCAGAACAAGCGCGCCGGCGCCATCGCCGAAGAGAACGCAGGTGGTGCGGTCCTTCCAGTCAAGAATGCGCGAAAAGGTCTCGGAGCCGATTACAAGAACGCGCTTGGCCATGCCGCCGCGAATATAGAGGTCGGCGGTAGAGACGGCATAGACAAAGCCGGAGCAGACAGCCTGCATGTCGAAGGCGAAGCCGTGGGTCATGCCGAGGCGGTTCTGGATGTTCACTGCCGTCGCGGGGAAGGTGTTATCCGGCGTCGAGGTGGCCAGGATGATGAGATCGATATCGTCGGGCGTCAGACCGGCATTGTCGAGAGCCGCACGCGCAGCCGCTTCGCCGAGAGACGCGGTGGTTTCACCTTCGCCGGCGATGTAGCGCTGCTTGATGCCGGTTCGCTGCACGATCCATTCGTCGGACGTCTCCACGACGCCTTCGATTTCACTGTTGGTCATCACACGCTTCGGCAGCGCTGCCCCGAAACCACGAACTATAGAGCGGATCATTCCGTTATTCCTCGTCAGCCACGAGTGCTTCGGGCGCCGGGGGCGGAAGCCGTCTTGCGTGGTAAATCTTGAGATCGTTTTCTATTTTGGCCGTCAGGCCGTTATGAACCATGTCGTAGCCGACATCGACGGCGGAAGCAAAACCGATGGCATCCGTACCACCATGGCTCTTGATGACAATGCCGTTCAGGCCGAGAAACACGCCGCCATTGACCTTGCGCGGATCCATCTTTTCACGCAGCACGTCGAAGGCGCTCTTTGCGAGAACATAACCGATCTTGGCGAAGAAGCTGCGGGAGATCGCCTCACGCAGCAACGTGCTGATCTGGCGGGCGGTGCCTTCGGCCGCCTTCAGCGCGATATTGCCGGTGAAACCTTCGGTCACCACGACATCAACCGTGCCCTTGCCGATATCGTCACCCTCAACGAAACCTCGATAATCGATGGTGCCGAGATCTGCCTCGCGGATGAGTCGTCCGGCCTCGCGAACCTCTTCCTGACCCTTCACCTCCTCGACGCCGACATTGAGCAGGCCGACCGTCGGACGGTCAATATCGAAGAGCGCGCGCGCCATGGCGCCGCCCATCAGGGCGAAATCCAGAAGCTGCTGTGAGTCGGCGCCGATCGTCGCGCCTATGTCGAGCACGATGCTTTCGCCCTTCAGTGTCGGCCAGATACCGGCGATTGCCGGGCGCTCCACCCGCGCCATGGTGCGCAGACAGAATTTCGCCATGGCCATCAGCGCACCGGTATTGCCGGCGGAAACGGCGACGTCAGCCTCGCCGAGTTTCACGGCCTCGATGGCGCGCCACATGCTGGAGACGTAGCGGCCGCGGCGCAGCGCCTGGCTGGGTTTCTCGTCCATGCTGACAGAGACTTCACAATCGTGAAAGACCGACTTTTCCCGAAGTGCGGGATATTGTGCCAGAATGGGGTCGCATTTGCTCTTCTGCCCGTAGAGCAGAAAAGTTACATCGTTGTGCCGCTCGAGCGCCTTGGCGGCACCCGGGATGGCAACATCTGGGCCGAAATCGCCGCCCATGACGTCAATTGCAATTCTGATCACTCGTCCCTTATCCTTACTTGCCGCCAATCAAGCGGATTTTGCGCGAAAATACCTTTTCCGGCCTTCGTTACAATAAAATTATTTCAGCCCGGCTGGGCCATTCAGTCTTTTTTCCAATCTTTCAGCACGGCAAAGGGCGATGGCCGCTTCTCTTCTTCAGGTTCTTTTTCGGCCGTTTCGGGGAACGCCGCATCCGGTTTGCGCGGATAGGGATCGATGGCAAGGGCGGCAAATTCGGCAACGACAGCGCCGACATCGATGCTGTCGCCAGTGAACTGATCGGGAATGTCGGGACCATCGGGATCGAGTACGATTTCGCCTTCTTCGTTCGTGACCATCCGCGCCAGTTTCGAACCTTCCGGCACGAAAATCTGCTCGACAGTCTCATCGATCTTGCTCGACACCGGCTCCAGCGTCACGACGCAGGACTGGGTCACGGCCGCATGCACCTCGCCTTTTACCTTCACGCCATCCTTCTTCCAGCGGGATACCTGCAGCTCTGCCTTCAGATATTCGACGGAAACCACGTCCCAGAATTTCGCCAGCGCCTTGAGCTCTTCGGCGTCGGCTTCGAGACCAATCCTGACGGGATTGGCGGAAATATGGCCTACCTTCACGGGATAGGAGAAAGGCAGGTCGTCATTTGCGGCGTGTCGCGCGTTCATGTGAACCTCATCGTCCAGGCAAGGGCAGCGTCAGGCTTCCGGTTGCGATTGTTTCTTCGGAACAGGCGGCAAGTGCGGAAGAAGCCTCCATCATCCAGCCCGCCAGCCCATCCAGCGCCGGCGCGTTCTCGTCTGCCTGCGGATATATATTGCGCCGGAGCGCTGCGGCAAGGGCCGCAAGGTCGGACGTATCCAGCGCCGCCGCGTAGGATTCGAGACGGCCATAAAACATGCCGGCGAATTTCTTCATGCGTTTTGGCACGCCCTGATCGCCAATGCCAAGCTCACGGATGGAGTGATCAAGGTCCTGAAAGAAGGCGTCGACAATCTCCTGGGCAATCTCCTGCCCGCTGACACCGGAGGATTTGGTGCGGCGGAAATAGAGAATCATCATGACCGACAGCATCTCGAAACGGCCCATTACAGTGTCGGGGACCCCGAGATCGAGATAAAATTCGGGTGTGCGGGCTGCTGCCGTCAAGGTCGCATATTGCCTGTCAACTATGGCGCGATTGTTGTTTTTCTTCTTGAACAGCCCGAATATCATCGTTTTTTTTCCGAACGGGACGGGTGAATGCGCTTACCGCCCATCGCACTTGTTGCATGATCGTCAAAGCTGGTTTACCGAAGCATCCACGAATTGCAATGCTGTCGCGGTCACGTTCGTCTTTGCGCTGAAACAGTCGAAGAGAACCGGAGGAGTTCCAAAAGGCCGGGAAAGCATTGAATTTGGGGGGTGATCGGGATTTTCCGTCCCCGGATTGACACAATCATGTGCACAGACACTGTGCACCACGCAATGCCGGAAGGTGCCATTCATGATCGCAGTCGGGGAAAAGCAGTTGAGCAAGCAGAAATCCGCAAGTCACGGCAAAATTCTGAGCAAGACCGCCATCGCAATCGTGCTCGCATCCAGCCTGCTTTCCGCCTGCACCAGCACGACAGATGTATTCCATAACGGCTATGTCATGGACGAGCAGTCGCTCCAGCTGATCCCGGAAGGCTCGAGCCGTGAGCAGGTTCTCCTGACCATGGGCACGCCCTCCACGACCGCGACCTTCGGCAATGAAGTGTTCTATTACATCTCGCAGAAGCGTGTGCGCCGTGCGGCCTTCATGAAGCCGTCGCTGGTCGAACAGAACATTCTCGCCATTTATTTCAACAAGGACGGCGTCATCGAGCGCAAGGCCAACTACACGCTGCAGGACGGCAAGGTCTTCGACACGATTTCGCGCACCACGCCGACAGGCGGCAAGGACCTCACCTTCCTGCAGCAGCTGCTTTCCGGCGGCACCTCGGGCGCCAATATCGCCAAGAGCATTCTCGGCCAGGGTGGAAATACGCCCTGACCTCAGCAGGAACGGAAAATTCAAAGGCCCGGGGATCGCTCCCCGGGCCTTTTCAATTTGTCGAAACGGTAGCCTTCAGTGGGCGAGAACCGCCAGCAGCAGCAGCGCCACGATATTGGTAATCTTGATGGCCGGGTTGACCGCCGGACCCGCGGTATCCTTATAGGGATCGCCAACGGTATCACCCGTTACCGATGCCTTGTGCGCCTCCGAACCCTTGACGTGGCGCACGCCGTCCTTGTCGACGAAACCGTCTTCGAAGCTTTTCTTGGCGTTATCCCACGCACCACCACCAGACGTCATGGAAATCGCCACGAAGAGGCCGTTGATGATGACACCGAGCAGTGAGGCGCCGAGTGCGGCAAAGGCCGAGGCCTTGGAACCGGAAATCAGCAGCACACCGAAATAGACCACGAGAGGTGCCAGAACCGGCAGAAGCGACGGGATGACCATTTCCCTGATCGCCGCCCTGGTGAGCAGGTCCACGGCCTTGCCGTAGTCAGGCTTTTCCGTGCCGGCCATGATGCCGGGTTTTTCGCGGAACTGGCGGCGGACTTCCTCAACGATGGCGCCTGCCGCCTTGCCCACCGCCGTCATGGCAATGCCGCCAAAGAGATAAGGAATGAGGCCGCCGAACAGCAGGCCGGCAACCACGTAAGGGTTGGCAAGGCTGAAGGAAATCTCGCCTATATCCTTGAAGTAGGGATAGGTGTCGCCGTTGGCTGCGAAATAGGAAAGGTCGTTGGCATAGGCGGCAAACAGAACCAGCGCGCCGAGACCGGCTGAGCCGATGGCATAACCCTTGGTCACGGCTTTCGTGGTATTGCCGACGGCATCCAGCGCGTCTGTCGCCTTGCGAACGTCTGGATCAAGACCAGCCATTTCAGCAATGCCGCCGGCATTGTCCGTGACCGGGCCGAAAGCGTCGAGCGCGACGATCATGCCGGCGAGACCAAGCATGGCGGTAACGGCAATACCGGTGCCGAACAGGCCACCGAGCTGGTAGGTGCCGATGATGCCTCCGACGATGACGATGGCCGGCAACGCGGTCGATTCGAGCGAAACGGCAAGCCCCTGGATGACGTTGGTGCCGTGGCCCGTCACCGAGGCCTGGGCGATGGAATTGACCGGGCGCTTGTTGGTGCCGGTATAATATTCGGTAATGACAACGATCAGCGCCGTCACGACGAGACCGACAAGGCCGCACAGGAAGAGATTGGTGCCGGTGATTTCCGTGCCGGCCACCGTGCCCACCGTCCCCCAGCCGATCGTCGCATAAGTGGCGACGGCAAGACCCGCGACGGAGAAGATGCCGGTGGCGATCAGGCCCTTGTAGAGCGCGCCCATGATGGAATTGTTGGTGCCGAGCTTCACGAAGAAGGTGCCGGCAATCGAGGTCAGGATGCAGGCGCCGCAGATCGCCAGCGGATAGACCATTGCGCTTTCGAGTATCGGCGTTCCCGCAAAGAAGATCGCGGCGAGAACCATGGTGGCCACCACCGAAACGGCATAGGTCTCGAAAAGATCGGCCGCCATGCCGGCGCAGTCACCAACGTTGTCGCCGACATTGTCGGCGATGGTTGCGGGGTTGCGCGGGTCATCCTCAGGAATGCCCGCCTCGACCTTGCCGACGAGATCGCCGCCGACATCGGCGCCCTTTGTGAAGATGCCGCCGCCGAGACGTGCGAAGATGGAGATCAGCGAAGCGCCGAATCCGAGCGACACCAGCGCATCGATCACTTCCCGCGAGCCGGGCGCATGGCCCATCACCGAGGTGAGGATGAAATAATAGATGGATACGCCGAGCAGCGCGAGGCCCGCCACCAGCATGCCGGTAATGGCGCCTGATTTGAACGCGATGTCGAGTCCGGCGGACAGGCTGTGCGACGCGGCCTGCGCCGTGCGCAGATTGGCCCTGACGGACACATGCATGCCGACGAATCCGGCAACACCTGAAAGGACAGCGCCGATGATGAAACCGATCGCGGCCATGGATGACAGGAGATACCAGGCCAGAACGGCGACGATCAGGCCGACGATGGCGATGGTGAGATATTGGCGGGTGAGATAAGCTTGCGCACCTTCACGGATATAACCTGCTATTTCACGCATGCGCTCGTTGCCCTGATCGGCATCGAGGACGCTCTTGGTTGCCCATACCGCGTAAACCACGGACAGGACACCGCATAAAATGACTATGGGTATTACGGTCATGCGCACTTACCTCCCAAAAGGCCGGGCCTCACTCCCACCCCGGCGTGGCGAAACCATGTGCAGCGGGACGCGGACGGCCTGTCCGAAGTCCCCTATTGGGCATTTGTTCCCCTCCCAAGGAAAAATGTCCTCGACGGGAGATTGCGTTGGCGCGACGTCTCGCGTCAAGCCCACAAATTTGCCTGAAACTTGAAAGGCGTAGCGCCGGCTATGCGACTGAGGCCGCTTTTCTGCGTGCCGTGAAGATGAGCGACAGCACCAGCAGGAGGCAAAGCCCTGAAACGGGCCAGATGACGAGGTTCATAACCGACCAGCCCCATGCCGTGAAGACCTTGCCGGAGGAGAAGGATGACAGGGCAACCGTGCCGAACAGCACGATATCGTGAAATCCCTGCACCTTGTCCGCTTCATGCGGGCGGTAACTTGACGTGATGATGGCGGTCGCGCCGATGAAACCGAAATTCCAGCCAAGCCCGAGCAGAATCAGCGCCGTCCAGAAATTCCACAATTCGATGCCCATGTGGGCGACGATGGCACAGGCCATCAGCACGATGAGGCCGGAAGCGACAATCTTTTCCGCGCCGAACCGGGAAATCAGCATCCCGGTGAAGAAACTCGGACCGAACATGGCAAGGACGTGCCACTGGATGCCGAGCGTGGCGAGTTCGGTCGGGAAACCGCAGCCGACCACCATGGCAAGCGGTGCGCCGGTCATCATGAAGGTCATCAGCGCATAAGAGCCTATGCCGCAGATCATGCCGGTGACGAAACGCTGCGTGCGGACGATTTCAGAAAGCGGCCTTGCCGATTCGACATGGGTGGCGGCCTTGGGATCGGGCAACTTCAAAAACGCCAGAATGGCGATCGAAACGAGCCCCAATGGCACGAGCGCCATGAAAGCGCCGGCAAAGGTGACCGGCGCCAGCAGGTCCTTGCCGAAGATGGCGAGCTGCGGTCCGACAATGGCGGAGATGATACCGCCCGCAAGTATCCAGGAGATAGCCTTGGGTTTGTAGAAGGACGGCGATGCGTCGGCTGCGGCAAATCGGATCTTCTGCGTAAAGCCGCCGGAAATGCCGATCAGCAGCAGGCCGACGGCAAAAAGCCAGAAATCCGACCGGAAGAGCGCGACCGCAGCAACTCCGCCGCCGATCGAGCACATCAGTGCGCCGACCATGAAGCCAGCCTTGCGGCCGAGGAAACGGGATGCGGCCGCCACGCAGATCGCGCCAAGCGCCACACCGATATTAAACCCGGTAAGCGGTGCGGTCGCCAGCGACTTGTCGGCGCCAAGCAGTTGGTACCCTACGAGCGCGCCGACGGAAAAGCTCATGGGCGCGGCCGATCCCATGATCGCCTGCGCCATGGTGAGGAGGAAGACGTTGCGCTTCGCCTCGTCCAGTTGACCTTCAAGTCCGGGGACGGAAACGGCGCTCATCTCTTCCTCATCTGCTTTTAGTTCAGCGTTTTGCCTCGCCGCGCACCTGCTTGGCAATGCGGTCAAGAACCGCATTCACCAGCTTCGGCTCGTCATGCTCGAAGAAAGCGCGGGCGATTTCAACATATTCCGTGACAATGACGGCGACCGGCACGTCCTTGCGCTCGAGAAGCTCGAAAGTTCCTGCACGCAGGATAGCGCGGACGGTGGCGTCGAGTCGCGACAGCGGCCAGTCTTCGAGAAGGGCGGAGCGCACCAGCGGGTCGATCTTCGTCTGGTCACGCACGACGCCCGAGACGATCGAACGGAACCACGACGGGTCGGCCTTGAGATAGGTATCGCCATCGACTTCCTGGCCGAGACGATGCGCTTCATATTCAGCGACGACTTCCATAACGCCGGTTCCGCCGACATCCATCTGGTAAAGCGCCTGCACGGCCGCAAGGCGGGCTGCGCCGCGCTGATTGGCGGGCTTTACCGAAGGCTGGCGCGGTTCACCGCCATTTTCCACATTAGACATGCGTTCAGCCACCCAGTTTTTTCTTCAACTCGATCATCGTGAGCGCCGCACGGGCAGCGAAACCACCCTTGTCCTTGTCGGAGCGGCGCACGCGCGCCCAGGCCTGCTCGTCGTTCTCGACGGTGAGGATGCCGTTGCCGATCGGCAGCGATTCGCTGACGGCCAGATCCATCAGGGCGCGGGAAGATTCGTTGGCGACGATATCGAAGTGATAGGTCTCACCACGAATGACCATGCCGAGTGCGACAAAACCGTCATATTCGGTGCCGTCATTGTCGGCGCCATCAAGCGCCATGGCGATGGCGGCGGGGATTTCGAGCGCGCCGGGAACGGTGATGACGTCATAGGTGGCGCCGGCTTCATCAAGCGCGAACTTCGCGCCTTCAAGAAGAGCGTCGGCCATATCATCGTAAAAACGTGCTTCCACGATAAGAAGATGGGGTTTGGACATTTGAGGGTTCCTGGGGATTTTCCCGAAAAGCTTGACGCCGGATCACACCGGCATTTGCGGCGGTCAAACCACGGCTGGCCGTTTTTGGCAAGTAATTTCATGTGTCGGCGGCGCAAGCGGCCGCGTTTGCAGGGCATTTGGCCGGGTTTTGCGCTCCCGGCGCGGCTCCCCGTGAATCAGGTTTTCTGGAAAGCGAGATGGACGCCAAGCCCCATCAGCACCGTTCCGGCAGCACGGCGGACAAGCATCTGCACCGCTCTCGAACGCTTCAAGCGCCCGACCATTGCGCCTGCCAGAAGCACGCCGACGAGATCGGCGGAGGAGAAAATGAAATTGACGGCGATGCCAAGGATCAGGAACTGCAGCCAGACGGGAAAGGCGGCGGCCGGATCGACGAATTGCGGCAGGAAAGCCAGAAAGAACAGCGCTGTCTTCGGGTTGAGTACATCAACGATGATGCTGTCGATGAAGGCGCGGCGTGCCGATTTCGGCTCGATGGTCAGATTGACCCCCTCGCCTTCCATCTTGCCGCGCAACATCGAAAAACCGAGCCAGACCAGATAAAGCGCACCACAGAGCTTCACGGCGAGATAGAGCCACGGAACCGCCTGAAACAACACCGAGAGACCGGCCGCAGAGGCGAAGATGTGGACATAGCAGCCGACATGGATGCCGAGCACTGCCATCAACCCGGCAAACCGGCCGCGCGCCATGGTCTGCGCCGCCGCGTAAAGCATGGCCGGACCGGGGATATAGGCGAACAGGGCGGCGGTTATGAAAAAGGCGGTCAGCAGTTCGAAGGAAGGCATGATGTATTTCCCCTGCCCCGTTTGGCTCGCGGTCGATATCAAACGGCCAAAAAGTCTTATAGCGTTTCCAGCTTCATCGGAAGCGGGTGCTTGAGAACAATTGCTATAGGCCGCGATTTCAGGTGTTGGCCACTCCCCTTTCCGTCATTCCGGCCTTGAGCCGAAATCCAGTCGACGCGTGTCTGCGCGGCGGGAAAAGTTCTTTCAGCCCAAAGACTTGAGCTGACTGGATTCCGGCTCGAGGCCGGAATGACGGAGGAGGCGTCGGTGCGTCCTCCTCTCCAAAGCATCGTCACATTACGCCGAGGGGAATTCCGCAAGCCGCGCGGCGTAACGGGCCATGGTGTCGACCTCGAAATTGACGAAATCGCCCGGCCGGCGCTCACCCCAGGTGGTGACGGAAAGCGTGTGGCGGATCAACAGCACGTCGAAATCGGTGCCATCAACGGCGTTCACGGTGAGCGATGTGCCGTCGAGCGCCACGGAGCCCTTGGGGGCAACGAATTTCGCCAGATGTTCCGGCGCGCGCAGGCGGATACGCACCGCCTCGCCTTCCGGCTCGACCGACAGGATTTCCGCCTTGCCGTCCACATGGCCGGAGACGATATGACCGCCAAGCTCATCGCCGATCTTGAGCGCCCGCTCCAGATTGACGTGGGTGCCCTTCTGCCAGCTGGCAATCGTCGTCAGGCGCAAGGCCTCTTCCCATGCTTCGACCTCGTACCAGCGCTCATTGCTGCCATCATCAGGCAGCTTCGTCACCGTCAGGCAGACGCCGCCATGGGAGATGGACGCGCCCATATCGATGGTCTTGGGGTCGTAATTTGTAGCCACCCGCAGACGCACGCCTTCGGCCAGAGCTTCCAGCTCGGAAACGGTTCCGACGTCGGTGACAATTCCGGTAAACATCAAATCGGCCTTTCATAATTGAAGCAGCGATCCGGCCCGTAGGCGGTTTCACTGATCAGAGCATAGTCGCCCTTGATGTCGGCACGGCTGAGCGGCGTTACAATGCCGCCCTTGCCGATCACGACGGGGCTTTCAAACAGCATGATACGATCCACCAATCCAGCTTCAAGGAATGATTTTGCGGCAAAGGCGCCGCCTTCAACCAGAAGTTCCGACATACCGCTTTCGGCAAGGATGTGGAGGAGGTTTTCGAGCGTGGGGGCTTCGAGGATTTCGACGCCGGCGTTGGTCAGGAGTTGGCGGCGGAGGTCGAGGTTACCCCCCTCTGCCCTGCCGGGCATCTCCCCCTCAAGGGGGGAGATTGGCAAGGGGCTGTCCGCTCGTTCAAATTGTGCCCTATAGGCACCCTCTCCAGCCGTCGATGCAGGGCGAAGCAGCGCTCCATCGATCTCCCCCCTTGAGGGGGAGATGCCCGGCAGGGCAGAGGGGGGTAAAGCGGCAACCATCACCGGAACTTCCCGCGCAGTCCGCACCAGTTTCGACGCCAATGGCAATTCAAACTGCCGATCCAGCACGATCCGCACAGGCGAGCGGTTTTCCAGACCGGCAATGCGCACGGTCAGCTCAGGATCATCCGCGATAGCGGTCCTGATACCAACGAGAATGCAGTCGCAGCGCGCCCGAAGTTGGTGCACTGCATGGCGTGACTCAGGGCCGGTAATGGCAATCTGCCCCTCACCTTGCCTGCCGATCATTCCGTCAGCAGAAACCGCAAGCTTCAGAATCACATGCGGGCGTTTTTTCACCTGTCTTGTGAGGTAACCGGCGAGCGCCCGTTGGGCTTCGGCACGCAGCAGACCGGTTTCCACCACGATACCAGCATCGCGCAATATCTGATAACCACGGCCGGAGACGCGCTCGTCCGGATCGTCCACCGCGACCACGACACGGGCAACGCCATATTCCACAAGCGCGTTGGCGCAGGGCGGGGTTTTACCCCAGTGTGAACAGGGTTCGAGCGTCACGTAGGCGGTCGCGCCGCGTGCCGTCTCTCCGGCCAGTTCCAGCGCCTGGCGTTCGGCATGGGGGCGTCCGCCGATGGCGGTCACGGCTTCGGCGATGATTTGTCCGTCCTTGACGAGAACACAGCCGACCGAGGGGTTGGTCAGCGTCTGGCCCTGGTGGCGAAGCGAAACCTCGATGGCCCGCGCCATGAACCTTTCGTCATCGGCACGGCTCATCACGTCTATGCTCCAGCGTCGGTATCGCGCGCGATCTTGGCGTTGATTTCGGCAATCACGTTCTCGAAATCCTCGGCATGGCTAAAATCGCGATAGACCGAAGCATAACGAACGAAGGCGACGTCATCGAGGCTTTTCAGTGCTTCCAAAACCTGAAGGCCGATTTCTTCCGAGGGGATTTCCGTCTCGCCGGAGCTTTCGAGGCGACGGGCGATACCCGACACGGCGCGTTCGATCCGGTCACGATCGACCGGTCGCTTGCGCAGCGCGATCTCGAACGAGCGCACCAGCTTTTCGCGGTCGAAAGGAAGCTTGCGGCCGCTTTTCTTGATGACCATCAGCTCGCGCAGTTGCACGCGCTCATAGGTCGTAAAGCGGCCGCCGCAATCCGGGCAGATGCGCCGCCGGCGGATGGAGGTGTTGTCCTCCGCCGGACGCGAGTCCTTGACCTGTGTGTCTTCGGAACCGCAGAATGGGCAGCGCATCGTCTTCTTTCCTTACATGTACGGATACATCGGGAAACGGTCCGTCAGGCCGACGACCTTTTCACGCACCGCAGCCTCGACGGAGGCATTGCCTTCATCCGAATTGGCGACCTTAAGACCATCGAGAACCTCAACGATCAGCTTGCCGATTTCGCGGAATTCCGCTTCCTTGAAACCGCGCGTCGTGCCGGCCGGCGTGCCGAGACGGACACCAGAGGTAACGAAGGGCTTTTCCGGGTCGAAGGGAATGCCGTTCTTGTTGCAGGTGATGTAGGCGCGACCAAGGGCTGCCTCCGCACGCTTGCCGGTGGCGTTCTTCTTGCGAAGGTCGACCAGCATCAGGTGGTTGTCGGTGCCGCCGGAAACGACATCAAGACCGCCTTCAACCAGGGTTTCGGCCAGCGCCTTGGCGTTCTTCACGACCTGTGCGGCATAGTCCTTGAACTCGGGCTTCAGCGCTTCACCGAAGGCAACAGCCTTGGCGGCGATGACGTGCATCAGCGGGCCGCCCTGCAGGCCGGGGAAGACGGCGGAGTTGAACTTCTTCGCCAGATCCTCGTCGTTGGTGAGGATCATGCCGCCACGCGGGCCGCGCAGGGACTTGTGCGTCGTCGTGGTCGCGACGTGGCAGTGCGGGAATGGCGACGGGTGCTGGTCACCAGCCACTAGACCGGCGATGTGAGCCATGTCGACCATGAGGTAAGCGCCGACTTCGTCAGCGATTTCGCGGAAGCGCTTCCAGTCCCACACGCGCGAATAGGCGGTGCCGCCGGCGAGAATGAGCTTCGGCTTATGTTCTTTGGCCTTGCGCTCCACTTCGTCCATGTCCAGCAGGTTATCGCCTTCGCGCACGCCGTAGGACACGACGTTGAACCACTTGCCGGACATGTTGACCGGGGAACCATGCGTCAGGTGACCTCCCGAATTCAGATCGAGACCCATGAAGGTGTCGCCCGGCTGCAGCAGCGCGAGGAACACGGCCTGGTTCATCTGCGAGCCGGAATTCGGCTGAACGTTGGCGAAGTTGACGCCGAACAGCTTCTTGGCGCGTTCGATGGCGAGTTCTTCAGCAATGTCGACGAACTGGCAGCCGCCGTAATAACGCTTGCCCGGATAACCTTCCGCATATTTGTTCGTCATGATCGAACCCTGTGCTTCGAGCACGGCACGGGACACGATGTTTTCCGAGGCAATCAGTTCGATCTCGTGGCGCTGGCGTCCCAGTTCCTTCTCGATCGCGCCGAAAATTTCCGGATCGACATCGGCAAGCGGACTGGAGAAGAAAGCATCTGTGTTCGACATGGTGAAGGCTCCTGAAACAGTAATGCGATGGCGTCTTAGCGCCCTGCCCGAACAAGAGCAATACGGAGAGCGAGATTTGCCCGTCAAACTGCGACGTCGCGACGAAAAGTGGCAGTTGTTTTCAGGAAAAGCAGAGCGCGACGGAAACTTAAAGGCGGCGCTGCGATGATGCGCGGCCAAGCCGCGCACCTGCGTCATCCTCGGGATGGCGCCGAGGATCTGCAATGCTCTATTTTACGATAGGTGATTAGGTCCTCGGGACAAGCCCGAGGATGACGGCGGAGGGACTGGCCGGTTTCCGGCGATCACCTCTCCCCTCGCTCACAATTCAAAGCTTATGGCAAAAGCCCGATCAGTTGCGCGGCAGCAGATCGTCGTCCACGGCACCGGCCGGCTGTTCCATGCCCGCCGTCGTGTTCAGCGCCAGTTCGGCATTGCCGTCCTTGCCGTAGATATCGTCGCGGAACTGAACCACGCCGTCCTTCGCCGACCATGCGGTGATGTAGACGAAGTAGACGGGCACTTCCTGTGCGAGCTTGATCGGCGTGTTGACGCGCGAGGCGATGACGCGTTCCATTTCCTGGCGCGACCAGCCGGGCGTATCGCGCAGCAGCCACGACGTCAGGTCGCGCACGTTCTGCACGCGGACGCAACCGGAGGACTCGAAGCGCATCAGCTTGTTGAACAGGCCCTGCTGCGGCGTGTCGTGCATGTATTCGTTGTTCGGATTGTGGAAGTTGATCTTCGTCGAGGACATGGCGTTGATCTTGCCGGGGTCCTGGCGAAACATCAGGTTCGGCGCTTTCGGCGCGAACCAGTCGACCGTGGTCGGCGAGACTTCCTGTCCCTTGCCGTCGATAAGGCGGATATTGTTCCGCTCCAGATAGGTCGGGTCCTTCTGCATCAGCGGCACGATGTCCTTTTCGACGATCGAGCGCGGTGCGGTCCAATAGGGGTTGAGGATGACTTCGTAAATCTTCGAATTGATAACGTGCGTCGGACGGCTGGCGCGGCCGACAACGGCAGTGTTGCGCAGCACGACGCGTTCGTTTTCAACGGCTTCAATGGCGGCGGCCGGAATGTTCACCATCAGGTGACGCTGACCGAGATCGCCGGACATGGACTGGATGCGCACGAGGTTGGTCTGCAGCTGCGCGAGACGGATCTGCGCGGAGACATTGAGAGCCTTGGTGGTGTATTCGCCGCTGACGCCGTCAGCCGGAAGGCCATGACGGGCCTGGAAACGCTTCAGCGCGCCATCGACATAGGAGTCGAAGGCGCTGGAAATGCCGGCTTCACGCGGCAGGTCGCCCGATACCATCAGTCGCTGGCGCAGTGCCTGAACGGAGGGATCGGAGACGCCGATCTGCAGACGCTGCTGCGACGCCGGAACTTCCGGCCAGCCGCCATTCTGCACGATCTGCTGATATTGCATGATCGCCTGCTGCATATAGACGGGGGCTTCGCGGCCGAGGACCGGATTGTTGGAAACGACGCCCACAGCCGAACGCGACGTATTGGCGTCGAACTGGTCATCCCAGTTGCCGCGGCGCGAGGAACCCATGAGATCGTTAAACGCGTCCTGCGCCAAGGCCGGCGCAGCGAGCGCGGCGACACCAGCGGAAACGGCCGAGCGCAGAAGCGTGCGGCGCGATACGGAATTGGAAACGGATGTCTTTGTCATTCTACCTACCAGCCACTCTATTCGGCATTCTCTATAATGCCTAAATCAATATGATTAACAAACACGTACAACGTGCCTGCCGGCCTGGAATACTCGACACCCATCGCCTGGGCGCTATTGTCTGGCAGAACGGTCGGGACTTGCCGCGACAGCAGGAGAAACAGCCGGCTCCTCAAGCTTTGCGGGTCCCATATCAATATGGCCAATTCGTGTCACGGGCCATTTCTCACGAAGCTGTGTATGCCCCACAAAACAGGGTTCCTACGAGCTTTGCAGGTTGGGCTTGACATGAAGAAACGGCAGAGATGTAGCCGCCGAATCCGCAGGCCGGGAGCAAGAATGCCCCCGGCCTAAACAGTGAAACCGTCGCGGTATTACAGGCGGTAAGCGATCGAGTCGTTCCAGAAGCGATCGAGGCGCTGCAGCAGCTTGTTCATTTCGGAGAACTCGCCGGTGCCGATGCCGCCGACCTTTTCGATCGAGCCGACGTGGCGTTCATAAAGGCGGGCAACCGTTTCGGCGATTTCCTGACCCTTTTCGGTCAGGCTGATGCGAACCGAGCGGCGATCGACGCGAGAGCGCTGGTGGTTGATGAGACCAAGGTCGACCAGCTTCTTGACGTTGTAGGAAACGTTCGAGCCGAGATAATAACCACGCGAACGAAGCTCGCCGGCGGTCAGTTCGGAATTGCCGATGTTGAACAGCAGCAGGGCCTGAACGGCGTTGACGTCATCGCGACCCTGGCGGTCGAACTCATCCTTGATGACATCGAGGAGACGGCGGTGGAGACGTTCCACCAGATGCAGCGACTCCATGTAGAGCGAGCGGATGGTATCTTCATGTGCATCGGCAACAACGGCCTGGGGCTTAACTTTGCTATTGATCATGACTGCCTCACTGTTTTGTTTGGCGGTGTGTTTGTTTGTCTCCCGCCTTGAGTGAGAACCTAATCAATGCGCATAAAATTCTACTTAAAAGCTACGATTAACAAATGGTTACCTGCATTTTGCCTGGAGGCCCCAACTTGTGGCGAAGCGGGAATGCCTGACAGGCGATCGTTATAAATCAATGGGTTAAATATGAAATTCGGCCGCAAATCAGGCCGAATTGCTTTATTCTTATGGTAAATCAATTCTTGCCCGTTCTTCATTCTGGCGCTGATCCAGCCAGAAAGCGACCAGGAATAGTATATAAATGGTTGCCACGAGACCGTGCATGACGGGCACCAGCGTGTTGGCGCCGAAGATGTGGGGCCACACCTTATACATCGCGATCTGCGTGCCCGCGCCCATCACCCACATGACAGCGCCCCAGGAGGCGCCGAGCCAAAGGCCGAGGGCCGCGACCGGGAAAATGACGGCAAGCGCGCTGCCGGCCACACGCCAGGGCAGGTTCAGCATATCGAACCTGCCGTGACCGCCCAGAGAATAGCCCGTCAGCATTGCCCAATATTGCAGCCCGAACCAGAAACACGAAACCGCGACCAGCCTCATGAAGACCAGAAACAGGATTTCAGTGAGCGGGCGCTTCGGCAGAGGTTGAGAATCAGGTTCCATGGCCGGAAGATACGGTCTCGACGAACGGGCGACCAGCCCATATTGAATTCCGCCGCCTGCCTTGTCAAAGCATCATCGTCATTGCCGGACGGCAATGAGGGAAGATTGTCGCATTCGCATGCGCCGCGCTTCATGGTATGCAGCCTTCCAAATTTGATCGAAGGACATTCTGACATGCAGGACAAAACCCACCTGGTCGACGAGATCACCGGCCATCGCCGCATGCGTCGCAATCGCAAGGCGGATTGGACGCGCCGTCTGGTACAGGAAAGCCGCCTCACTGTGGACGACCTGATCTGGCCGGTCTTCATCGTGCCGGGCAGCAATATTCTGGAGCCCATTCCGGCGATGCCTGGCGTCAACCGCATGAGCGTCGACAGACTGGTCGAAGCGGCGAAGGAAGCCGCCGATCTCGGCATTCCGGCAATCGCCACCTTCCCGAATGTCGAGATGGAATTGCGGGACGAGACCGGCTCGAACGCGCTTGAGGCCAATAACCTCATCAATCAGGCGACTGCCGCCGTCAAGAAAGCCGTTCCCAATATTGGCATGATCACCGATGTGGCGCTCGACCCATTCACCAGCCACGGGCATGACGGCATTCTGCGCGGCAACGAGATCGTCAACGACGAGACCGTGGAACAGGTCGTCAAGGCGGCGATCCTGCAGGCGGAAGCCGGATCGGACATTATTTCTCCTTCTGAGATGATGGACGGCCGTATCGGCGCCATCCGCCGCGGCCTTGATGCGGCCGGGCACCAGAATGTCGGGATCATGGCCTACGCGACAAAGTTCTCATCCGGCTATTACGGCCCCTATCGCGAGGCGATTTCCACCGCCGGCCTGCTGAAGGGCGACAAGGCAAGCTATTACATCAGCCCTGCCAACGGCATGGAGGCCATCCGCGACGCGGCGCTCGATGTGGAAGAAGGCGCGGACATGCTGATGGTCAAGCCCGGCCTGCCCTATCTCGACATCTGCTGGCGGCTGAAGGAGAATTTCGGCCTGCCGACCTTTGCCTATCAGGTCTCCGGCGAATATACCCAGATCAAGGCTGCGGCGATGAACGGCTGGATCGACGGCGAGCGGGTGATGATGGAAACGCTTCTCTGTTTCAAGCGTGCGGGTTGCGACGGCATTCTGACTTATTTCGCCATCGAAGCCGCACGCAAACTCAACAGGGGCTAAGGCCAGCGCTTATTGTATTCGGTGGTTCCTTACCCATATTGTTGCTGACACGGCACTCATGCCGAGCTGTCAGTTCTTTCAGGAGAAAACGACCGATGAGCCTCGACCAGAACCCCACCTATGCCGCACCGGATGACTGGCGCGCCTATAGCGGCGTCCTGAGCCGGCGGGTCTTCGCGTTCCTGATCGATTATGCGATCGTTCTCCTCCTGTGCATCCCGGCCGCCGTGATTGTCTTCTTTCTAGGCGTGATCACGCTGGGTCTCGGCTTCATTCTCCTGCCTTCGCTCTTCATTATCGTTGCGGTACTCTATTTCGGCATGACGCTCGGAGGCCCGTCGCAGGCCACCCCCGGTATGCGGGCGATGGGTATTGCGATGGCGCGCATGGACGGGCGGCGAATCGATTTCCTGCTGTCCACCGTTCACATCGTGCTTTTCTGGATCATCAACTCGGTTTTGACGCCGCTGATCCTGCTTGCCGGCCTGTTTACGGAGCGCTCGCGCCTCGTTCACGACTTCCTGCTCGGCACCGTCATCGTCAGAACACGCTAATATTACGGAAAGCCACGGAAACGTGGCTTTCACCCCGCCAAATACCTCATCCCGCAGTTGACGTTTTCCGTCATTTTGCCATTCTGTGACATTATGCATGTCGCTTGAAGCGCCGCCGTCAGCCCCGTGAAATCGCGGCGCGCTTTATAACAGACGCAGGAGGCGATCACGGTTCGATGAACACGCAGGCGACGCCCTCTCCACAATTCTATCTTACGGCGCCGGCCACCTGCCCCTATCTGCCGAACCAGATGGAGCGGAAGGTCTTCACCCATCTGGTTGGCCCGCGCGCCTCGGAAATGAACGACCTTCTGACCCAGGGCGGTTTCAGGCGCTCGCAGAACATCGCTTATCGTCCGGCCTGCGAAAACTGCCGCGCCTGTGTATCCGTGCGGATCCTGACCGAGCAGTTTCAACCGACAAAATCGATGCGACGCGTTCTTGCCGCCAACAAGGATGTCGTCGCCACGGTGCATGCGGCCGAACCCTCCACCGAACAGTTTGCCCTGTTTCGCCGCTACCTCGACCACCGCCACCAGTCTGGCGGCATGTCCGACATGTCGGCTCTGGATTATGCGATCATGGTGGAAGACACACATGTGAACACCCGCATCATCGAATACCGCGTCCGCGAGCCCGGCTCCGGCATCGATTCCAGCAAACGCGGCGAGCTTCTGGCCGTGGCGCTCAGCGACGTGATGAGCGACGGCCTGTCGATGGTCTATTCCTTCTTCAACCCGGAGCTCGAGAAGCGCTCGCTTGGCACCTACATGATCATCGATCATATCACCCGCACCCGTGCGCTCGGCCTGCCACACGTCTATCTCGGCTATTGGGTCGATGGCTCTGAAAAGATGGGCTATAAGACCCGCTACCACCCGCAGGAGCATCTGACGCCGCGCGGGTGGGAGGTTTATACGCCGGATCCAGTTTGATCGAAGTATTGCAACTCCGTTGCAACAGAGACTCAGCAATGTTATAACGCCGTTATAACATGGAGTCTTTAGCTATGAACGTGACGGTCCGCAGAATTGGTAATTCCGAAGGCATCATTATCCCCAAGGAAGTGCTGGAACGCATGGGCGTTAAGGCAGGCGACACGCTTGATCTTAACGAAAGCAACGGTGAACTGCGTGTGCGCGTTGCAGACGAAGCCTTCGCACGTCAACTAGAACATGCACGCATCTTCATGGATAAATACAAGGTAGCCTTGAAGAAACTTGCTGAATGACCGAGTTTATTTTCCTAGACGTCAAGACCGTCAAGCAGCTCCACAAAATGCAAATCGACAATTTCGGGGGCATTCATGGACTGCGTGATGAGGGCATGCTGGATTCAGCCTTAAACCGACCCATCAACAAAGCTGGCTATGGCGGCAACCACGTCTGCGATCTCGCGGCGGCCTATCTTTTTGGACTGGCGAGAAATCATGCGTTTCTGGATGGCAATAAGCGGATCGCTATCGTGACCGCCGGTGTTTTCCTGATGGAAAACGGCTTCATGATCCAAACGGAAGAAGCACATCTCTACCAATTCGTTATGGCCGTCGCTTCTGAAGAGATCGATGAGGATGGCGTGAGCCGGTTCCTCAAAGATCATATCGTTCCATACCCGTAACTCTTACCCACCAAATTTCCCGCTGCGCGGAAAGCCCTTCGGCACGGTGCGGCCTACCGTTGCACGGTCGGCCAACCATTCGCGCAGTTCTTCACCCACCTTGTTGAAGAGACGCCCGGCCGTGTCGGACCAAGACAAGCCTTCGGCAAGCGCGAAACATTTCACATCCACGACGCCGCCGTCCTTGTAACGCTGCAGGCGCACGCCCTTGCCGCGCGACATTTCCGGAACCTGCGCCAGCGGGAACGCCAGGAGCTTCCGGTTTTCGCCGACGACAGCGACGTGGTCGCCGGTAACGGGAACCGCGAGCTTGGCCTCATCGGGCATGGATACGTTCATGATCTGCTTGCCCTTGCGGGTATTCGCGACCATTTCGCTTTCCGCCACGACGAAGCCGTTCCCGGCCGTCGAAACGAGCAGCAGCTTGCGCGACGGATCATGCACGAAGGCGGTGAGGACATCCTGATCGTTTTCCATATCGACCATGATGCGGATCGGCTCGCCATGGCCGCGTCCGCCCGGCAGCTTGTCGGCGCCAAGCGTATAGGCCTTGCCGCCCGTCGTCAGCAGCAGCAGCTTGTCGGTCGTCTGCGCCGGGAAGGCAAGCTTTGGACCGTCGCCTTCCTTGAAGGTCAGGGTCGAGGTGTCGGACATGTGACCCTTCAGCGCCCGGATCCAGCCCTTCTGCGAGATAACGATGGTGACCGGTTCCTTCTCGATCATCGCCTGCTGAATGGCCTCGATATCGGCATCCGGAGCGTCGGCAAACTGCGTGCGACGGCGGCCGAGTTCGGTCGCCTTGGCATATTTCTTTTTGACCTCGCCGATTTCCCAGGCGATGGTTTGCCACTGTTTGTCATCAGAGGCGATCAGCGCTTCGATCTCGGCCTTCTCATTCGTCAGTTCGTCGAATTCCTTGCGGATTTCGAATTCCTCGAGCTTGCGCAGGTTGCGCAGCCGCATGTTGAGGATGGATTCGGCCTGCAGGTCCGTCAGCGACCATTTCGCCATCATCACCTGTTTCGGCTCATCCTCCTCGCGGATGATGCGGATCACCTCATCAAGATTAAGATAAGCGACGAGCAGGCCGCCCAGAATTTCCAGTCTGCGATCAATTGCCGCCAGACGATGGCGCGAGCGGCGGACCAGCACGTCCTTGCGGTGCGCCAGCCACTCCGTCAGCACCTCGTTCAGCGCCATCACCTTCGGCACCTTGCCGAGCGACAGCACGTTCATGTTGAGCGGCAGGCGGCTCTCAAGATCGGAGAGACGGAAGAGCGATTCCATCAACAGCGTCGCATCGACGGTGCGGCTCTTCGGCACCAGAACGATACGCACATCCTCGGCGGATTCGTCTCTGACATCCTCCAGAAGCGGCAGCTTGCGGGCAATCAGCAGCTCGGCGATTTTCTCGATCAGCCGCGATTTCTGTACCTGGAACGGAATTTCGGTAATGACGATCTGATAACCGCCACGGCCCAGATCTTCCGTTTCCCACTTGGCGCGCACGCGGAAACCGCCACGTCCCGTCTTGTAGGCGTCGAGAATATTTTCGCGGCTTTCAACAATCACGCCGCCGGTCGGCAGGTCGGGACCGGGAATGAATTCCACCAGCTTTTCAACGGTCGCATCGGGATGCTTGATGAGGTACAGCGCCGCGTCACATAGCTCATGTGCGTTGTGCGGCGGGATCGACGTCGCCATGCCCACAGCGATGCCGGAAGCACCGTTCGCCAGCAGATTGGGGAAAGCGCCGGGCAATACCACGGGCTCGGAATTGGATTCGTCATAGGTGTCGCGGAAATCGACCGCGTCTTCCCCGATACCTTCCAGCAGAAGCTCGGCCACCGCCGTCATCTTGCTTTCGGTGTAACGCATGGCGGCGGGGCTATCACCGTCAATGTTACCGAAGTTGCCCTGCCCGTCGACCAGCGGATAACGCAGCGAGAAATCCTGCGCCAGACGCGCCAGCGCATCATAGATCGCCTGGTCGCCGTGGGGGTGGTAGTTACCCATCACCTCACCGACAATCTTGGCACATTTGCGGAAGGCGGAATTGGGTCTCAGGCCCATTTCGCTCATCGCATAAACAATGCGGCGATGGACCGGCTTCAGGCCATCGCGAACATCCGGCAGCGCACGATGCATGATCGTGGACAAGGCGTAAGCGAGGTAGCGCTCTTCGAGCGCTGCCTTCAAATCGACCGGATGAATATTATCGTCTCCGCCGGACGGAGGTACAAGATTTTTTCCCATGGTGCTTGACTAGCGGAAATGGCGATTCCCGGCAAGAAACACAGGGGTCGCGGCTGTGGATGAAACCAGCCCTTCCATGCGGTTTTTTGTTAACCGCGCTGCAAATGCCGCAATGCCGCCGTCATGGGAATCGATCTAAATACCCTAGACCTTTGATTATCAGCGAATATAAGTATCACCATTAGCATTAAGGCTCGGTTTGCAGCCGTACGTTGAGGGAAGAAACATCATGAGACTGAAATCCACCCGGCAGGTTCTTTTTGCGAGCGCCGCGCTTCTTGCCCTTTCCGCGCCGGCTTTCGCGCTGGATGGTGGGGATGTGCTGAAGAAGATCAATGCGGCCTATGCCGCGCAGGGCGGTCAAATTGATGCAGGCTCCGTCGCCGTCAACGGCTCGACGGTCACGCTGAACGACGTGACCCTCAGTGCCGCTGCCGACCCGGCCAAGAAAATCCCGGTTGGCAATATCACGCTTGATGGCGTCGAGGAAAACAACGGCGGCTACAAGATCAAGAACGCCCGCTTCGACAATATCGACTACAAGCAGGACAAGGTCGAGATCAAGGCCAGCGACATCTACATGTCCGGCCTTGTCATCCCCGCTGATGCCACCACCGGCACGGTCGATGCGTTGATGTTCTACGACGAAGCCCATAGCGGCCCGATTTCCGTGTCCGTCGACGGGAAGCAGGCTTTCTCGCTCGAGGAAACCAGTGCGACGATGTCGGTCAGCGACGACAAGAACTCGATCGGCTTTGACCTCGACGCCTCCGGCTTCAAGGCCGACCTCAGCGACGTCACCGACCCCGCCACCAAGGATGCAATCGAAAAACTGAAGCTGCAGGCGCTTTCCGGCGACATGACCATGAGCGGCAGCTGGGAAGTGGCTTCCGGGACTGTCGATGTCGAGGAATACGCGATCGACCTCGATGATGTCGGCCGCCTGAACATGTCGTTCGGTTTCTCCGGCTACACGCTCGCCTTCATCAAGTCGATGCAGGAAACGGTGAAGGCGCAGGCTGCCAACCCGAACAAGGAACAGGCAGACCAGGCCGCGAGCCTTGCCATGCTCGGCCTGATGCAGCAACTCTCCTTCGTCAACGCCGAGATCAGCTTCGAAGACGCCAGCATCACCAAGCGCGCGATCGATTATGCAGCGAGCCAGCAGGGTATGACGGGCGACCAGCTTGCACAGACCATCAAGGGCATGGCGCCGATCATGATGGCCTCGCTCAACGTTCCCGAATTGCAGAACATGGTGTCGGCGGCGATCAACACCTATATCGACGATCCGAAGAACTTCTCGATCACGGCAGCGCCGGAAAAGCCGGTCCCCTTCCCCATGATCATGGGCGCTGCCATGGGCGCGCCGAACACCTTGCCGAAAATGCTCGGCGTCACGGTGACGGCAAACGAATAGGACGAAAGAGCCCCGGTCCATTGCACCGGGGCTTTCCTTTTGTGCTCAATTAACATCCGGGAATGTCGTCAGCTCCCGATAACTTATCTCACGATCAACGCCAAAAGCGGGTCGCAGCTTGCGTCCCGCTTTTGGGGGCGGCAGTGGCGCTCAGGCCGTTTCGCCCTGTGCGATTATCCTGCCCTCACCTGCAGTGCCCGCTCCCGACCAGTCAACGCGGCGCGTCGCAAACATTGTGGCGGTTATGGCGATGAACGAGATTACCGCGCCGGCCAACAGCGCATATTCATCTTCATTCAGCACCAGATACATGACGCTGTAGGCGAGTGAGAGCACGCCGAACAGGGCAATGCCGTTCCTTCGGCTACGGGTTGCGCTGCCGAGATAAAAGGAGATCAGGACCGCTGTTGAAAGTGCGGCGGCGACATAAGCAATGGTGAATCCCGTGTGCTCCGAAAGCGCCAGGAGAAGTACATAAAAAACGATCAGCGCCAGCCCTGTCAGCACATATTGTAGCCAGTGCACGATGGTGCCGCCCTTGAGTTCGACGATAAAGACGGCAAGGAAAACGAGAGAGATGAACCCGATCGAATATTTCAGTGTCCGCGCGATGATCTGGTAAAATTTCACTGGCTCTACGAGATTGATTGTCATCAGACTGTTGGAGAGCGGCAATCGCGGGCCTTCAACAACCCGATCCAAGCCCCGTGCGAGATACGGAATGGTCCAACTGGCACTGAACTCCGTGGCGGTGATCGTTTTTTCCTCCGGCAAAAACAGGCCTTCGAAACCCGGATGTGGCCAATTGGCTTTTGCGGCAAAACTCGTCGTCTGACCTGCCGGCGCGACGGCGAAACTGCCCGACCCGTTCAGCGAAAAGGCGATATCGAAGGCAAAGCCGGTTTCAATGAGGCTTCTGTCTATCTGCCTATGCACTCCGGCATCGGACATCATTCGCGCCTGCGGGTCGTCATGCGTTGCCGTTGCGGACATGTCCCGCATGCCGGGATCAAATGGCAGAACGGGCCCGCCGTCTATCCGGACGCCTGCGCTGGACCGGATGCCTGTCATGTCAGCGATATTGAGAACCAGGACGGCGTTATCGAGACGGGGCGTGCCAGCAAAACGGGCGAGATCCGTCAGGATGCCGGAACCAAAGCGACCGGCAAGCGCGAGATCGCCTTTATAAACGGGCAAGCTATAGATCGACAGCTGCTTTTCCTCGGTCTCGAGATCAGCCGTGACCTTTAGTGTTTCCGGCATGACAAGCACCCATTCCGTCACACGATCAACGACGCTTTGGCCATTGACCTCGCGGCGGCGTTCCACATCGAAGGGCACGGCAAGATAAGGTCCATTCACCACCTGATCGCCACCCCATCCATGGGCGATCCGTCCGGATACCTCTTGTGCACGCGAGGCGCGTTCTTCCGTCAATGCCCAGACCAGCAGGAGCGGCACCAGCAAGACCATCGAAATGAAGCCGATCATGACAAATTTCGCGCCCGGCGAGCGCAGCCCGGCCGCGAAATGAGTGCGGTGCGTGGCCGGATGCATATGCCCGGCCGCGATGGCAGAATCTTTTTCCGTTTGATGAACCATTCTGAAATCCTCACCAATATTATCGCGCGAACCGGATTCAACGTTCGGTCGGCGCCGTCCCAAGTTTAAAATCTGCGTTAGACTTGCATTCTCCTGGTGGACGCAGGGCTATACTGGGATCGGATTTCGGCTGATTATGTGCGGAAGTGGGTTCGACTCGCGGTAAAATTGTGTCTTTGCCGCGTTCGCGAGAAAAAGACGGAAAATTCCTCATCCACCAGTGGTGACGGCTAGAGTTTCAGCCGTTCGCGAAAGAAGACCAGCGCTACGGTGACACCGGTCGCGACACCCACGATCACGTCGATGAAGCGGACAAGGCCGGCAACCTGCGGCCCCATGAGGAGCACGAGCATGGCGGAAGCACCAGCCTGTATCGGTACGACTGGCGGCAGGCCGAACATGGAGGCGAGGATCATGGCGATGAAGGTCGCCGAGGCCAGCCTGATTTCGGCGAAATCATGCGGAACCAGGAGGGCTATTTCCCCGACGAGAATGCCGACGGTGACGCCCACCATCAAGCCGAGGCCCTGACGAACATGGCTTGGAATTCCCGGCGCCAGACAGATGAGCGCGCTGATTGCCGCGAAGACGGGTTGCGGATGGCCTAGCCAGCGATGCGCGACCCAGAACGCAAAAGCGGCCGCAAGTGCGGCCGCCAATGCACGGGTGAAGGCTGCGCGAACACGGTCGAGCAGCGTCTTCAACACGATCAGTCTTTCTTGGACGGAACGACGCGCAGCGCCAGTTCGCGAAGCTGCGTCGGCGTTGCCGGCGACGGCGCGTTCATCAGGAGGTCCTGCGCCTGCTGGTTCATCGGGAACAGCGTGATTTCGCGCAGGTTCTTCGCACCGACCAGCAGCATGACCACACGGTCGATACCGAAAGCGCAACCGCCATGCGGAGGCGCGCCATACTGGAAGGCGCGGTAGAGACCGCCGAAGCGCTCTTCAACGTCTGTCTGCGACAGGCCAACCTTTTCGAAAGCCTTGACCATCAACTCGGGCGACTGGTTACGGATCGAACCGGAGGCGATTTCGAAGCCGTTGCAGACGGCGTCATACTGGAAGGCCTTGATGGAGAGCGGGTCCTGCCCTTCCAGCGCTTCCAGACCACCCTGCGGCATGGAGAAGGGGTTGTGGGCGAAATCGATCTTCTTTTCTTCTTCGTTATATTCGAAGAAGGGGAAGTCGACGATCCAGCACATTTCGAAGCGGTCGCGATCGATCAGGTTCAGTTCATCGGCAGCGCGGGTGCGCGCCTCACCGGCAAACTTGTAGAACTTGGCGGGATCACCGGCGACGAAGAAGCAGGCATCACCTGCCTCGAGGCCGAGCTGCTGACGCAGCGCCTCGGTGCGTTCCTCGCCAATGTTCTTGGCGAGCGGGCCAGAGCCGCCGACCTTGCCGTCCTCTTCCTTCCAGAAGATGTAACCGAGGCCGGGCTGACCCTGAGACTGCGCCCAGGCGTTCATGCGGTCGCAGAATGCGCGCGAACCGCCGGTCTTGGCCGGAATTGCCCAGACCTGAACCTTCGGGTTGGAGGCGATCATGTTCGCGAAGACCTTGAAGCCCGAACCATCGAAATGCTCGGTCACGGCCTGCATGACGATCGGGTTGCGCAGGTCCGGCTTGTCGGAGCCGTATTTGCGGATCGCTTCATCATAGGGAATGCGCGGCCACTCTTTGGTGACAGGCTTGCCTTCGGCAAACTTTTCGAAGACAGCAGTCATCATCGGCTCCATCGTGGTCCAGACATCTTCCTGGGTCACGAAGCTCATTTCGACGTCGAGCTGGTAGAATTCGCCCGGCAGGCGGTCGGCGCGCGGGTCTTCATCGCGGAAGCACGGCGCGATCTGGAAGTAACGGTCGAAACCCGCCACCATCAGAAGCTGCTTGTACTGCTGCGGCGCCTGCGGCAGCGCGAAGAACTTGCCCTCATGAATACGCGACGGCACTAGGAAGTCGCGTGCACCTTCCGGCGAGGAGGCCGTGAGGATCGGCGTCGTATATTCGGCAAAGCCGGCATCGGCCATGCCGGTGCGCATGGCGGAGATGATCTGCGTGCGCTTGACAATGTTCTTGTGCAGCGTTTCGCGGCGCAGGTCGAGGAAGCGGTACTTCAGGCGAACGTCTTCCGGATAGTCAGGCTCACCGAAAACCGGCAGCGGCAGTTCCTTGGCGACGCCGAGAACCTCGATCTCCTGAGCGTAAAGTTCGATCTCGCCGGTCGCCATGCCCTTGTTGACGGTGTCTTCCGAACGCGCCTTGACGAGGCCGTCGATGCGGATGACCCATTCGCCGCGCACGGTTTCCGCAACCTTGAAAGCCGGGCTGTCAGGATCGGCAACCACCTGGGTGATGCCGTAATGGTCGCGAAGGTCGATGAAGAGAACGCCGCCATGATCTCGCACGCGATGAACCCAACCGGAAAGGCGAACGGTTTCGCCGACGTCGGACTTGCGGAGAGCGGCACAGGTGTGGCTGCGGTAACGATGCATTTTTTTATCCTGGAACGTGTCGTGGGCCCGTTGGAGGCCAGATGGGCGGCACTGTCGAAATTTGCCGGAAAAGCGCATGGCCAGCCTGATTTGTCAAGGCAAAGCGCAACAATGTCGCCTTCAGCCTGTCCTTTCCCCCGCCTTGGCTTTAGATAGTGCATATTCAGCCCGCCAAACCGAGTCGGCCCGCAATGAGCCAGATCAGACCCCTCATCCCGCTTCTCGTCACCGCCGGCATCCTGATCGGCGGCAACGGCCTGCAGGGAACCTATATTGCCCTGCGTGGCATCTCCGAAGGTTTTTCCGCCAGCACTATCGGCGTCATCAGCGCCGCCTACAGCATCGGATTCGCACTCGGCTGCATTTCAGTGACGCGGCTTCTGCGAAAGATCGGTCATATCAGAACATTTGCCACCATGGCAGCGGTCGCCTCGGCCGCTTCCATCGCCATGCCGCTCATCATCCACCCGCTATTCTGGATGCTGATGCGTTTCGTCATCGGCATTGCCGTCGCCTGTCTTTTTGCGGCCATCGAAAGCTGGATCAATGCGCAGGTGACGAATTCCAATCGCGCGCGGACGCTTTCCATCTATCGTTTCGTCGATCTCGGCTCCGTGACACTGGCGCAATATGTCATTGCCGTGATGGGTGTCGAAGGCCCGGTGGTGTTTTCGCTGATCGCAATAGCACTGGTGCTGTCTCTGGTGCCGATCTCGCTTGCCGACAAATCCAACCCTGCCCCGCCGAAGCAGATTCCCTTCGACCTTTTCGCCGTCTGGCGCATTTCCCCGCTTGCCGTCGTCGGTTGCGTGGCAGTCGGCCTCAGCATGGCGGCCTTCCGCAATATTGGCCCGATCTATGCCGAACAGATAGGCTTTTCCGTCACCGCCATCGCCACATTCATGAGTGCGGGCATTATTGGCGGTGTGGTGCTGCAATATCCGCTTGGCGTTTATTCCGACCGTTATGACCGGCGCATCATCATCCTCGCCACCACGGCGGCCTCTGTCGTCGTCGGGCTCTTTCTCGCTTTCTTCGCCGGTACTGATGAATGGAGCAATATCATCGGCGTCTTCATCTTCGGCGCCTTCGCCCTGCCGCTTTATTCGCTGAGTTCGGCGCATGGCAACGACCACGCCAGGGAAGGCGAACATGCGATGATGTCAGCCGGACTGCTGTTCTTCTGGTCGGTGGGCGCAACCGTGGGGCCGCTTCTCGCCTCCGTCCTGATCGATCAGTTCGGTCCGAAGGCACTCTTCAGCTATACCGCCGCGATCCAGATCGTTTTCATCGCCTACACCATATATCGGCTGCAGGTGCGCGAGGGCGTTCCGCTTGAGGAGAGGAACTGGCGTTTCAGTTCGCTGTTGCGCACCTCGGCCTATTTCCAGAAGCTCGCCGCACCCGCACCACCTAAAAAGAATGGGTCGGAGCCCAATCCGCCGGAGAAAAACGATCGTTAGGCCTTCAAAAACGGGCTTTGTATTGACATGCGCCCGGCAAAGGGAAAGTAAGACGGATAATTTTCACGAGTGGCCATTTGCAATGATTGAAACGACTGCCGCCCTCGCCGAGGCTTGCACGGAACTGGCGAAATCGGAATTCATCACCATCGACACCGAATTTTTGCGGGAAACCACCTTCTGGCCGGAACTCTGCCTCGTGCAGATGGCAAGCCCGACTCTCGAGGTGCTGGTCGATCCGCTGGCGAAGGGCCTCGATCTTACGCCGCTTTTCGAGTTGATGGCCAATCCCGACGTCGTGAAGGTTTTCCACGCGGCGCGACAGGACATCGAAATCATCTACCATCTCGGCGGGCTTATTCCGCATCCGATCTTCGACACGCAGGTCGCCGCCATGGTCTGCGGTTTCGGCGATTCGATCTCCTACGACCAGCTGGTTCAGAAGATCAAAAACGTGCAGATCGACAAATCCTCCCGTTTCACCGACTGGAGCCGCCGCCCGCTGACCGAAAAGCAGCTGGATTACGCGCTGGCCGACGTGACCCATCTGCGGGATGTCTATCTCTCGCTGAAAGCCCAGCTCGAGCGCGAAGGCCGCTCGCTGTGGCTGACCGAAGAGATGGATATTCTCGAGTCTCGCGACACGTATGACATGCATCCCGACGATGCCTGGCTGCGGCTGAAATCGCGCCTGCGCAAGCCGACCGAGCTTGCCATCCTCAAATTCGTCGCCGCCTGGCGCGAGCGGGAGGCGCGCTCCCGCAACGTGCCTCGCTCGCGCGTGCTGAAAGACGATGCGATCTTCGAAATCGCCCAGCAGCAGCCAAAGGATGCCGAGGCGCTGTCGCGGCTTCGCACCATTCCCAAGGGCTGGGAACGCTCCGCGTCCGGCAACGCCATCGTCGAGACGGTGAATGCGGCGCTGGCGCTGCCGAAAGAAGAAATGCCGAAGGCACCGCGTCACAGCCACGCGCCGGAAGGTTCGGGCGCTGCCGTGGAACTCTTGAAGGTTCTGCTGAAGCTGACAGCTGACAAGCACGGCGTCGCCGCCAAGGTCATCGCCAATAGCGACGATCTGGACAAGATCGCCGCCGAGGGCGAAAAGGCAACGGTGGCAGCACTGACCGGTTGGCGGCGGGAGCTTTTCGGCAATGTGGCGCTGAAGCTCATCAATGGTGAGGTCGCCCTGCGTTTTGCCGGCAAGAAGGTCGAGGCTGTAGAGGTTGCGGCGAACGAGTCGTAACGCTCGCTCTTTCCGCGACCTTCTCATACCGCGTGTCGCCTCATTCGCTAGCGCTGCATCTGAATGGCGCTGGCCGAACACCCGAATCGCCCGACAGCGCGTCGGGCGACAAAATCGGTGAAGCCATCGAATACACAATATAAACTTAGGCGGGGTGCGGGCCCCGTCCGTTGCGGCAACCGGGCAACAGGCTTTCCGATCCTTTATGCAACCTTACCGATTGCTCACTTTTTCCAGCGCTTTTTCCACATTAATGTCGCATATGACCTGAACAGAAGCTTTGCCCGCAAGGAGCGACGGGCCTGCCCTTCCCGAGATCAAGAATCGACATGAGAAAATTGCTGCCCATTCTGGATTACGTGGTGCTCTTCGTTGCCGTGGCCGGCAGCGGCGTGGCCTACGCATTCCTGGAATATGGCGGTGGCGCGCTCATCGGCGCGACCTATGCGCTGTTTGCCTGCGCGCCAATCCTCGCCTTCGAGCGCGGTTACATCATGCCCGGCCTGTCGCGGCAGGTCAGCGCCCTGCCGACACCGGTTTACATTGCCGTCGGTCTTGTCATCTATGCTGTTCTCGTCTTCTGCGGGTTCGGGCTGGGCGGCACGATCCTGTGGCTGAGTGGCATCTTTCCCGGCACCTGGAAACGCGCCGTTCATGCCGAAGTACAGACGCTGGTCTTCACGCTCATCGTCTGCGGCATCATCGTCTTCATCATGCGCGTGCGTGAACTTCTTGGCCGCGATATCTTCATCGACCTCATTCTCGGGCGTTATCGCAGACCGGTGAGCGAAGACCGTGTCTTCATCTTCATCGACCTTGTCGGCTCCACCTCCTTCGCAGAAACCCATGGCGACCTGAAGGCACAGGAGTTTCTCGGCGAAATCTTCGCGAGCTATGCCGCACCGGTCAGGAAACACGGCGGCGTCATCGACGATTACATCGGCGACGCCGCGATCATCACCTGGCCATACCATAGGGCGATACGGCGCGCCGCCTGCGTGCGCTGCGTTTTCGATATTCAGGCGACCATCGAGGAAAAGCGCGACATGTGGCTTTCCCGCTTTGGTGAAGTGCCGCGCCTGCGCTTCGCCATTCATGGCGGACCTGTCATCACTGCGGAAATCGGCGTTGACCATCACAAGATCACCTATTTCGGCGATACGGTGAACACGACCTCCAGACTCGAATCGCTGAGCAAGATGCTTGGCCACCCCGTGCTGATTTCCGCCGACCTCGCCCATCAGCTGGTGCTGCCCAAGGGCGTGCGCAGCGAATATCTCGGCGAGCACGCGGTCAAGGGCCGTGGTCAGACGCTCGGTGTCTGCACGCTCAGCCAGTATCAAGCCCCCGCCGCTTAGGGCGAAGCAACGTCGCCGTCACCTTTGCCAGCGGCCGCCGTCATCAAAATTCATCAAAGCTTCAAACGGCAATCACCTCTCTGTCATGTGCTGCCCCTATCGCGTCAATCCTGTCTTCAACAGGTACTGAGAGGGGTCTCAACATGAAGCACGTTCTTTTCGCCTCTTGCGCGGTTCTCGCGCTCGCTTCCGCATCGCAGGCAGCGGAAAAGGAGTTTCCGGCAAAGCTGGTTTCACATGCCATTCTGCCGGCCAACACCATCATCGCCGCGCCTGCCGATGCGCCGGCACATCTCAAGACCTCCGCCAAGTTCACCACAGCCGACCGCAAGCGCGCCGAAGGCCTCGGCACCGTGCCCGGCAAGGACGGCGCGCGCCTGACCGGCCTTTCCATGCCGTTCAACGGCCAGCCCATGCAGGGCTTTTCCGGCATCAAGGCCATGCCGGACGGCAGCTTCTGGAGCCTTTCCGACAACGGTTTCGGCTCCAAGCTCAATTCGAGCGACGCCATGCTGATGCTTCACCATCTGAAGTTCGACTGGGAAGCCGGCAAGGTCAATGCGCTTGAAACCGTGTTTCTCTCCGACCCTGACATGAAATCGCCCTTCCCCATCGTTCTGGAAGGCACGGAAAAGCGCTACCTGACGGGCGCCGATTTCGATGTCGAATCCATTCAGCCTGTTGCCGACGGTTTCTGGGTGGGTGAGGAATTCGGTCCTTACATCCTGAAATTCACCCGCGACGGCAAGCTGACCGATGTGATCTCCACCAAGGCCGGCGATATCGAGGTGAAGTCTCCCGACCATCCGGCTCTCACACTGCCTGGCAACCCGACTCAGAAAATGCCCGCTTTCAACCTGAAACGCTCCGGCGGTTATGAAGGCATGGCGCTCTCCAAGGACGGCTCAAAGCTCTACGGCCTTCTCGAAGGACCGCTCTATATGGCGGACGGGCAGGTAGAAAAGACCGAAGACGGCGCGACCGCGCTGCGCATCATCGAACTGGACACCGCCAGGAAAGAGTGGACCGGTCGCAGCTGGCTTTATCCGCTGGCGGAAGGCGGCGAGGCGATCGGTGACTTCAACATGCTGGACGAGACCACTGCCCTCGTCATCGAACGCGACAACGGCGCCGGCACGGCCGACAAGGCCTGCGCCGACCCGAAGGCTCCCACTGCGGACTGCTTCGCCCGCCCAGCCAAGGTCAAGCGCATCTACAAGATCGAATTCAACGACGCCAATGTCGGCAAGGCCGCCCGCAAGATCGGCTACATCGACCTGATGAAGATCTCCGACCCTGATAACAAGAAGCGCCAGGGCGGCGGCAATGGTTTCTACGACATGCCTTTCGTCACCATCGAGAATGTCGACCGCGTCGATGCCACGCATATCATCGTCGGCAATGACAACAACCTGCCTTTCTCTGCCGGGCGGGCGCTGGACAAGGCTGATGACAACGAATTCGTTCTGCTTGAGGTCAAGGACCTGCTCGAGGCGAAGTGAGGCCACGGCTGCCGTCATTTGCATTGACGGTCACCAATGATCCGGACGGAGCGCTGGCAGACACGAACGTCTGCGCGGCGCTCCTTTCCGATTTTCCGGCCGCGACAGAAACATGCTTGCGGAAAAGAAGACGTTTCATGCAGGACCATGCCGAAAGACTGTACTACGCCCTGAAGAGAAGCTGGTCGGGCGAGACCAGCGGCCTCTGGTCGCGCGAAAATCCAGCCAGGGGGCAAGGAAGCGTCACTGCCCTGGTGGTTCAGGACATTTTCGGCGGCGAACTTGCGAAAACCGCTGTCAGCGGCGCGCAACACTTCTACAATATCATTGATGGCGTCCGCTGGGATTTCACCTTCACCCAATTTGATCTGCCGGTGGGTTATCAGGATCATCCCGCCAATCGGACCGAAGTCATGGCGACGATAACGCCGCTGCAATATGCCTATCTCAGCGCCTGCATTCGAAAGGCACTCGGCCACGGCTGAACGGCTTGCAAAAAGGACAGCCCATTGCTGTCGATCCGCACGGCATGGAGGTCAACCGGCGCGCTACACTTCAAGACCAAGATTTATGTTTCCCGCAAAGCGGACACAATCCACGCGATAATATTGCTTGGCGAAATGGCTGTACCGACAGGAGAGACATTTAATGAGCGAGAGTTGTCCGGTTCTGACACCGGCAGAACGGCAGGTTCAGGATATATTGGAACGCAACGAAGCGGCGATGATGGCGAGTGTTCATGCAGCGGTTGAGCGCGCCAGCAAAGAAGTCGCCGAAGCATTCGAGGCGACCGGGTCAGACATGCAGCCACCACCCCGGGATTATTTTGCCGCGGTCGCGCATCAACAGCTCTTTTTGTTGTTATGCGGGGCCGACCCGCAGACCTTTGAGGGCGGCGACCCAGAAATCGCCGGTCATATCATTCGGAATGCTCAAAACATAACGGAGCACTATTGGAAACGATAATGCGCCCGAATGTCGCCGGCAGGTGACGCCGATCTGTAAGGAGAGAATGTCACACGAAGCAGAGACGTGGTCTGAACTTGAGAGGGTATGCCGGTCACGGACGGACTGCTCCGCCGTCTCACGTCATAGGGCCTTCATCATGCCCGGTTAAGCAGGCGCAGAATCGGGAGACTGCAATGGATTCGACCGCACAGATCAAGCGCCCTAAGCTCGCAGAGACCGTCATTCATGCAACAGCCAGCGCAAGAGACTCGAGCATCGGCAGATGCTGCGAGATTTTGGCCGATACCTCGCTGCATAATGTTGAGCTCGGAGACTACTCTTATCTTGGTCCCCGCTGCATGGTGGGGGATGCGATCATCGGGAAGTTCTGCGCCATCGCGGCGGAGGTCAGGATAGGCGCTCCCAACCATCCGATGGACCGGCCATCCATGCACCGTTTCAGCTACTGCCCGGAATATTACTCGGTCGATGCAGTGCGCGACGATGCCTTTTTCGCGCAGCGGAAGCAGGATCGCGCCGTTATCGGTCACGATGTCTGGATCGCGCACGGGGTCATCGTCCTGCCGGGCGTCAAGGTGGGACACGGCGCGGTGCTGGCCGCCGGCGCCGTGGTGACCAGGGACGTGCCGCCCTATACCATCGTCGGCGGCGTACCCGCAAAAATCATTCGCGAGCGCTTTTCACGATCGATTGCGCAGAAGCTTACCGCTATTGCCTGGTGGGACTGGCCCTTCGAGACGATCATGGCGCGGCTTGGCGACTTTCAGTCAAACGATATCGAAGCGTTCTGCGAGCGCTGGTCCTAGCACGGGGCCAATGTCGTTTCTGTCGTGAACAGAAACTCCGCCGCTCCTTATTCGAACACGAAGGCCAGCCGCTTGCCCGTCAGCTTCGCCAGTTGCTGCAAACGTCCGTCCAGCCGCTCGCCGGCAAAATCGCAATAATCATGCGGCACCACAAATTCCAGATCGAGATCCGGATTATCTGTCTTGCGGAATTTCAGGTGATCCACGACACCCGGCATGGAGGCTGAAAAAAGATATACGACGCGCAGCAGGCCGCCCAGCAGTTTGGCGAGTTCCTGCAGACGCTCCCCCGCCATGGCGGCAAGCGGCTCGGTGGTGCCGTTGTCGTTCAGGCCTTCAAAGCGGTAATAATTGGCAAGTGCAATATAGGCGCGCCCGGGATGGGTGATCGCCACGAAGGACGAGTGGGCGATGATATTGAGCGCCTGCAGACCGCGGTAATCGGGATGCGCGCGCCAGCTGATGTCGGCCAGCAGGCAGGCGGCCTGCCGATAGCGGCTTTCCTCTTCCGTCTCGTCGATGCCGAAAACCGGGAAGGTGCGACCGCTCCAGTCCGCCAGTTCTCGCGCATGCTCCGGAGAACGGGCGCGCAGAATGGCAAGTTCGTCGGCGGCCACCAGCAGCGGATCGGATTCGCGCTCCGCCTCCGTCAGCAGCGAATAAAGGTAACCCTCGCGTACGCCCTGTGCGGAAAAAGCGATCCTGGCCGGCTTCATCATCTTCAGAACTTCGCGCATGGCGATGGCACCGAATGGCAGGAGCGAGCGGCGGTTCTTGGAGACCGCCTGCCAGGCGGGATCCTTGCTATCCCGGGAGACGATGACCTCCTCGAGGAAATTCAGCATTTCCTCTAGCGGCAATTCATAACCCTGCATCATGTGCAGGGGATAACCGGATATCTCCATATGCAGCTTGGCGATATTTCGCCAGGTGCCGCCGACGGCGTAAAAGGTGCGCCCCTCACCCGCCGCCAGAAGTTTGCCGAAGGATTTGACGTGTTTTCTGGCAATAGTCGCCGCTTTTTCCAGCGAGCCGTCCGATTGCTCCGAAAGCCTCAGACCGCCAAGCGGCAGGGTGATGCCTTCGCCGCAGCTCTTGCCCTTGATGTCGATCAGCTCCAGCGAGCCGCCCCCGAGGTCGCCGGCGATGCCATCAGGATCATGGAAACCGCTGATCACGCCATAGGCCGAATAAAGCGCTTCCTTCTCACCCGACAGAACCTCGATCTCGCAGCCGAGGATGGCTTCGGCCTCACGAATGAAATCGGGACCATTTTCCGCTTCTCGGGCCGCGGCCGTGGCCAGCACATAAAGCTGCTGCGCCTGCGCCTGCTCGGAGAGGGCGTGAAAACGCCTGAGCGCCAGGAGCGCGCGGCTCACACCCTCCTCATGCATGCGCCCCGTCAGCGCCAAACCTTTGCCAAGCCCGCAAAGCACCTTTTCGTTGAACAGCACCGCAGGCGCGCGGGAAAGACCTTCATATACGACAAGACGAACGGAGTTCGAGCCAATATCTATGACGGAAACGGGGGCAAGGCCGGTCAGCCGCCCCTGTGCTTCTGATCGAGTCATTCAGCCTGTTTCTTGCGGGACGAAATCAACCCGGCAATCAATTTGGGCGCACTGGATTTCAGGGCTTCACCACGTCCGGAAAGGCTGGGATTGGTCATGAAATAGTGCTGCGCGTTGAACGGTTCTTCGCCTTTACGCACCTCGATGCGCCTCGACGTTCCGTCCGCAAGTATCTCGTAGCTCTGCTGGTTGTCAATGAGATTGCCCAGCATAATCTGTGAAAGAACCTGCTCATGCACGGTGGGATTGGTCAGCGGCACCAGCGTCTCCACGCGGCGGTCAAGATTGCGCGGCATCATGTCGGCGGAGCCGATATAGACCAGCGCCTTGTCCGACGGCAGGCCGAGACCATTGCCGAAGCAGAAGATGCGGCTGTGCTCCAGGAAGCGGCCGACGATGGATTTGACGCGGATATTGTCCGACAGGCCGGGCACCTGCGGGCGCAGGCAGCAGATGCCGCGCACGACAAGGTCCACCTCAACACCGGCGGCGCTGGCATGGTAGAGCGCATCGATGATCTCCGGATCGACAAGCGAATTCATCTTCATCCAGATCGCCGCCGGCGCGCCGCGCTTGGCGTGCTCGATTTCCTCGTGAATATGCTTGAGGATGCGCGCGCGTAGCGTATAGGGCGAGACCGCCAGCTTCATGCCCTCCTCCGGTTCGCCGTAACCCGTGATGAAGTTGAAGATATTCGCCATGTCGTGGGCGATCTTCGGGTTGCAGGTGAAGAAGGACAGGTCGGTATAGATCTTGGCCGTGATCGGGTGATAGTTGCCCGTGCCAAGGTGGCAATAGGTCCGGAGCTTGCCATCCTCGCGGCGCACCACCATCGACATCTTGGCGTGGGTCTTGAGTTCGATGAAGCCGAACACGACCTGCACGCCGGCGCGTTCCAGATCGCGCGCCCAGCGGATATTTGCTTCCTCGTCGAAACGCGCTTTGAGCTCGACCAGCGCGGTGACGGATTTACCTGCTTCCGCGGCATCGATCAGCGCGCGAACGATCGGGCTGTCGTTGGAGGTGCGGTAAAGCGTCTGCTTGATGGCGAGTACTTCGGGATCGCGCGCAGCCTGCAGGAGGAACTGCACCACCACGTCGAAGCTTTCATAGGGATGGTGAACCACCATGTCCTTTTCGCGGATAGCAGCGAGGCAATCGCCGGCATGTTCACGAACTCGCTCCGGGAAACGGGCATTGTAGGGCTCGAATTTCAGGTCGTCGCGCGGGGCGCGCACGATTTCCGAGATCGTGTTGAGCGCGAGAAGACCGGGCAGAACCGCGACGCGATTATCCGGCACACCGAGTTCATGCACCACGAACTGCCTGAGCGACTGCGGCATTTCACTGTCGGTCTCGATGCGGATGACGGAACCGCGGCGGCGGCGTTTCAGCGCGCTTTCAAAGAAGCGCACCAGATCTTCGGCCTCTTCCTCCACCTCGATATCGCTATCGCGGATGATGCGGAACGTGCCGGAACCGCGAACGGTATAGCCGGGATAGAGCCGGTGAATGAACAGACCGACCACATCCTCGAGCGTGATGTAGCGGATGGCGTTCTTCTCATCCGGCAGCCGCACGAAGCGGTCGAGCGCCGGCGGCAGGCGCAAAAGCGCCGTCATCGGCTCGCGGCCGTTGACGCTGTCCAGCTGCAGCCCCATGGAAAAGCCGAGATTGGGAATGAAGGGGAACGGGTGCGCCGGATCGATGGAGAGCGGCGTCAGCACCGGGAACATGCGTTCCTCAAACTCGGTCTCCAGCCAGTTGCGATCCTCATCCGAAAGCGCAGCCGGGCGTACGATGTAGATTTCTTCCTTGGCAAGATATTGCTGCAGAACGGCAAGCGAGGCCTGCTGCTCCATTTGCAGGTTGTCGATTTCCTTCAGAATATCTTCGAGCTGTTCTGCCGGGGTCTTGCCGTCCGGGGTCCTGACGGTGATCTTCTGGCGCACCTGGCCTTCGAGGCCGGCGACGCGAACCATGAAGAACTCATCGAGATTGGCCGCCGAGATGGACAGGAAACGCAGCCGCTCCAGCAGCGGGTGATCGGTGTTCAGCGTTTCCTCAAGGACACGGCGGTTGAACTGGAGCCAGGAGAATTCGCGGTTGATGAAACGCGCGGGGCTATCCCAGAGGTTCTCGCCCTCGGTCTGCGGCTGAACCTTGTTGAAATCTTCCTGCGCGACAGCGTCCATGCCCTGTTCCATCCCCTGACCAATTTCCAATCCGTGATCCTGCTGCATCCCGCGATCGTCCTTCTTGCCCGTATAACAGTTTGACGACGGAACTGTGACAGTCAATCGTCGTCCGGTCCGTTATGTATCTCGGCATTGTCCATCGCGTTGAGGACTTCCGCCACCAGTGGGCGGGTGATCCTCGTTCCGCGCGAAAGCGCCAGCCTGTCGATCCGCTCTACGATCGTCTGCGCCGTATCGAGCGAACGTTCCATTCTGTTGACGATGTAGCCTATGAGTTTGTCATCCATGTAAAGCTGCCGGTCAGCGAAGAGCTTCACCAGCACCTGCGCCAGCAGCGCCTCGTCCGGTTCACCCGTTTCCACCACCGTCACGGCCTTGAGGCGCGAGCGCAGATCCGGCAGCGCGACCGGCCAGGCCGACGGCCATTGTCGGCTGGTCATCAGAAGCGTCGTGCCATTCTGGCGTACGCTGTTGATGACATGGAAGAGTTCGGTATCGTCAAAATCACGCCGATCGGCATCCTCGAACAGCACCGCCCCCCTTTCGGCCGCGCGCGCGGCATCCGCGCCCGCTTGCGGATGAATCTCGCGGGCCTCGCTGATATTTTTCCAGATATTGGCAAGGTGCGATTTTCCGGAACCGGGCGGCCCTGCCAGCACGACCACCGGCGAGGGCCAGTGCGGCCATGCGTCAACGAGGCTGACGGCGGCCTCCAGCGAAGCCGACACGAGGAGATCGTCCCGGCCGGAGGCGGACGGATGCGAAAATGCGAGCGGCAGCTGCTCGGCCTTCGACCGGGCGTTGTCGGTTTTGATTGGGTCAGTCATTGTCAGCTCTGAGAGTCAACCTTGCCGGAGGACGTTTCCCTTTCTTCCAGGGTGAGGTTGGCTTCCCAGGGAAGGTTGGCGGCGTGCCCGTGGTAAAGATCGCTTTCAAGATACCGCGACAAGGCGAAGCGGACAAGCACGCCGACCGCCGCCGCAGCCGGCACCGCGACGAGAAGCCCGACGAAGCCGAAAAGCGCGCCGAAAGCGAAGAGGGCAAACATCAGCCAGACAGGATGCAGGCCGACGCTGCTGCCGACAAGTTTCGGCTGCAGGATGTTGCCTTCGATGAACTGGCCGGAAAAGAACACGACCAGGGTCAGTACGACATAGAGATAATCCGGCCAGAACTGCACGATGGCGACGCCAACCGCCAGGATCAGGCCGACCATGGAGCCGATATAGGGAATGAAGCTGATGAGGCCCGAAAAAAGGCCGATCAAAAGGCCGAAATTAAGCCCGACCAGCGACAGGCCGACGGCGTAATAAACCCCGAGAATGAGGCAGAGCGAGCCCTGCCCACGCACGAAACCGGCAATGGTCTTGTCCATGTCGCGGGCGATCTGGCGCACCGTGTGCACGTAATCGCGCGGTATCCAGCTGTCGACCTTGTCGATCATCCGGTCCCAGTCAAGCAACAGGTAAAAGGCGACGACGGGGGTGACCACCAGGAGCGACACGACATCGACCAGCGATTTCCCGGAATTCCATATCTGCGTCAGCAATGTGCCGATGAAACCCGCACCTTCGGTGAGGAGTTTCGAGAAGTTCTCCTTTACCGCATCGATCTGGCTGCTCACCCAGTCCGGCAGGAGATTGGTATCGGCGCCGGCGATCAGCTGCTGCAGCGACGAGATATATTGCGGTATGCGCGTGATGAATTCCGAGGCCTGGGCGGCGATGAGCGGAATGATGATGATGAGCGACAGCGCGAAGACCAGCACGAAGGAGATGAGAATGACGACTGTGGCCATCAGCCGGCTGAGGCCGCGCCTCTCCAGCCAATCGGCCACCGGATCGAGAAAATAGGCTAGCGCCATGCCAGCCACGAAAGGCAGGAGAATGGAGCTGAAGACCATCAGGAAGAGGATAAAGACGGCAAGTACGCCGATCCAGAAAAACACCTGCCGGCGCAGGCTGGTACCGCTTACATGGGGTTGCATCCGTTCATCCTTCTGTCACCGCATCGTCATCCCGCATCATGGAGATAGGATGGGCGTGGGCACATGGTCAAGACTGCGTCGGCAAAGGGATAAGGGGACTGAAAAAGCCGACAACGCAGAATATCCGGTCCCACCTTCGCCGCATTGCGGCAAATGCTGCCGAGAGCGACCATCGCGGAACGTCAAAGCCGTTAAAAACCGGAGGTTTTGCCACGCAAACCCTTGCATCAGGCCCCGTCCCGTGCGAATGGCGACGCCAAAGGAACCAGCGGAGACGAGAGCCATGAGCCAGTCGGGCAAGAACGGTCTTACCTATAGTGACGCAGGGGTGGATATCGACGCCGGCAATCTGATGGTCGAGAAGATCAAACCGGCGGTGCGTTCCACGCGACGTCCCGGCGCGGACGGCGAAATCGGCGGCTTCGGCGGCCTGTTCGATCTGAAAGCCGCTGGCTTCACCGACCCGGTTCTGGTGGCCGCCAATGACGGCGTCGGCACCAAGCTGAAGATCGCCATCGACGCAAACTATCACGACACCGTCGGTATCGATCTCGTCGCCATGTGCGTCAACGATCTCGTGGTTCAGGGTGCAGAACCGCTGTTCTTCCTCGATTATTTTGCCACCGGCAAGCTCGATCCCGACCAGGGCGCTGCGATCGTTTCCGGCATCGCCGCCGGCTGCCGCGAATCCGGTTGTGCGCTGATCGGCGGCGAAACCGCTGAAATGCCGGGAATGTACTCAGATGGTGATTACGACCTCGCGGGCTTTGCCGTGGGCGCGGCCGAACGCGGCCAGCTGCTGCCGGCCGGCGACATTTCCGAGGGCGACGTCATTCTTGGCCTGTCCTCATCCGGCGTCCACTCCAACGGCTTCTCGCTGGTGCGCAAGATCGTATCGATCTCCGGGCTCGACTGGGATGCACCTGCTCCCTTCGCCGATGGCAAGAAGCTGGGCGAAGCGCTGCTGACTCCAACCCGCATCTATGTGAAGCCGCTCCTGAAGGCGATCCGCGAGACCGGTGCGCTGAAGGCACTGGCACATATTACCGGCGGCGGTTTCCCGGAGAATATTCCGCGCGTTCTGCCCAAACATCTCGCCGCCGAGATCGATCTCGAAGCGATAGAGGTTCCCGCCGTCTTCTCCTGGCTTGCGAAAACCGGTGGTGTCGAAGCAAAGGAAATGCTGCGCACCTTCAATTGCGGCGTCGGCATGATCGCCGTGGTTTCGGCTGAAAATGCCGAAAAGGTCACCGAAGTTCTCACGGCCCAAGGCGAGACCGTCTTCCCGCTCGGCCGCATCGTCGCCCGTGAAGAAGGCGCGCATGGCACGATCTACAAGGGCGCCCTCGCCCTATGATGCCCGCCGCCCTGTCGTCCGGCCGCAAACGTGTCGTCGTTTTCATCTCCGGCAGCGGCTCCAACATGGTGTCGCTGGTAAAGGCCTGCCAGACGGCGGATTTTCCGGCGGAGATCGCCTGCGTGATCTCGGACAAGGCAACTGCCGGCGGGCTGGAAAAGGCACGGGGTTTCGGCATTCCGACCCTCGTCTTCGAACGCAGGACCTATGCGAGCAAGACGGAACATGAGGGCGCCATTCTGGCCGCTCTTGGGGAGATTGCGCCTGACATCATCTGTCTCGCCGGCTATATGCGGCTGATCTCGGGGGATTTCATTGCCCCCTATGAAGGCCGCATCATCAATATCCACCCTTCCCTGCTGCCGCTTTTCCCCGGTTTGCATACGCATGAGCGTGCCATCGACAGCGGCATGAAGATTTCCGGCTGCACGGTCCATTTCGTCACCGAAGGCATGGATGAGGGCCCGACGATTGCGCAGGGGGCTGTGCCGGTTCTTTCCGACGACACGGCCGATACCCTGGCTGCGCGGATCCTCACCGTCGAGCACCAGCTCTATCCACTGGCGCTGAAATTACTCGCCGAAGGCAAGGTACGGATGGAAGGCGGCAAAGCCGTTTTCGACAAGAGCGAAAGTAAAACCGAGTATTCCATCCTTGTTTCTGCCTCGTGATATAGCCGTTCCTAAAGTACATAGATAAATCAGAATTGGTATCTTCGGTGAAATAAACCGATCATTTACCATAATCGTCTTTAATGACCGCAACGGCCTCTACTTCAGGCCCTCCGGACGTTCAGGAGCGATTATGCGATTTTCGAGATTTCCCCTGCCGCTTTCTGCGGCTTTACTGATGGGTACCTGCCTGCCACTCGCCGCCGAACAAAACGGCATTACGGCTTCACTGGATGCCGGCGTTCTCAATCTCCGGGCGACGGAAACTGTTAATCTCGGTGGCCGCAAGGTGAGCGAACTGGAATGGGAAACGAAAAACGCCGTGGCGTTGCGCGGCTCGCTCGGCCTTGAACTAGCGCCCGGCTGGCGCGTCAAGGCGGAAGGCCGCATCGGTTTTGAAGGCGATGGCTACATGACCGACTACGACTGGGTATGGCCCTTTTCGAAAGACAGCTCCAAGGAGAATTGGAGCGATCGCTCCCAGCATGATGACACACGGCTCGACCATTATTTTTCGGGAGGCCTCGAACTCAATCGCACATTGCTGGAGGATCCGCAGCAATATCTCAGCGCGGGCGTCGGTTTTCGCTACACCGATGTGCAATGGTCGGCCTATGGCGGCAACGCCGTTTACAGTGTTTTCTCCCGCCGCGATTTCTCAGGCAAATTCAAGGATGGCCTCAAGGGAATCACCTATCGCCAACAGATACCGGTTTTCTACGGCAACCTGACGGGCGGCCAGAGATTCGGCAACTGGTCGCTCAATCTCGGTCTCGAAGGTGGCGCCATGGTCTACGCCAAGGCGACTGACGATCACTGGCTGCGCGACATGCGCTTCACTGACAAATTCGACGTTGCCGGCATGTTCGGGGTGAAGGCAGGCGTTGCCTATGACGTGACGGAAAACGCCTCGATCTACCTCGACGGCGCTTACGACTATACCAGCCTCGGGCGCGGGAACACGCATTATAGCGGCGCGGGCGCCGGAAGCCTGTCGTCGGAGAAGAACGCTGGTGGCGGCGACTTACAGTCGATTTTCGTGGGTGCCGGCGTCAGAGGGCGATTTTAGCGTTGATGGCCGTATCCGTGGGTTAGTTCACTGGATATGCTCAAGCCGCCCCGCCTTTAAAGCCGGTCGCGATTAAGCATCGCCCATTGCAGCAGAATGATCGTCTTCGAATCCGTGATTTCACCCGAGGCGATCATTCCGAAGGCTTCGTCGAGACCGTAAGTCAGAACCTCGATATCTTCGCCTTCATCCTCCAGTCCGCCACCGCTGCCGGCCTGCACGTCGAGATCGATGCGGGCGACGAAGAGACTGACCTTTTCAGTCAGCGTGCCAGGGCTGGCATACATGTCGAAGAGGTATTCAACCTTTTCGACGGCGTAACCGGATTCCTCCATCGCCTCACGGCGGATTGCATCAGCGGCATCGTCGCCATCGAGAAGCCCTGCCGGAACTTCGATCATGAAGTTCGGGTCGCCGTTGACGAAGGCGGCGGGGCGAAACTGGCGTACCATTACCACGCTGTCGCGTTTCGGGTCATAAAGGAGAATGGCGGCGGCGAGGCCGTGATCATGGACCTCCCTCACAATACGGATCATCTTGCCGTCAGGCATGCGCTGGTCAAAAACGAGCTTCTGCAAATGCACGAAGCCCTTCCAGACGGTTTCCTTTTCCACCAGCCGGATCCGGTCAGTCGCGGCAGCGGGCGACTTTAAGAGCGACACATTCATAATAGTCTCCGAAAGATGATGAAATCTCAGGCTGTCAGCGAGGCGCGGTTCAACGCCGCCCATTGCAGCAGCATGATCGTCTTGCCATCGCATATCTCGCCCGTCTCGATCATCTTCATGGCGTCGTCCAGCGGGATTTCCACGACCTCGATATCCTCGTCCTCATGGGCCGCACCGCCGCCTTCTTCGACACGATCCGAAGATTCGACAATCGCGGCGAAGAAATGAATGATCTCGGTGACAGAACCGGGCGACATGAACGATTTGAACAGGAACCGCACGTCCCTCACGACGTAGCCCGTTTCTTCCGTCACCTCGCGGCGAATGGCTTCGGCCGGGTTATCGCCGTCCAGCAGGCCAGCCGGGGCTTCAAGGAGCCAGCCGGGATGACCGTTCACATGGGCCGGCATGCGAAACTGCCGTACCAGAACAACCGTCTGGCGTCGTGGATCAAACAGCAGGATCGTCGCGCCGTTGCCACGGTCATAGGCTTCGCGCCTGATGACTTTCGTTTCGCCACGGGAATTGGTGTAATTGTAGGTTATGTTGCGGAGGTGATACCAGTTCTTTGAAAGCGTTTCGTCTTTCAGAATTTCAATTTTCACGTTCTCGAACTTCGTCATTCAAAATCTTCCGTCAGCTCTTGCGCAGCCAAACCTTGTTGTCGTGAAATGCCGCGCCGCCATAGGGAGCGACGGCGTCGGCACCGGTCAGCACGTTGATGCCCTCGCCGTCCAGATGCGCCTTGTTCGGCCATAGCCCTTCGGCAATGAGCACTCCCGGCCTAGCACCTTCCACGATTTTCGCGTGGAGCCGGACCTCGCCTCGCCCGTTGCCGATGCGGACGATGTCGCCATCAGAAATGCCGTTGATGGCGGCATCCTCAGGACAGATCATCAGTTCCGGGCGCCCTTCCTTCTGCACGGAGGTTTTGGTTTCCGCGAAAGTGGAATTCAGGAAGTTGCGCGCCGGCGATGTCGCCAGTCGGAAGGGATGGTCAGCATCCGCAACCTCGATGACATCGACCTGATCCGGGAATTTCGGAAATTCCGACACCGGCCCCATCACGCCGATGTTCTTCGGCGGTTTGTTGGGAGACGGCCCTGTTGCCCAATCGGGGCTGAAACGGAACTTCCCGTCACCGTAACCGAAGCCTTCAAGATAATGCGCGACCTCGAACGGTGGCTGCGCATCGATCCATTTCTCTTCGGCGAGCGTATCGAAGTCGCCCCAGCCACTGACTTTCAGCATATGATCGACATGATCGCGCGCTGAAAGGCCAAAGCCCGGCATGTGGTCGATCCCGAGACGCTTTGCCAGCTCCTCGATGACGAAGAGGTTGGTACGCACCGTTTCGGGCGGCTCCACCAGTTTAGGACCAAGCAAGATGTGATTCTGGCCGCCGGCGCGGTAAATGTCGTCATGTTCGAGGAACATGGTGGCGGGCAGCACGATATCGGCAAGCTCGGCCGTTTCCGTCATGAATTGCTCATGCACGGCGACGAAGAGATCATCGCGCAGGAAGCCCTGCTTCACCAGCCTCTGTTCGGGAGCGACATTGACCGGATTGGTGTTCTGGATGAGCAGCGCCGTCACCGGGCCGCCGTGGCGCAGCGCTTCGGCGTCCCCCGTCAGCACGCGGCCGATCTGCGACTGGTCGAGCTGGCGCACGTCGGGGTCGGCATAGGCCGTTCCCATGAGCTCCGCCTTGTTGAGCCGGAAGATGTCGCCATTATTGTGGAACGCGCCGCCGCCCTCATATTGCCAGGAACCGAGCACCGTGGCGATCGAAAGCGCTGCATGCATGGCGACCGCGCCGTTGCGCTGTCGGGCAAACCCATATCCGAGCCGGAAGAAGGTCTTTTTCGTGACGCCAACCAGCCTCGCGAAATCCTCGATCTCGTCGACCGAAAGGCCCGTGATCTCTGATGCCCACTGCGGCGTCTTCGTCTTCAAATGCGCCTCGAGCCCGGCCGGGTCGTCGGCGAAGCGCGCCATGTAACCACGGTCGGCGTAACCGTCGCGGAAGGCGATGTGCATTACGGCGCATGCCAGCGCCGCATCCGTGCCGGGTCGGACGACGAGGCGCATATCCGCCTGTTTCATGGTCGGATTGTCATAGATATCGACCACGACGATCTTCGCGCCGCGTTCCTTGCGGGCCTTGACCGCATGGGTCATGACATTGACCTGCGTGGCGACCGCATTGGTGCCCCAGATGACGACGACATCGGCCTTGCCGATCTCGCGCGGATCGGGGCCGCGCAAGGCGCCCGTGCCCATCACATAGCCGGTCCAGGCCATGTTGGTGCAAATCGAGCCGAAGAAGCCCGAATATTTCTTGGCGTGGCGCAGCCGCTCGATGGAGTCGCGCTGCACCTGCCCCATCGTGCCCGCGTAGAAATAGGGCCAGATGGCCTCCGCGCCGTGCCGGGCTTCTGCCTTCACAAAAGCGTCGGCGACCTCGTCCAGCGCCGCTTCCCAGGAAATTTCCTGCCAGTCGCCCGCCCCTTTTGCGCCCTTGCGGCGCTTCGGGGTCAGCAGACGACCGGGATGATAGATGCGCTCGGAATACCGCGCCACCTTGGCGCAGATCACGCCGGCGGTATAGGTGTTGGCATTGGCGCCGCGCACACGACCGATGCGGCCATCGGCATTGATATCGACCTCCAGCGCGCACGCGCTCGGACAGTCATGCGGGCAGACCGTGTGTCCGATACGGACTTCGGCCTTCAGGGTGGCTTTTTCAGCGGAAATCGGGGTCGCAACGTTCATGTCTTTTGTATATTGCATCAACGATGCGGCAAAAAGGCCGAAGTGACGTCCATCAAGAATATTCATCCTGACCATTCATCCGGATAAACGGCAAGCGAGACACATCCATGAACTACCGCCACATCTATCACGCCGGCAATTTCGCGGATGTCCTCAAACATGCCGTTCTCGCCCGCCTCGTGCGTTACCTGCAGAACAAGGACAAGGCCTTTCGGGTACTGGACACCCATGCCGGCATCGGTCTTTACGACCTGACGTCTGAAGAGGCGCAGAAAACCGGCGAATGGCAGACCGGCATCGGAAAGCTGATGGAGGGTGATCTGCCCAACCCTATCGCCGAGCTGCTGGAGCCCTATCTTGCCGCCGTGAAGGAACTCAATCCTGAAGGCGGTGTCAAATTCTACCCCGGCTCACCGAAACTCGCGCGTATGCTGTTTCGCCCGCAGGACCGGCTTTCGGCCATGGAACTGCACCCGGATGACAGCCGCGCGCTCGCGCGGCTATTCGAAGGTGACTATCAGGTGCGGGTGACCGAGCTCGATGGCTGGCTGTCGCTTGGCGCGCATCTGCCGCCGAAAGAAAAACGCGGCCTCATCCTCGTTGATCCGCCATTCGAGCTGGAGAATGAATATCAGCGCCTGGCCGATGGTTTGAACAAGGCGTACCGACGTTTTTCCACCGGTACATATTGCCTGTGGTATCCGCTCAAGAAAGGCGCGCCGATCAAGGATTTCCACGAGCGGCTGCAATCCTTCGAGATTCCGAAGATGCTATGCGCGGAACTTTCCGTCAGGAGCGACCGGCTGGATGGGCTGAGCGGCTCCGGCCTCATCATCGTCAATCCGCCCTACACGCTGAAAGAAGAGCTGCACACGCTGCTGCCTTACCTCAAGACAAGGCTGGCGCAGGACAGGTTTGCCTCGCAACGCGCCTTCTGGCTGCGCGGCGAAGAAAAGCCGGAAGACAGCTGAGTTACCTCAGCCCTTCCCTTTTCTGCGCCGCGGCAAGCTGTGATCGTTCGAAGAACAGGATCACGAACAGCGCCATGATGAAGGGGATGATGAGGTAAAACAGGCGGAAGACCAGGAGCGCTGCGATGACATCGGCCGGGTTCATGTCCGGCAGGCCGGTGACGAAGACGAGTTCCAGCACGCCCAATCCGCCCGGCGCATGCGAAATGAGCGCTGCGGAAAACGACACCAGAAATATGCCGAGAATGACCATATAGCCGGGATTGCCGGCTTCCGGCAGCGCGAAATAGATGATGCCCGCCGCGCCGATCAGCTCGATGGGGCCAATGACCAGTTGCTGCGCCACAAGCTTCGGCGCCGGGTATGGCAACACGAAGGAGCCGATCTTCAGAGGCTTCAGCCTGAGCAGGCTGCCGAGAACATAAAGGCTGACGAAAAAGAGCAGCACGACGCCTGTCGTGGTCGAGGCTTCGACCGGCAGTATGCCCGTGAACCGTTCAGTGATGTCAGGCTCGTAAAGCAGCACCAGTCCGATCAGCATGATCGTGCCGATGAGGAAGGTGAAAGAGCAGAGGCCGACGAGAACGCCCACTTCCGCCACACTTAGTCCCTTCGACGTATACGCCCGATATCGCACCACGGCGCCCGAAAACACCGACGCGCCGACATTGTGGGACAGCGCATAGGTGGTGAAGGAGGTGAGCGTTATGAAGAGCCAGTTCACCTTGCGGCCAAGATGCTGCAACGCGATGCGGTCATAACCGGCAAGCGCGGCATAGGCCAGCAGGGTGGAGAGACCCGAACACAACCAGTCCCGCACCCGAATGGCCTTCAGGCTGTCCCAGAGATCATCGAGCGACAGGCCGCGCAATTCGTGAAAGAGCAACCAGGCGGAAAAACCGATCGTCGCAAAGCCAACGACGGGCCAGATATATTTCTTGAATTTCATGCGGTCATGCCCGCCTATTTCCTCCAGCTTCACCCCAGCCTGTTCCGTCTTTTGCGGAGATTCGTTCGACTCTATTCGTTATGCGGCGAAGCTTTCAACCTTTTCATCAAAGATTGGCGGTTTGCCCCGTTCACAAGTTGATGTAAGACCGGATCGTCGCCTGCCGGCGATATGAGGTCGTCCATTTTCCGGGGAACGTACACCGAATGAAGCGTTATGCCGGTTTCATCGCCCTGGGCCTTCTGTCGCTCGGCGCCTTATGGTTCGCGCAGCAAAATCCGGCCCCAACCACACCGGCCGACCGGCAGACACAACCCCAATCGCAGACCGCCGGCAATTCCGGGCCGGACGCTCCAGGGCGCGCGGTTTCTCAAGCGAAGCCGGATAAGAGGCCTCCGCCGCGCGGAAGCGGCTTCGATTTTTATGTGCTCTCGCTTTCATGGTCACCGGCATTCTGCGCCAGTTCCGAAGGCTCGGGCAACCGACAGCAGTGCGGCAGCGACAGGCGTTACGGATTCGTGGTGCACGGGCTATGGCCGCAGAACGAAAACGGCTATCCCGAATTCTGCCGAAGCGACGAGCCTGAGCGTGTTCCAGACGCGATTGGCCGCACCATGTTCGACATCATGCCCTCCATGGGCCTGATCGGCCATCAGTGGCGCAAACACGGCTCCTGTTCCGGCCTGTCGCAGCGAGACTATTTCTCGGCGACGCGGGCCGCCTTCGAGGCCATCCGGCTGCCGGAGAGAATCGCTTCCGGCGCCGAAACAGCCACGCTTTCCGCCGATGCGATAGAAACCGCCTTTACCGATGCCAATCCCGGCCTGTCGAAACGCGGCATTTCCATCAGCTGCGATGGCAAGCGCCTCGAAGAAGTGCGCATCTGCCTTAACCGGGACATGACATTCCGCGATTGCCCGGAGCTTGACCGCAAGGGCTGCCGCGCGAGTTCAACTGAAATCATCCCCATTCGCTGATCAACCCACAGGGATCCAACCATGGAACTGCTCTATTCGCCCGCCTCCCCCTACTCCGCCAAGGTGCGCATGGCGGCCCGTCATCTCGACATCGACATAACCTCCGTTCGCGTTGACACCAACGCCGAGCCGGCCACGCTGATGGACAATAATCCGCTGGGAAAGATTCCGGTACTGCTGCTTGATGATGGCGGATCGGTCTACGACAGCGTGGCCATCATGCATTATCTCGACCGTCTTTCAGGCGGTAAACTCTACCCCAAAAAGAACGGCAAGCGCACGGATGTGGAAATTCTGGAGGCGCTGTGCGACGGCATCATGGATTGCCTGCTGGCCATCGTCTACGAGCGCCGTTTCCGACCGGAAGAGAAAATTCACCAGCCCTGGATCGACAAGCAGTGGAGCAAGGTGGTGCGCGGGCTCGACCATCTCAACGCCAACCTGCCGAAGACCGGCAAGAAGCTGCACGGCGGCCATTTCGCGCTGGCTGCGATGATCGGTTATCTAGACCTGCGTTTTGCGGGCGAGTGGGCCGAAGGGCGCGATGCGCTGGCGGCGTGGCCGGAAACCTTTGGCAAGCGATTCGAGGCCTATACGGAAATGAAGGCCGCCGCCTGACGTGACCGCGCAGAACACCCGGCTTTTTGCCGGGCGTTCAACGGCAAATTACAGACACAAAAAGCCGGGGCATGACCCCGGCTTTTCTTTGACCGATCCGGAAAGGATCAGAACTTGACGCCGATACCGGCCTTGACCGAGTGGTCGTCATAACCGCGCGAGAAGGCGTCGTTGCCGAGCGTATAGTCCTTTTTCTGGTAATCGCTGTAGCGATATTCCAGACGGGCGGTGATGTTGTCGGTCACCATGGCTTCCACACCGGCACCAACCGTGTAACCGAGAGCCGTGGCGCTGTCCTTGTTGACGCCGTCACGAACCTTGTTGTCGGAGACAGCAAGACCGGCCGTACCATAGAGCAGGAACGGGTTCATGTCGTAACCAACGCGGCCACGCAGCGAGCCATTGACGCCCTGCTTGCCTTCGACCGAGCGACCTGCAACCGTACCGGCGGAACCGCGCTCGTCACCCATGTTGACGTCAGCTTCGGCACCGTAAACGATCTGGCCATTCTGCCAGTTGTAACCGCCGTACAGACCGCCGCCAGCGCCCTTGGCGTCACGGCCGTCGTTGCTGGAGCTGAAACGGCCCCAATCGTAGTTGACGGTACCACCGAGGTAAGCGCCGGACCAGTCCTTGACCGGTGCTGGCTGGTCGTAGGAAACCGGTGCCTGCGGCACTTCGTTTACGGCGTCAGCGGCGTGAGCAGCCGAAAAGCCAGCGGCGGCCATGGTCGAAGCCATAAGGGTTGCTACGAAAATACGCATGTTATTCTCCTTTCAGGACCGCTCTGCACTCAAAACATTGTTTTCAGACGCGGCATAATTCGTCGGGTTGATCGCCCCTCTGGAAACCGAATTTGATGGGAGAATGCGGAGATCAAAGAGCCAAAATGTGAATTGTTTGGGGCAGACGCGTGACTAGAATTAGACGTTGCCTAATTGCCACAAGGGTTTTATTAACCCTAACAGAAGGCTAAACAAAAATAGATCGCCTTTAAACTTCGTTATATTAAAATTAAACCGAAATTGCATTGTGAATAAAAAATCGCCCAATTCTTTTCGGGCCGAGTGACAGCTTGCGATTTGCATTTATATCCAGCAAATAGGGCGTGTATGAGCAAATGCAGGTCCGCTGTGAAAGAAGATATACCGAAGACAGTCTTGATTACCGGGGCCGCGCGGCGGCTTGGGCGCGCTATCGCCACCGATCTGGCCAGCCACGGCTTTGCGATCGCGGTCCATGCCAATGAATCGATCGCGCAGGCGGAGGAATTCGCTAACGAAATAAGGCAGAAAGGTGGCAGGGCTGCAGCCGTTCAGGCGGACCTGACACAATCAGCCCCGACAGCGGCGCTCATCGAAAAGGCGTCTTCCGCCCTCGGCCCCATCGGCGTCGTCGTCAACAATGCGTCTGTTTTTCTCGGCGACACGGCGGAAGCTCCTGACCCTGATATCTTCGATGCGCATTTTGCCGTGCATGTGCGGGCGCCTTCCCTCATCGCCGCCGCCTTTGTCGAACAGTTGCCCGCCGATAAATCCGGGCTGATCGTCAATATCATCGACCAGCGTGTGCTTGCGCTCACGCCACGCTTTTATTCCTACACCCTTTCGAAATCAGCGCTTTGGACCGCCACACGGACGATGGCGCAGAGCTTCGCGCCGCGCGTCAGGGTGAATGCCATCGGGCCTGGGCCCACCTTCAAAAGCGAAAGACAAGCGCCTGAGGACTTTCAGGCGCAGATCGACGGCCTTATATTAAAGCGTGGTCCTGCGCCGGACGAGTTCGGGCGGACGATTCGCTTTCTTTACGACACGCCGTCGGTCACCGGACAAATGATCGCGCTCGACGGCGGCCAGCACCTTGGCTGGGAAACCCCTGACGTGGCGGAGATACCTGAATGAACGGAAAGAAGCTGCCTGATGGCGGTATTCTCTTCGATGACACCGACGACGAAGATGACGATGCAAGCCTTGCCGCAACGGAAACGGCCGAGGCTCCGCGCGACGTCGCCGGCATGGACTGGAATGCGGGATGGAAGAACGAATCCGGCCTGAAGGGCATGGACCTCATTGGCGAATTCGTCAAACACCTGCCCAATGCGCCGGGTGTCTATCGCATGTTCAACGAGGCGGGCGACGTGCTTTACGTCGGCAAGGCACGCTCGTTGAAGAAGCGCGTCGGCAATTATGCGCAGGGCCGCGTGCATTCCAACCGCATCGCCCAGATGGTGCGTCACACCACGCACATGGAATTCGTCACCACCCGCACGGAGACCGAAGCGCTTCTTCTGGAAGCGAATCTAATCAAGCGCTTGCGGCCGCGATTTAACGTACTTCTGCGCGACGACAAGTCCTTCCCCTATATTCTCATCACCGCCGACAACCGTGCACCAGCGATCTTCAAGCACCGGGGAGCAAGGGCGCGCAAGGGCGACTATTTCGGACCCTTCGCGTCCGCCGGCGCGGTTGGCCGCACGATCAATTCGCTGCAGCGCGCCTTCTTGATACGCACCTGCACAGACAGTGTGTTCGAAACCCGCACCCGTCCCTGTCTTCTGTACCAGATCAAGCGCTGTTCCGGGCCCTGTACGCATGAGATCAGCGACGAGGGCTACGCGGAGCTGGTCAAGGAAGCCAAGGATTTCCTGTCCGGCAAGAGCCAGAGCGTCAAGACCGCAATTGCGCGACAAATGAACGAGGCTTCCGAAGACCTCGATTTCGAGCGCGCCGCCATCTATCGCGACCGGCTGGCGGCACTTTCGCACGTCCAGAGCCACCAGGGCATCAACCCCGCCGGCATTGAAGAGGCGGATGTCTTCGCCATCCACCACGAAGGCGGCATTTCCTGTATTCAGGTGTTCTTTTTCCGCACCGGCCAGAACTGGGGCAACCGCGCCTATTTCCCCAAGGCCGATCCTTCCCTGCCCGGCTCGGAAATTCTCAACGCGTTTCTGGCGCAGTTCTACGACGACAAGCCGGTGCCGAAACAGATCCTGCTTTCCGAAACGGTGGAGGAACAGGAACTGCTGGCGGCCGCCCTCGGTGAAAAAGCCGGGCACAAGGTCACGATCAGCGTGCCGCAGCGTGGCGAGAAGAAGGACATTACCGATCACGTGCTTGCCAATGCCCGCGAGGCGCACGGCCGCAAGCTCGCGGAGACCTCGTCTCAGGCGCGGCTGCTGAAGGGCTTTGCCGAGACTTTCGGCCTTGCCTACGTGCCTCGGCGGATCGAAATCTACGATAACTCGCACATCATGGGCACCAATGCGGTCGGCGGCATGGTGGTGGCGGGGCCGGAAGGTTTCGTGAAGAACCAGTATCGCAAGTTCAATATCAAATCGACCGACATCACGCCGGGCGACGATTTCGGCATGATGCGGGAGGTGATGACCCGCCGCTTCTCACGCCTGCTGAAAGAAGAAGGAAAGCCGGATCGCGAGCGCATACCGACAGCAGAAGAAGCTGCCGACATGCCCTTCCCCGCCTGGCCGGACGTGATCCTGATCGATGGTGGTCAGGGGCAGATGACGGCGGTGCGGGCCATCCTCGACGAACTCGGCATTCGCGACTGCGTAACCGCCATCGGCGTCGCCAAAGGCATGGACCGCGAGGCGGGCCGTGAACGTTTCTTCGCGGACGGGCGCAGCGATTTTTCCCTGCCGCCACGTGATCCCGTGCTCTACTTCATTCAGCGCATGCGTGACGAGGCGCACCGTTTCGCGATCGGATCGCACCGGGCCCGGCGCAAGAAGGAAATGGTGCGTAATCCGCTGGACGAAATCTCGGGAATCGGACCGGGGCGCAAACGTTCGTTGCTGCAGCATTTTGGAACCGCCAAGGCGGTTTCCCGCGCGGGCCTCAATGACCTGATGGCCGTCACCGGCATTTCCGAGACGGTGGCGCGGCAAATTTACAATCACTTCCACGAGAGCGGCAGCGATTGACGCAGAACGGCGGGGCTGACCTGCTAAAAAAACATAATCACGTGTTGACGCTATGCCCTAGCGGCGGCATCAAGGCAGCTGATCTCAGACTGACAGGTTTCCCCATGGCTTCGCGCGCATACAGCATTCCCAACCTCCTCACCTATGGCCGGATTCTCGCTGTTCCGGTCATTGTCCTTTGCTTTTACGTTGAAGGAAAACTGGAGAGTTCGGATTTTGCGCGCTGGACGGCACTGTGGCTGTTCATCATCGCCTCGCTGACCGATTTCCTTGACGGTTATCTGGCACGCATCTGGAACCAGACGTCGAATATCGGCCGCATGCTGGACCCGATCGCTGACAAGCTGCTGGTCGCATCCGTCCTGCTTCTGATGGCGGCCGACGGCACCATTGCCGGCTGGTCGCTCTGGGCGGCCATCACCATTCTCTGCCGTGAAATTCTTGTTTCCGGCCTGCGCGAATATCTGGCGGCGCTGAAGGTCAGCGTTCCCGTCACCCGCATCGCCAAATGGAAGACCACCATCCAGATGGTCGCCATCGCTTTCCTGCTCGCGGGTCCTGCCGGCGACAAGGTTCTGCCATACACGACCGAGATGGGCATCACGCTTCTCTGGCTGGCCGCAGCGCTCACCATGTATACCGGTTATGATTACTTCAAGGCTGGCCTCAAGCACATCGTGGACGAAGAATGATGACACGGATCGTTTATTTCGCCTGGGTTCGCGAGAAGATCGGCACGGATGAAGAGGAGCTGGACCTCCCTTCCTCCATCACTACGGCCGGCGAGCTGATTGCCTGGCTTGCGACACGCGGTGAAAATTACGAGGCTGCCTTCGAATTTCCCAATGTCATCCGCGTTGCGGTCAATCAGGAACACGTCGAGCATGATGAAAGCATCGTCGGCGCGCGCGAGATCGGCATTTTTCCGCCGATGACGGGGGGATGAGCGAATGCAGCCGACCGTCCGTGTCCAGGCAGAGGATTTCGACGCAGCGGAAGAAACCCGCCGGCTGACGGAAGGTGACAGGAGCATCGGCGCGGTTGTCGCCTTCACCGGGCTCTGCCGGGATGATGGCGGCACGCTCGCGGCGCTGGAACTGGAACATTATCCCGGCATGGCGGAAGCGGAAATGACGCGCATCGCCAAGCTCGCGATGGAACGCTTCGGCCTGCTTGGCCTCACCGCCATCCATCGCCACGGCAAAATCGCCACGGGCGAAAATATCGTCCTCGTTATCGCTGCTTCATCGCATCGACAGGCAGCCTTCGATGGCGCGAATTTCGTGATGGACTACTTGAAGACATCCGCGCCGTTCTGGAAAAAGGAACATGGCAAGGATGGAAAGGCGGGCGAGTGGGTTGCGGCAAAGACAACCGACGATACGGCCAGGGAAAAGTGGCGATAACGCCTTGTTCTTCCCGCATGGTCCGGTGGAAGCGGGCATCGCTTTCGTCAATGCCCTAAGGCGCTTCAACCCTGCTGCGCATGATAACCAGCCAGCCGACCAGCATCGCGAGAACCATCGCATCCCGCCAGGCGGCCGGTCCGTAACCGACCCAGAAAGTTTCCGCAAAACCGACGGCGGCGGCCCCCAGCCCACAGATCAGCGGACTGGCATAACCGCCTGCCGCAGAAATCAGCACCACCTTCAGGCCAAAGACCAGACCGGCCCCGAAATCCATGGTGCCGTAATAAAATGTGGCCAGCACGCCCGCGATGGCGGCGACGAGCCCCGCCGCGCAATAGGACATGAGAAATATCCGGCCTGCATTTACCCCGCACAAGGCTGCAGCAAAAGCATCGTCCGACACTGCCTTCCAGCGCCTGCCGAAAGCGGAGCGGCCAAGATAAAACGATCCGGCGAGAATGATCAGGCTGAAGGCCATCGTATTCAGCATTTGCATCGGCGTCAGCGTCACGGCGAAGCCGCCATCGGCCCAGAAACGTATCGGCTCCGACAAAAGCGGCGGAAGCCATAATTGCCGTGTATCGGCGGCCAGCCTTGCACTTTCCGTCAGTGCTATCAACACCCCGATGGAAGCGACCGTCACCGCGTTGGGAGAGGCTTTCGCTAACGGCCGCATCACCACCCTGCCGATGAAACCCGCCGCCCACAGCCCGCCAAACAGGCCCGCCCCTGCCCCCAGCGCCAATGTCGCCGGCAGAACAAGCCACAGGCGGTTCCAGCCGAAATCGGCAAAAAGCAGGCATGTCTGGCCAGCAAAGGCGAATATGGCGCCATAGGTGACATCGGCGCGTCTGGTGACTGAAAAGGCGATGGCATAACCAAAGGCCAGAACCGCATAAAGCGCGGCGACCGGCACTGCATTCAGCAATTGTTGCAGGAAATAGGCCAAGCGCGTCCTCCCGCTGTGATTATAACTATTAAAACCAGTTTTGATAGTTATAATGTGCGGCATGACCTTTCGCTGGACAGAACATCGTTTCGCGGGCGGCGCATTGGCGTTGGATGTTGCCAACAGCGTGATCCTGCGTTCAGACGCCGCTAGATCGGTAGACCGCTTCGCCGTGGCCGGGCAGATCGCCACCTTTGCCGAAGCGGCGACACGGCTTGGTGCGGAGCGAGAAAGATTTCCCGCCCTCGTCGCGCCCGACGAAGAGAGACGGCCGGTTCTTTTCGATTTGCGCGAGGCAATCGACGATTATTTTCGCTCGTCCATCGCCGATGGCGGCGAGGACGACGGGAAACTGGCGCAGTTTCTCTTCGCTTGCGGCGCCGCCCTGCGCATGTTCCCGAAGGCAGAACATCTCGCCAATGCCACCGCCCACTCCGCACTGTCGCTGCTTGCGGACGAACCACGGCAGCGGTTGAGGATCTGCGGCAATTGCGGATGGCTGTTCATCGACCGCAGCAGAAACAGAAGCCGGATCTGGTGCGATATGGCGGTGTGCGGCAACCGGCAGAAAGCCAGCCGGCACTATCACCGCACGAAGGAGACGCGGTCATGAAAAGAACCGGCCTGCCATTGCTGGCAATGGTGGCGATACTCACCCTTTCCGGCTGTCAGCGCGAAGAACCGCGCGAGGTGGCGAAGGTTTCCGGCCGCATGTTCGTCTTCAACTATCGCGTGGCCATTGCCACCTATCTGGTGACGCTGCAGCGTATTGCCCCCATTCGCGATGGCAGCAGCGTTGAAGCAACATTCGAAAACCCTCGCGGAGGGCCCGACCTCACCACCCGCGAGAAGATTTTTCCGAAGGACGAAAGGATCACCGTTCAGAGCCCGCCGGTCGAATGTGTGAAGCAGGGCCGGCCCTACAGGGTCACCGTCCGCATCAAAGGGCCCGATGGCGATATTCTGCAGACGATCGAGACCATCATCCGCTCCGATACCGACCAGTCAGTTCTCCCCGCCAAGCCGCTGGTCGTCGGCCCGCTCTATACGCCCAATCCGGAGGTGTTTAAACCTGACGGAACGATTGATATGCGGCCGGCTCAGGGGTGCCCGGCGTCGTAGGGACTGACGGAGCGAGTGCAACCTCTCCTCGTGCCTGTGCTTGTCACAGGAATGATGATGGAGGCGGGTGCGGCATCCCCTTATCGCATCCAGAAACAAAAAAACGGAGCCTTTCGGCTCCGCTTCTTCGAGTCTTTTCAGCGGCTTCGAGCAATCGCCTGATAGAGCGATTCAAGCCGTTGAGACTTTGAATCAGCCGACGATTTCGGTTTCGGCGAACCAGTAGGCGATTTCCTGAGCGGCGGTTTCCGGAGCGTCGGAACCGTGAACGGAGTTTTCGCCGATGGAAAGCGCGAAGGTCTTGCGGATGGTGCCTTCAGCGGCCTGGGCCGGGTTGGTGGCGCCCATGATTTCGCGGTTCTTGAGGATGGCGTTTTCGCCTTCCAGAACCTGAACGATGGTCGGGCCGGAAGTCATGCCTTCAACGAGTTCGCCGAAGAAGGGGCGCTCCTTGTGGACGGCGTAGAAGCCTTCGGCTTCGCGCTTGCTCATCCAGACGCGCTTGGAGGCGACGACGCGCAGGCCGTTGTCTTCAAATACCTTGGTGATCGCGCCCGTGAGGTTACGCTTGGTTGCGTCCGGCTTGATCATCGAAAATGTGCGTTCAATCGCCATGTGTCCGTTTCCTTTTCCTTCAGAGAAAGTGGGCGGTCTTTACCCGCCCAAAGGCCCGAAAACAAGGGGGATCAATGAGATTGCGGCACTGACGGCAGACATTTCACGCCGCTGTCACACTGCGGCCCCTTGCATCGTAAAGATCGAGGCACCCTTCGAACCAGTCGCGCACAGGGTCATTATCAGAAAACAGATCAGCACCGGTGGTGATCCTCGCCCATTGCAGCGCGCCGAAAACGATGTAATCCGAAAAAAGCGGCGACGTGCCGCCGATGAAGGGCTGAAAACTCAGCATCCGGCGGATGGGAGCGAGCAAGGCAGGAAAGGCGGCGATCTCGTCTTCGCGGTTGGCGACGACATCCTCGAGCGGGCGGCCAAGCGCCCTTGTCCGGCTTTCGCGGAAATAACGACGATCCGGCTCATCCAGCATATTGTGGATATCCAGCACGGCGATACGGACGATGGCCGGATGCAGCTGGGTTTGGGACCAGCTTTCGATAAAGCGCGCCATGGCCTTGCCGCCCTCCCCATCGAACAATGACGGCCGCTCCGGGTAGGCCTCGTCCAGATAAAGGGCAATCTCGAAACTGTCGCTCACCAGCCGGTCGCCGTCCCGCAGGATCGGCACCGTCTTCGAAAAACCATCCTCCACGGTCGGGATGACGGTGAAGGGCAACGGACGCTCTTCGAAATCCAGTCCCTTATGCGCCAACGAAAACACGGTTTTCCAGCAATGGGGGGAAAATGGCCTGGAGACATCGCTTCCGCAGAGCGAATAGAGGGTTCGGGAATTCGTCATGGGCTGCACCTTCTCTGCAATAACGGCCAAGCGATATAAAATCGGCGGGAGCCGGAAATCAAATCAGCATTTGTCATGTTATCAATCAAAGGACGTTTGAAAGGTTCCGTTCGCCAAGGGCCGAAATAAAACCTGGAAGTGATGAATTTCGCTCGCTGGTTTAGCCAATTTTAAGCCGTCTCGCCTATGATTTGGCCATTCAGAAAACGGTTATTTCGTTCGATTGATAAGACCATCGATACTGGAGCTGACAGCGATGACATCTGCTGGCGATAAAAAACGCGAACAGGCGAGAAGTAGTCTTGTCCTTACCAAGGTCGCGCAATTCATCGCCAGGATGAATATTGCACCATTGCCGCGCAATTACGAATTGATCTATGAAATATTGTCGGGCCATAACCCGGCCATGGGCCGAGACATCCTGGCGCTCGGTAATGCGCCGCAACAGCACGAGATCGATCTGGTTGGCCAGAGGCACAATTTGCCCGGCTTCTCCCGCATCGAAGCGGAACAGATGGCCAGCGAGGCCTTTGAAACGCTGAAACAGATTTCCGCACGGCTGGAAGCTGGCCAGAGGCGCACGGAAGCCTTCATCGGACGCCTTGGCGAAGACGAAACTGTTGGGTCCCCGGCCACCGATCGCGTCGCCCGATTGCTGGACGACATCCACGAGGAACAGACCAGCCTAAGGCATTTCATCTCCATGGGGTTGATGAAAATACATGACGTCGAAAGGCGGCGCGCCGAACTGAAGGCCGGTTCCCTGCGCGACGTGCTGACGGCGCTGCCCAACCGGGCGGCTTTCCTCGAAAAACTCGGAGAGCTTTTTGCTGGAGACAGGGCCGCCTCCGCGACATCGCTGATGCTCCTCAATATCGACCATTTCCGCGAGATCAACGCCAAATACGGCCCCGCCGCCGGAGACAAGGCCCTGCGGCGGCTTGCTGGGCTCTTTCGCAAGACGATCAAGAAGGATGATTTTGTCGCCCGCATCGGCGGCAACGAATTTGCTTTCCTGTTTGCAGGCGTTGCGCAAAACACGGCTGAGGCGATCGCTGAACGTCTGCGGCAAAGCGTCGAAGCCTTGCGCTTCGTGACGAGTGAGGGCGGCGGCGAGCATCTGACGGTTTCAATCGGCGTCGCCTCGGTGGACGGCACCGCAACGCCCGCGGAATTCTTCAGCCAGGCTGAATTGGCCCTGCTTTGCGCCCGGTGCGGCACCCGGAACTGCGTCGTCGGTTATTGCAGGGACCTCGCGCAGCATAATCGCGACAGCTATCTCGCGCAGTTGGGTTGCTAGGACATTTCGGCAAGCCTTCAGGATGGGCTTATATCCGGAAAACGAGCTGCCATCCCGCGCCTTGTCCCCGTTTGCCGCCTCTTCATTTCCGACCTCATAACTGCCGCGGTGTGGCGTGCCTGCTCTTGCCTTGGTCACACAGTTCGGCCAAAACGACGCCATGATTACGATTACCGATCTTTCGGCCCGCATCGCCGGGCGTCTGCTCCTTGACCACGCCAGCGTGACGCTTCCCGCCGGTGTGAAGGCGGGCCTCGTCGGCCGCAACGGTGCCGGCAAATCCACCCTTTTCCGCATCATAACCGGCGATCTCGCGGCAGAGGGCGGTTCGGTGACCATTCCGAAACAGGCCCGCATCGGCCAGGTGGCGCAGGAAGCGCCGGGCACGGAGGAATCTCTCATCTCCATCGTGCTTTCCGCTGACAAGGAGCGTAGCGCGCTTTTAGCGGAGGCGGAGACCGCAACCGATCCGCATCGTATCGCAGAGATCCAGATGCGGCTTGTCGATATCGATGCCCATTCGGCGGAAGCGCGTGCATCGAGCATTCTTGCCGGTCTCGGTTTCGATCATGAAGCGCAGCTCCGCCCCGCCTCCTCCTTTTCAGGCGGCTGGCGCATGCGTGTGGCGCTCGCCTCGGTGCTGTTTGCCGAGCCCGATCTGCTGCTGCTCGATGAGCCGACCAACTATCTCGACCTTGAGGGCACGCTGTGGCTGGAAGAATATATCCGCCGCTATCCGCACACCGTCATCATCATCAGCCATGATCGCGATCTGCTGAACAACGCCGTCAACTCCATCGTGCATCTCGACCAGAAGAAGCTGGCCTTTTATCGCGGCGGCTATGATCAGTTCGAGCGGCAGAAGGCCGAGGCCGACGAATTGCAGATGAAAGCCAAGGCGAAAAACGACGCCGCGCGCAAACACCTGCAGAGCTTCATCGACCGTTTCCGCGCCAAGGCCACCAAGGCCCGTCAGGCGCAGAGCCGCATCAAGGCCCTGGAGCGCATGGGCACCGTCGCCGCCGTGATCGAAGATCATGTGCAGCCGATCACGTTTCCCGAGCCGGAAAAACAGCCGGCCTCGCCGATCGTTGCCATCAATGGCGGCGCGGTCGGCTATGAACCGGGCAAGTCCATTCTGAAACACCTCAACCTGCGCATCGACAATGACGACCGCATTGCCCTGCTCGGCTCCAACGGCAATGGCAAATCCACTTTTGCGAAGTTCATTTCCGGCCGTCTCCCCCCGCAGGCGGGTGATCTTCGCGTCGCGCCCGGCCTCAAGATCGGCTTCTTCGCGCAGCATCAGCTCGACGATCTGGTGCCGGATGAAACTCCGGTCGAACATGTGCGCAAGCTGATGCCGCTTGCACCGGAGGCGCAGGTGCGGTCACGCGTGGCGCAGATGGGGCTTGCGACGGAAAAGATGGCGACGGCTGCCAAAGACCTTTCCGGTGGCGAAAAGGCTCGCCTGCTGATGGGCCTTGCGGCCTTCCACGCACCCAACCTCTTGATCCTCGACGAACCGACCAACCATCTCGATATCGACAGCCGCCGGGCGCTGATCGAGGCACTGAATGATTATAATGGCGCGGTGATCCTTATTTCCCACGACCGCCATCTTATTGAGGCGACCGTTGACCGGCTGTGGTTGGTGGCCGACGGGACGGTCAAGACGTTCGAAGGCGACATGGAGGAATATCGCGATCTCGTCGTTTCCTCCGGTAAAAAGAAGGACGACAAGAGCGACACCGTTGCCGATCAGGCTTCCAAGGCCGATCAGCGCAAGGCAAGCGCGGAAAAGCGTGCCCAACTCGCGCCGTTGAAGAAAAAGATCAACGAAATCGAATCCCTGACGGCAAAGCTTGAGAAACTGATTCAGACGCTCGACACCGAACTGGCCGACCCGGCGCTATATGAAAAAGCCCCTGCCAAAGCCGCTCAGAAAGTCAAGGAGCGTGGCGAAGCCGCTGCCAGGCTATCGGATGCGGAAGAGCAATGGCTGATGCTTTCCAGTGAATACGAGGAAGCAATGGCCGGCTGATGCGCAACGGCACAGGAGCGGCGGCCTCTTGCGAAGCCGCCGTATCGCATTGACGAAACTTACTTCGCACCGATCGTATTGAGACCTTCACGCGCACATTCGGCATCGATTGCACCCGACGGCGCGCCTCCAACGCCAATACCGCCGACGAGCGCGTCGCCGATCTTGATCGGCAGCCCGCCTGCCTGAATGACCATGCGCTCATCCATGTTGCGGAGGCCATCATTGGCGGGCTTGGATGCGATGAATTCGGCAATCTCGCCAATATCACGGCCGAGCGATGCGGCAGCGAATGCCTTGCCGGTGGCGCTGGAGACCGTGTGCGGACCCGAACCATCTGCTTTCAGGACCGTCTTTACGGCGCCGTCGCGGGCGACGATGGCAACGGTGACAGCGTTGCCCTTGGCCGAGCAGGCCTGAAGTGCTGCACTGGCCGCCTTTTCCGCCAATTCGAGTGGCAGGTAAGGTGCGGTCGGCAGCGTCTGCGCCAGGGCGACCGAAGGAGCGAGCAGAGTGGAAACAACGAGAAGGTTGCGGATCATGAAAAGGTCCTCTTGCTTGATGAGGACTGTAGTTTAAGCGGATGGCGTTGAGCCGCGAATCCGTAAGACTTTCCGGCTGCTCGGTAGTTCTACCGATCCGCACCTGCTTCCAGCCAAAGTCTTGTCATTTCCGCCTGCGAGGTTGTGCCGAGCTTCAGGCCAATGGCGGCGCGATGGCTGTCTACCGTGCGCGGCGACAGACCAAGTCCGTCTGCGATCTGGCGCGAGGTAAAACCGAGCGCGATGCGTTCAAGTATCTCCCGCTCCCGCGCGGTCAGCAGCGACAGGAGCGCCAAATTCTCCGCCTGCAGCGCTTTTGCGTCAAGCGTGCGGGCCAATATCCGGTGCGCTTTCTGGATCGCGTCAATGAGATCCTGTTCGTCGACCGGCTTGGAGAGAAAATCCACCGCCCCATTGTGGAAGGCTCGGCGGCAGGCTTCGATGTTGCCGTGACCGGAAATGATGATGACCGGCCAGTCTATCCCCTCTTCCGTCAGTTTCTCCTGCAATTTCAATCCGGTTATGGCGGGCATGCGGATATCGAGGATCAGGCAGCCCGGCTCGAGGGCGGCAAGCTGGCTGAGAAACGCCACGGGATCAGCAAAGCCCTTCGCCTTTATGTTGACGGTGGAGAGAAGCAGGATGAGCGCCTTGCGCACGGCGTCATCGTCATCAACCAGATAGACGGGCAGCGTCATGGGTCCCGTGCCTCCGGTGCAAGCGGGAGGACAACCCGGAAATGGGCACCATTCTCACTCGCGACGTATCGGATTTCACCGCTGGCGCGTTCCACCAGCCTCTGGCTGAGGGCAAGCCCCAGCCCCATTCCGTTGTTTTTCGTGGTGGTGAAAGGTGTGAACAACCGGTCGCGCAGCTCGGGCGCTACGCCGGGGCCGTTATCGGCAACATCGAGAACGGCGAAATCACCGTTCCGGCTCAATCTTGCCGTGATCGCACGTCTGCCTTCAATGGCAGTGAGTGCGTCAAGCGCGTTGCGAAGCAAATTGAACATGACCTGTTCTATTTCGACGGGATCGACCCGCACCGGAAGCGGCACTTCCGGCATCGCGATATCAATGCTGGCCTCATGCCGGGCGGCTTCGCCGGCAAGCAGCGCATCGACATTGCGCAGGGCGGCGCGCAGGTCATGCGCCGCGACCGGCTGGCGGTGCGGCAGCGACCAGTTGCGGAACCGGTCGAGCATATTCGCGGCGCACCGCGCCTGATCGATCATATCGTCGAGAGCACCGGAAAGAGCCGTGACATCCTGACGGGCAAGCAGCCGTCTCCCCGCCTGCGCCTGCGCCAATATCGCCGTCAGGGGCTGGGTAAGCTCGTGGGCAAGGCCGCTCGCCATTTCTCCGAGAGCGTTAACCCGCGAGGCGTGGGTCAGTCTCGCTTCCATGCCGCTCAGTTCGGCGCGTCTCTCGGCGGCGCGCATGCGCGTCCTCTGTCTTGTCATGACAATACAGAGCACGAAAACGACGCTTGCGCCAGCCACGCCCGCCAGCAGGGCGCGGCCGGGCAATAGGTCCCGCCAGGTGATTGCGAGCGCGACTTCCAGCGTCAGAGGCTGGCTGGCGCTGCTGAGCTGCCGGACATATTGCGGCGCTTCCGGCATCGTGGGTGGGCCGAGAAGGACTGTTCCGCCAGGCATTTTAAGACGGATCACCGCCTGTTTTTCCGACCAGAACGCAGCGTCGGACGCGAGAAGCCGCCCGGCATCGACGGCAAGCACCAGCACCTTCGAGGCCGACCCGCTATTGGGGCTGCGCTTGACGATCATGTAATGGCCGGGTCTGAGATCGCTCGCCACCAGAGCCGGCCGGCCGGTAAAGACCGATGCCGCCTCGCGGATCGTCGCTGCCAGCTCGCTCTCCAGCGGCCGTGTGCCGACAACAGGCCCCGCCTCGTTGAGGGAAACCAGCTGGACCTCGTCAATACGCGGGTAAAATTGCAGAATGGGTGCCGCGACATCGAGCAAGAGGCGATAATCCGCCCCCTGCTGCGCCTGCGCCACCGCCGAAAGCGCCGTCACATGGGCATCATGCTGATCGGCCCGGCGGGATGCCTCAGCCTGCAACGCATCGCTCTGCCGTGCCAATTCGCCGAGCAGGCTGACATATTGATAAGCCGCCAGTCCGGACACGACGGCTGCCATAAGCAGTGCCCAGACCAGAAACAACTTGAGAAACGGCCGCCCCGACAGCGGCCATGGCGCGTGCGCCATGCGCCGGCTGCCGGAAAGGGAATGGGCGGTGGCATCAAGTGAGCGGCCGGCCGCAGCAGCGCCCCTGGCCGCTTCGTTCAGTCGGCGCTCGACCGGCGTTCCGGGCATGTCGTTCCATGCATCGTTTTTTTCAAGCATCGGCTCGCCCGCATGACCGACAGAGCGGATCATGACATTCGTTTAACAGGTGACTTTTCTCAGCACAGACAGTGAGAACATTCAATCCGGCCCCAGCCGAATTTACCCCTGATCATCATTGGCGCGGGAAGATGTGGGCGGTGCCCTTGGCGCTAGGCACACGCCCTGCGGGACTGCAGCCGCGCGAGCGGCACGGCGGGGGAATAAAGATAACCCTGCCCGAAGCGAATGCCCATCTGCATGAGAAGCCTGCTCTGCTCCTCGGTTTCTATACCTTCCGTCACCAGCTTAGCGCCATAACGCTCCGCGCTCTCGAAGGCGAGCGCAATGGCCTCCCGGAACCGCGATTGATCCAGCCTCGACGTCATCCAGTGATCGATCTTGACCTCTTCAAACGGGAACCGCGCCAGCAAAGTGAGCGCGGCATAACCGGTCCCGAAATCATCGAGCGCCAGCCGCACGCCGGCGGCGAACAGCGTATCGAAATTCTGCTGCACGACGTCGTTGGTCGGAATCCTGCTCATCTCCGTCACTTCGATCGCCAGGCGATGCGCCGGCACCGCCATTTCCTGCAGCAGCGCCACGACCCGGTCAGCAAAGTGCACGGTTGCGAAGGACGAAGCGGAAATATTCACCGCGAGATGAAAATCCGCATCGAGATCATGCAGATCGCGAAGGTCGTGCACCACGGCTTCGATCGTCGACCATTCGAATTCCGCCAGCAACCGATGACGTTCGGCGATCTCCAGCACATAATAGGGCGAAAGCGCCTGCCCCCGCGCATCGACCGCGCGCAGCAGCGCCTCAGCACCGATCATGCGGCGATTGCGCATTTCGAATTTCGGCTGATAGCAAATGGGCGGCCTGCCGGATTTGATCCAGTTGACGAGCATCTGCCGCACCGTCTCGTCCCGTGTCGCCTTCTCGGCAAACGAAAAGGGGAAAATCTGCACGGGATGATCGCTTCCCTTGAGCGCCAGGCTGAGATGTCTGAAGAACGAGGCCACGTTCTGCCGGGAAAGCCTGTCCAGACTTGCCGCGCCGATTTTGAGATGCGGTACCGGCCCCGCTTCCGCCGAGCGGCAAAAGGTGCTCAACCCCTCATGCAGATGCATCATGAGTTTTGTACCTTCGGACTTCTCCAGCGAAATCTCCCGCATGACAACTGCAAGTGTCGTATCACCGAACATGAAGCTGCAAGGTGCATGGGCGCTGCACAGCAGGCCGTATTCCCCATCGCAGATTTCCCGCGCCAGCCTGGGCCAGAAAATATCGCTCCAGTCCTCCCCCTCGCAGGCGGCGACATCGGCAATATTGACGATCTCGATCAGAACGAGGGCGCGCGAAACGGCCGGCTCCTGCCGCATGACCGTTTCCATATGGTCCTTGAGGGCGCGCCTGTTGGGCAGTCCGGTCAATGAATCCGTCCGCGCCGCCACCTCGCGTTTCTTTGCCTCGTCGCGCGCGCGCGCCTCGCTGCGCAGCAGGATGAACAGGCAGACGATCATCGGCAGGCCAACGGCGACAGCTCCCAGCGTTCGGCGGCCTATTGCGCTCAAGAACAGCGTCTGGTCGATCAGACCAAACACGAACGAGATTGTGATGGCAAGCAGCGCGGCCATGAATCTGACGGCGAAGACGGTGAGAATATCCCGAGTTCCGAGATCGGCGAGGCGTCGGTCGCGCATCCAGCCATACATGATGATGCCGCAGGCCGAAATGACGACCATGTCCTGCAGGGCCGCAAAAAATAGCACGGGGCCGCCGAACACGAAACGCCCGGCCGCGACGAGGGACAGGCTGATAAGCCCACCCTGCCATGAGCCCAGCACCCCCGCGAGAAACAGCAGATCGGAGCGGATGTAAGGCTTGGAGGGCAGCTTGATGAATTCGGAAACAAGCAGCGTCAGCAGAAAACCTGTCATTCCGAAGACGAGGCCATAGTAGATTTTATAGCGGGGATCCTCGAGGGCGATGTTCCGCCGCAGAAGGATCAGCACGGACACCATGCCAACCACCGCGGCCGCCTGAAGCAGCAGGAATGGAAGTTCGGCAGCGGACGCTGCCGCTTGTGCGGCGATCAATTCCATCATCTGCATTCCCCGATTATTATATGTTCTTGCCCCGGAATTCCGGTGCCGGTCTTCAACAATCCCGCTTGCGCGGGGCAAAATTTATGGCGCCGCCAAGCCATCAGCCCTATCCGGACATCATGGCCTCGACCCCGTACAGCTCCGCCGGCATTCCCATATGCCCGGAGGCCAGCACCAGCCGGTCGCGGCCCTGGCGCTTTGCCTCGTAAAGCGCCATATCGGCCCGGTTCACCATCTCGTATATGATTTCCCTGCCGTCGCCGGAAACGGCAATGCCGAGGCTGACCGTGACGATTTTCTGTCTGTCTGGACGGTTGAGATGGGGGATGGCCTCGTCGATTACGGCCAGTCTCAGTCTTTCGCCAATGGCAAGCGCAGCGGAAGCGGTACAATCGGCAAGCAGAACGACAAATTCTTCCCCACCGTAACGGGCTATGAAACTTCTGTCGCCATCGTCCCTGCGCAGGGCGCCACGCAGCCTACCGGCAATCCTGCGCAGGCAGTCATCGCCGGCGACGTGGCCTTCTGCGTCATTGTAGTTCTTGAAATAATCGACATCGAGAAGGATGAGCGCCCGCGGCCGGCCGCTACCGACCGATGCCTCGTTCGCCGCCTCCTCGAAGCTGCGGCGATTGCGAATTCCGGTGAGCTGGTCGGTATTGGAAAGCTGCTGAAGCTCGTGATTTGCACTTTGAATCCGCTGCAGCAGGGTCTTCTCCCGCAGAGAGGCCAGATAGTCCTTTCTTTCCACCTGCTCGATGCGGTAGGCCGCAAACAGCGAGACGGCGCTGATGCCAGCGGAACACATGATGGCCGGTAGCTTGGCCACCTCGCTCGTGACCGTGACATATTCCATGCCGACGATGAAAACCGCCATGCAGCCAACCGTGCCCATGACCGCAAGCGAAAACGGTTTGCGATGTATCGTGTTCATATAAAGGACGACGGTGACGATACCCACGTAATATTCGCTCGCCGACGAGGTTTGCGCATTGGCATAGATGAACATGATCGAGGCGACGACCAACATGCAACCCAGCCCGTGCAGGACCTCATGCGCCACGCCGTCCGGCCGCATCCTGATCGCATAATATCGCGCGGGGAAATAAAGAAAGAGAAGCGGTGTGATGATCATCAGGCGGACTGTCAGATCCAACCAGATGATTTCCGGCACCAGACTGATGTCCACGAATACGTAGAGATTGTAGAGGATGATGCCGAAGATCAATCCGTATGTATTGAATTGCCGGCTGCTTTCGTTGACTTTCTGAACGAAGCCAGACAGACGGTCAGCCTTGAATAAAACCACCACGACCCGCTCTTTAAAATATACTCAAGTTAAAAATACATAAAACTCTAACAAAATGAGAATATACCTAAAAAATTGGATTAAGACAGCCCGGCCATCGAAAACATCACTGAAAATTACAAAGAAATATTTTCATGATCAAGCATTGCACGGTCGATAATGTGTATCGAAAGTTTCCGTGAAGTCATCGTCTGGAAAAGACGCGTCGCGCCGAAACGATCACCTTGCTCCTGCGGGCGTTTCTGCTAAAAACCTGTAAAAATCACACTTTATCTTAGGCAGCACTCACACACGGGTTCCACTTCATGTCAGCCACCAAGCTTGCCATCGTCGGCGTCGGCAAAATCGTTCGCGACCAGCATCTTCCCGCCATTGCAGGCAATCCGGATTTTGAATTGATCTGCACCGCAAGCCGCCATGGCACGGTGGATGGCGTCGCATCCTACGGCACCATCGAGGCGATGCTCGAGGCCGTACCCGATATCAACGCCGTCTCTCTGTGCATGCCGCCGCAATATCGTTATGAGGCAGCCTATGCGGCACTGAATGCCGGCAAGCACGTCTTCCTCGAAAAGCCGCCGGGCGCGACGCTCTCGGAGGTACAGGATCTCGTCCGCCTCGCGGATTCTAAAGGCCTGTCACTGTTTGCAAGCTGGCATTCGCGTTATGCACCTGGCGTCGAGGCTGCCAAGGCGTTTTTAGCCTCCACGACGATCAACAGTGTTCATGTGATCTGGAAAGAAGATGTGCGCCACTGGCATCCGAACCAGGAATGGATCTGGCAGGCGGGTGGTCTCGGCGTGTTCGATCCCGGCATCAATGCGCTTTCCATCATCACCCATATCCTGCCGCGCGCGCTGTTCCTGACCAGGGCGACGCTTGAATTCCCGGAAAACCGCGACGCGCCGATCGCGGCCGACCTGCATTTCTCCGACGTGACGAAAATGCCCGTCCATGCCGAATTCGACTGGCGTCAGACCGGCAAGCAGAGCTGGGACATCGTGGCCGAGACCGCCGCGGGGCGGATGGTGCTTTCGGAAGGCGGGGCGAAGCTCTCGATCAATGGCGAGGAAAAACTATCCCAGCCGGAGCGGGAATATCCGGCCCTTTACGAGCGCTTCGCCGAGATCATCAAGTCAGGCCGCTCGGACGTCGATCTTGCGCCGCTGACTCATGTGGCCGATGCTTTCCTGCTCGGCCGCCACAAATTCGTGGATTCTTTCTACGACTGAGCAGCGAAACGCTTCTCAAGGCAATCTTTCAGAGGGCGCGGCTGACAAACCGGTCGCGCCCCGATTTTTTGGCCTGATACAGGGCTTCATCGACGCTCCGCAGCAGCGTCGCGCGATCCGCGCCTGCCTGCGGCGCGATAGCGCCGCCGATGCTAAGGCGCGCAAGCACGCTCTCACCCTCCACATGAAACGGTTGCCGAAACGCGTGGAGCAGTTTTTCCGCAAGGCCGTTGATGAGCGTGGATGAATCCGGACGCGGCACGAATATTGCGAATTCGTCGCCCCCCATGCGCACCACCACATCATCTTCTCTTACAGCATCGCGGATTCGGGTGGATGCCTCGACCAGCACCCTGTCTCCTGCCGCATGGCCAAGCGTGTCATTGATGGTCTTGAAGCCGTCGAGATCGAGATAGAGAACACCGAAAGTGTCCTTCTCGCAAAGCGCGGCGCCAAGTTCCAGATCAACGATCGCGTCCAGAGCCTTGCGATTATAAAAGCCCGTCAGCGGATCGGTCATGGCCGCATCGCGCAGTTCCCGGGCGGCAAGGCTCATGGTGAAGTTCGCTTTCTGCAATCTCAAAAGCGCGCCCGCGAGTGTCGCAAAATACTGGAGATTATCGACCTCCGCAGCGGTGTACTCCCGAACGTGCGGGTCGAGCAGACAAAAAGTCCCGACCACCAGACCGGGTTCGAGTTCGATCGGGGCGCCTGCGTAGGACCGCAGGTCGGGCGCGCCCTTTACATAAGGCAAAGAGCCGAATTCAGGATGAGCGCTCAGATCCGTAACAGTCAGAATATTCTGCGTGACGACCACACGGTCGCAGATCGCAATGTCACGGGGGCATTCCTGGAATTGCAGCCCTGCCTGCTCGGCAATGTGGAGCCAGTCCTCATCCAGAATATGCACGGCCGCGCGTGCCACCCCGAATACGCCCTGCGCCAGTTGCGAGATCGCCTTCAATTCAGCGGTTTCCGCATTCTTGAAAGCCACAACGGACCGCACTGCTACCAGTCGTTCCAGCTCCAGATCCGGTCGTGGCATCATCTGTCCCATCGCATATCCCCTCTGTCTGCTGATAACGCGTCTGAAAGCGTACATGTTGCATGCGTTCATAAAACAACCGCCACGGGCGACACCACATGCGATTTCTTACCGGCCATTTTCCCGTTGCAAAGGTAGTCAGACGGGGGACGGGTCATGCCTTTTTCTGCCAGCGCCCTTCCGGCGATTGCTGCCAGTAGGTCAGCGAATGCCCCTCAGTTTTCAGCCTTTTCCAGTGGTTTCGCGCAATTTCGGTTTGGTAGGCATCGTATCCGTCGAACATGAAGACGATGCGTTCATAAGCCTCCACTGCCGGGGGCTCGGCGCCATCGACGAGAAAACGAACACTCGCGGCGTTGGCGTTCCCGTCCGATGCCGTCAGGAGAATCGGCTGGTTTTGCGGTACTGGCGAAGTGTCGGTGGCGTGCGGAAGGAAGCTGTCGTCGCGGAACGTCCAGAGATGCGTGTCGAGGAAGTCCCGGCGCTCCTCGCCCACTGTCTGGACCGCGACCTTCCAGCCGCGTTCCAGCGATTTCTCGAGCAAGGGCGGCAGCGCGTCCTCCAGCTTCGATTCCGTCAGGTGATAGAACAGAATTTCAGTCATGCGCTGGCGTGCCGCTCCGCTCGTCTCAATCTTCGTAATGGGCGCGAACGAGTTCGTTCAGAAGACGCACGCCGTAACCCGATCCCCAGGACTGGTTGATCTCGGTCAGCGGCGAGCCCATGGCTGTCCCGGCGATATCGAGATGCGCCCACGGTGTTTCACCCACGAAGCGCTTGAGGAACTGCGCAGCGGTGACGGAGCCCGCCAGGCGGCCCGAGCTGTTCTTCATGTCGGCAAATTTGGAATCGATGATCTTGTCGTAATCCTTGTGGAGCGGCATGCGCCACAGTTTTTCAGCTGTCACCTCGCCGGCCTGCGAAAGCCGCGTTGCCAGTTCATCGTCGTTGGAGAACAATCCGGCCTGCAGATTGCCGAGCGCCACGGTGATCGCGCCCGTCAGTGTTGCGAGATTGATCATGAATTTCGGGTTGAAACGCTCCTTGGTGTACCAGAGCGCATCGGCCAGAACCAGCCGTCCTTCGGCGTCGGTATTGATGATCTCGATGGTCTGGCCGGACATGGAAGTCACGATGTCGCCGGGGCGCTGGGCGTTGCCATCAGGCATGTTCTCGACAAGGCCGATGACACCGATAACGTTTGCCTTGGCCTTGCGGGCCGCAAGCGCATGCATCAAGCCGGTTACGGCTGCAGCACCACCCATGTCACCCTTCATGTCTTCCATGTTGAGGCCGGGCTTCAGCGAAATGCCGCCGGTATCGAAAACGACCCCCTTGCCGACAAAGGCAACGGGTTCATCCTTTTTGGAGCCGCCGTTCCATTGCATGACCGCAAGCCGCGGCGGACGGGCCGAACCCTGCGCCACGCCGAGAAGGGCATTCATGCCAAGCTTCTTCAGTTCCTTTTCGCCAAGGACCTCCACCTCGACGCCGAGTTTGCGCAACTCTTCCGCCTTTTCGGCGAATTCGACCGGGCCGAGAACGTTCGGAGGGAGATTGACGAGATCGCGCGCCAGTATAACGCCGCCCGCAACCGCCTCGGAGACGGCAAAAGCCTTTTCCGCTTCCTGATGGGCGACCGTGACGATGATGATCTCCACCTTCTTCGGCGTCTTTTCGTCCTCGGACTTTTTCTTGGTCTTGTAGGCATCGAAGCTGTAGGCGCGCAGCAGAAGACCAAGCGCGAAATCCGCCGCCGCCTGAGCGCCAACCTCGACGCCCGGCGCATCGAGATAGACAACGACCTTGTCCGCCTTCTTGAAATGGGCAGCCGCCGTACCGCCGGCACGCAGCCAGTCATGGGCGACCAACTTCGACGGCTTTCCAATTCCGATGACCAGCAGCCGGTCGGCAGCGGAACCCTGCGGCGCGATAACATCGAGCGTCGTCATGGATTTTGCTGAAAAGCCCGCGATCTTCGCCGCCCTTTCGATCACACCACCCGGATCGGCTTCGGAAGCACCGGCGACGGCCTTCGCATCACCCGAGGCCTGCAGCATCACGGCCAGGGCATTTTCCAGCGAGGCGGAATTGGCGAAAGATATATCGAATTTGGCGGACATGTTTTCCTGCTCTTCTTCTACGACTTGCACGATGCGCATGATCATGGCCTTTTCGGCCCCGGGCGCAACCCCGCATTCTTTAAAGCCCCACAGCCGTTAAAGGAAATGCATTTTTAGTGAATGCGAACTCACGTCATGAAACCGACAGCTTGTTCCACAAAAAGACACAGGCGGCGGAAAAATTGTCGCGCAAAACATATTTGTGAGCCTGCCGGAATAGCCAATTGCAAACGATGCGATTAGATAGGCGGAAACTCGGCGAGCGATCGCAGGGAAAAACAATGTCGAACAGGGCCGTATGAAGCTTCTCGAGAACTATATCCTGCGGCGGACAACGCAGATGTTTCTGGTCGCGCTGTTGCCGGTGCTGGCCATCATCTGGACCATCCAGGTTCTCCAGAGAATCAATCTCGTGACCGATACGGGCCAGTCGATGGGTTCCTTCATGGCGCTCGCGACGATGATCCTGCCGACGCTCATTCCCGTCGTGCTGCCTTTCGCGCTCGTCATCGGCATCACCCAGATTTTCACGACGATGAACAATGATTCCGAGCTCGCGATCATCGATGCGGCCGGATCTCCGCGTTCGATCATGTATCGCCCGGTTCTCATTCTGGCCGCCGTCCTGAGCGCGCTTTCCTTCACCATCACCAATTTCGTCGAGCCGCCTGCCCGCAGTTCGGCGCGACAGATGGTGGCTGCGGCCTATGCCGACCTTCTCTCCTCCGTGATCGAGGAGAAGACGTTCCGTACCATCCAGGACGGCCTTTACGTGCAGATTGCCCAACGGCAGGGCCGTATTCTCAAGGGACTGTTCGTTGCCGACCGCCGCGATCCGAATTTCGATCTCATTTATTATGCCAAGGAAGGCATGATCGACGAAAGCGGTACGTCGCTCACCATGCGCGACGGCGAGGTGCAGCAGAAGACGCCTGACGGCAAGGTCTCGATCGTCAAGTTCCTGTCCTATGCCTTCGACCTTTCGACCATGTCGGAAAAGCAGGATTCGGAGCCTTCGCTCTCTCCGGGCGACGCCAGCCTCGGTTTCCTTCTCTCGCCCGATGAAAACAATGCGAGCTACAAGCGCTCGCCGGAGACGTTCCGCAGCGAATTGCACAAGCGACTGTCGGACTGGATGTTCGCCTTTTCTTTTGCGCTGATATCGCTGGTCATCGCCGCCGACGCCCGTTCGCACCGCGAGGCGCGCATGCATCCGATGGTCGCGGCGCTGGTGACGGCTTTCGTGCTTCGCTGGCTCGGTTTTTACGTTACGAACCAGGTGAAGCAGAGCGCAGCCTTCATTCCTCTGGTCTATGCCGTTCCGGGCCTCAGCGGTGCTGCGGCCGCCTTCGTGCTGATCACCGGCCGTAAACCGAAAATGCCGAGGATGGTAACCGATGCGGCGGGCCGGTTGCGCCGTCTCTTCTCCAGCCGGCTGGCGCGCAATTCGGGGAGCGGCAACGCATGATCTTCAACACGCTCGCCCGGTACTTTCTGAAACGATATCTCATCACGGCCATCTGGTTCGTGATCGGCGTATCCTCGATCATTTACCTTGCCGACTTCAGCGAAACGGCGCGGCGCATGTCCGGCCTGCCCGGCTATTCCGTTCCGGCCGCGCTTGGCCTGACAGCGCTTCGCCTGCCGTTGATCCTGCAGCAGACCATACCATTCATTGCGCTGTTCGTCGGCATGACGACGCTGATCTCGCTCAACCGGCGCTACGAACTGGTCGTGACGCGCGCCGCCGGCATTTCCGCCTGGCAGTTCATTCTCCCCTTCGTGCTCGGCGCGGTCCTCATCGGCATCCTGTCGGTCACTGTCCTGAACCCCATCGCAGCGTGGGGCCAGAACAAGTCGCTCGCCATGGAGGCCGGTCTGCGCAACGAAGCGGGCGGCGGACGCCAGCAGCAGATCATTCCGTGGATGCGCCAGTCGAGCGGCGGCCAGGATACGATCATCGGCGCCAAGAGCTTCGAAGACAACGGAACGATGCTTCTCGACGTGGTTCTCATCGACCTCGACAAGGACGGAAACATCGTCTCGCGGAAGGATGCGAAGTCGGCTAAATTGGAAGATGGTTACTGGCTTCTTAACGGCGTTTCTGAAACGCGGGCCGGACATGTGCCAGTTCGGCAAGAGAGCATGCAGATCAGTACCAATCTGAGACGGGAATTTGTCCAAGAGCGCATGACGCAGACGGAAACCGTTGCTTTCTTTGACCTTTCTCACAAGATCGAAGTTGCAAAGTCCTTTGGACTATCTTCAAAGGCGCTTGAGACGCAGTATCATTTCCTGCTATCGACGCCCCTGCTTCTGGTTGCGATGACCTTGATCGCCGCGACCGTTTCATTAAAGTTCAGCCGCTTCGCCCAGTCGCGCTCCGTGATTATGGGTGGAATCGTTTCCGGCTTCGTGCTTTATGTAGTAACCGTGCTCGTAAGGGCATTCGGGAGTGGTGGTGTTGTCCCTCCCACCGTCGCGGTCTGGGTTCCAGTCATCGTGGCGTTGGCTTTGGGGGCAACCATTCTGCTTCATCAGGAGGACGGCTAAGTGGCGGTAATTGACCGCGGGAATATCAGGCGGCTTTGGACGGCCCTTCTGACAGGTGCCGCTGTGTGCGCGTATTTGGCATCCAGCCCGGTCGCTTTCGGCCAGGATGGTTTGCTTGCGTCGGCAAGCCAAGACGATTCGAAACTCCTGCTTACAGCAAATGAACTGACCTATAACCGCGATTCCCAGCGCGTCATCGCGAAGGGCGTGGTTCGCATGAAATATTCGGGCTACCGTATGGTGGCCCAGCAAGTGGAATATAACCAGCAGACCGGTCGCGTGGTCGCCCATGGCAACATCGAGCTGATCGAGCCGGGCGGCAACAAGATCTATGCCGACGAGATGGACGTGACCGACGACTTCGGTCAGGGCTTCGTCAACGCATTGCGCGTCGAGACCACGGACAATACCCGTATTGCCGGGGAAAGCGCCGAGCGCCTTGAAGGCGACCTGATGGTCCTCAACAACGGTGTCTACACCGCGTGTCTGCCCTGCGCCGAGCGCCCGGAAAAGGCGCCGCTGTGGCAGGTAAAGGCCGAGCGCGTCATTCAGGACGGCAAGACCCATACGGTGCGGCTGGAAAAAGCACGTCTGCAGCTTTTTGGCCATTCGATCGCCTATATCCCGTTCCTGACGGTGCCGGACAATACGGTGAAGCGGAAGTCGGGCTTCCTTTTCCCGCAGATGAGCATGACCAACAAGCTCGGCTTCGGTATCGGTGTCCCCTATTTCCAGGTTCTTTCCGATACGTCCGACCTCACGGTCACACCGACCTACTACACAAAACAGGGCCTGCTTCTTCAGGCCGAGTTGCGCCAGCGTTTCGAAACCGGCATGCACACGCTGACGATCGCCGGCATCAGCCAGCAGTCCTCGGACACGTTCATTGCCGGAACGAGTGACGCGCTGAACGATCAGCGCGGCATGGTTGCCAGCAAGGGCGATTTCAGCATCAACCCGCGCTGGGCCTTCGGCTGGGACGCCATGGTGCAGTCGGATAACAATTTTTCGCGTACCTACAGCCTGAAAGGCTACAAGAACGACGTCCAGACCAATCAGATTTATCTGACAGGCACTGGCGAACGTAACAGCTTCGACGCCCGCGGTTATTACTTCAACGTTCAGGACACGGATAATTCAGAGCTCAAGGAACGTAAGCAGGCGATCGTTCATCCGGTCGTTGACTATCGTTACTTCCTGCCGGATCCGATCTATGGCGGCGAGCTCTCGCTGACCACGAACTTCACGAGCATCAGCCGTTCGACGCAGGATTCCTACGCGATGGGCGGCTTCCCGCGCTTCAACGGTCTGGAAGGCTCTTACACGCGCTGGACCACGGAAGCGGAATGGAAGCGCACCATCACGATGGATAGCGGTCTTCAGATCACGCCGATCCTTGCGGCGCGCGGCGACGCATTGTGGACCGACATGACTGCGGCAAGCTTCACCTCCGGCGGCACATCCTATGCCTATGAAGGCATGATCCATGACGATGCTGCCTTGCGCGGCATGGTCACCGGTGGCCTTGAGGTGCGTTATCCCTGGCTGTTCACCGCTCTCAACAGCAGCCACGTGATCGAGCCCATCGCGCAGATTTTCGTGCGGCCGAACGAGCAATATTCCGGTCGTTTCCCGAACGAGGACTCACAAGCCTTTGTGTTCGACGCCACAAACCTGTTTGAGCGCGACAAATTTTCGGGCTTCGACCGGATCGAAGGCGGCACACGAGCCAATCTCGGCTTCCGTTACAACGGTACTTTCGACAATGGTTACGGTGTTCGCGCCATTGCTGGTCAGTCCTTCCATCTCGCTGGCGATAATTCCTTCGCCTCCTATGATCTTCTGAATGTCGGCGCCGATTCCGGCCTCGAATCCGATCGTTCGGATTATGTCGCCATGGCTGCATTCGATGCACCTATCGGTCTTTCGCTGTCCTCGAGCCTGCGTCTCGACAAGGACAATTTCGAAATCAACCGGTCTGAAACGGGCATCAGCTATTCGGATCGCCGCATCAACGGCAGGCTCAGCTATACGCAGGTCAAGGCGCAGCCGAAATACGGCTATAACGAAGACCGCGATATCATCCAGGCATCCGGTTCACTGCGCATGGACGATAACTGGTCGCTGTTCGGCTCGATCAACTACGATCTGAACGGCAAGTTTGCCGCCGAACGCCGGATTGGTATCGCCTATCAGGATGAATGCACGATCTTGACGGTCAGCTATTCCGACGAAGGCAACATCAACTCCAGCCGCCAGGCCGCCAATGACTGGTCGATCAATGCCCGTCTTGCCTTCCGTACCCTTGGCGATATCAGCGTCGGCTCCGCGAACGAAGACTGGAACGACATGGATATTGGCTGGAAGCCGAACAATTACTGAGTTTAAAGGCGGGCCGCACAGCATTGTGGCCTGCCTTTTTGCTATCAGACCAGTAGTAGTCACGGTTTTGCCGCAACAACGCGCCAGTGTCGACCCGGCATGACAGTATCGGGTTTCTTTCAACAAACCGACACATTGCCGTTTTGCGGATCACGATGATATATACGTGGCAAATTCGCGGTGCGGATGCACATGTGCAGGTCTGAAAGGCGGGGGAAGGCAAAATCCCTGTTACCAGACGAACAGATTGGCGGGACAGGGCAACAGGACCTGCCTGACGAAAGGGAGAAGGATATGATGAATTTCGGAAAGTCGGCTTTGCGTGGCGCTGCTTTTGCCTTTGCGATATTCGCCGTTCCCATGGCCATCGTGCCTTATGCCGGTCAGGCCTTTGCCGATAACACAGTGAAGATCGTCGTCAACAAGACCCCGATCACCAATGACGACATTTCCAAGCGCGTCGCCTTCCTGAAGCTGCAGCGCCAGTCCGGCAACCTCAATGAAAAGGCGCGTGAGCAGCTCGTCGATGAAGCGCTGAAGCGCGAAGAAATCGCCCGCGTCAAAATGTCGGTCAGTACGGAGGATGTCGATGCTGCCTTCGCGCGATTTGCCGGCAACAACAAGATGAAGCCGGAGCAGTTGACGAAGGTGCTGGCGCAGGCGGGTGTTGGCGCCGACCACTTCAAGGCCTTCATCGCCGTTCAGATGAGCTGGCCGCGCCTTGTGAACGCCCGTTATGGCGCGCGCGGCAAGATGTCAACGCAGGATCTGGTCACCCGCCTGAAGGAGCGAGGCGACAAACCGGTCACCACGGAATATTTCCTGCAGCAGGTCATCTTCGTTATCCCGGAAGCAAAGCGCAACGCCATCACTGGCAAGCGCAAGGCGGAGGCTGAAGCCTCGCGCAAACGTTATCCCGGCTGCGACCAGGCGATGAGCTTTGCCGCGACCATGCGCGATGTGGCAATCAAGGACCTCGGCCGCATTCTGGCGCCTGAGTTGCCGGAAGACTGGAAGGCTCTGGTAGAAAAGACCAAGGAAGGCGGCACCACCGGCACACGCGTGACCGAAAAGGGCGTCGAATATCTGGCCATCTGCAAGCAGCGCCAGGTTTCCGACGACTATGCGGCGGAAATGGTGTTCAAGTCCGAAGACCTGATGAAGGCCAAGGAAGGCGAAAACCCGAACGAAAAGAAGTACATGGATGAGCTGCGCAAGAAGGCGCAGATCGTCAACACCTGATATTGATACAAGAGCCGGGTCTTTCCGTGACATATGCATCCCTGCCGCTTGCCCTGACACAGGGAGATCCAGCCGGTATCGGCCCCGATATCGCCATTACCGCCTGGGCGAAGCGCCGGGAAAACGGTGTGTCCCCCTTCATCTTTATCGGCGACCCCGATGTGGTGGCAAGCCGTGCGGCGCTGATCGGCGTGCCGCTCAATATCGAGACCTGCGATGCGGACAGTGCCGTTGGCCTTTTCGAAAACGCGTTTCCGATCTTACCTCTTCCCGTCGGCTTCGACGTGCAGGCGGGGCAACCGCATGTCGGCGCTGCCCATGCCACGATCAAGGCCATCGAAACCGCCGTTTCGCTGACGGTCGAGGGCAAGGCTGCGGCCGTTGTCACCAATCCCATCGCGAAATCGGTGCTTTACGAGGCTGGCTTCGGTTTCCCCGGTCATACGGAGTTTCTGGCTGATCTCGCCTTGCGCCAGACCGGTGAACAAGTCACGCCTGTCATGATGATCGCCGGCCCCAAGGTCCGTGTCGTGCCGGTGACGATCCATATTCCCGTGAAAGACGTGCCGGCCGCGCTGACGGAAGAATTGATCGTCACGACCTGCCGGATCATCGATGCCGATCTGCGACGGAAATTCGGCATCGAAGCTCCGCGTCTGGCGGTTGCCGGGCTGAACCCGCACGCGGGTGAAGACGGCGCACTCGGCACGGAGGATCGCGATATCGTTCACCCCGCGACCATGCGGCTGCGCAAGGACGGGATCGATGCGTTCGGCCCCCTGCCCGCCGACACCATGTTCCACGATGCCGCCCGCAAGCGTTATGACGTGGCAGTGTGCATGTATCACGATCAGGCGCTCATTCCCGCCAAGGCGCTGGGCTTCGACGATTCGGTCAACGTCACACTCGGGCTGCCGTTCATCCGCACCTCGCCAGACCATGGCACTGCCTTTGGTATTGCCGGCCAGGGCATCGCCAATGAGGCGAGCCTCGTGGCGGCACTCAAGATGGCGGCGGACATTTCCCTCCGCAGCCGGGCCGGCGCATAATGGCGGCCATCGACGGACTACCACCGCTACGGGACGTCATCCAGCGCCACGGGCTCGACGCGAAGAAATCGCTCGGACAGAACTTCCTGTTCGACCTCAACCTTACCCAGAAGATCGCCAGAACGGCGGGACCGCTCGAAGGTGTGACTGTCATTGAGGTCGGGCCCGGTCCCGGCGGCCTCACCCGCGCTATACTTTCGCTCGGGGCGAAAAAGGTCATCGCCGTCGAACGGGACAGTCGCTGCCTGCCGGCACTGGCGGAAATCGAGGCGCATTATCCCGGACAGCTTGAGGTCATAGAGGGAGACGCCCTGCAGACCGATTTCGAGGCTCTGGTCCCCGTCGGCGAGCCGGTGCGCATCATCGCCAACCTGCCTTACAATGTCGGCACGCAATTGCTGGTCAATTGGCTTCTGCCGAAGCAATGGCCGCCCTTCTGGCTCTCCATGACGCTGATGTTCCAGAAGGAAGTCGGGCAGCGCATCGTGGCGGAAGAAGGCGACAACCATTATGGCCGCCTTGGCGTTCTCGCCGGCTGGCGTACGGTTGCCGAAATGGCCTTCGATGTCCCGCCACAGGCCTTCAGCCCGCCACCGAAGGTAACCTCCACCGTCGTGCATCTGCTGCCGAAGGACAAGCCGCTGCCCTGCGACGTCGCCAAGCTCGAAAAAGTGACCGAAGCCGCCTTCGGTCAGCGCCGCAAGATGTTGCGCCAGAGCGTGAAAAGCCTTGGCGGCGAGGCGCTGCTGGAAAAGGCTGGTATCGATCCCACGCGCCGGGCGGAAACGCTCTCAGTGGAGGAATTCGTGACACTGGCGAATTGCCTGTAACATCTGGCAGATGTTCGCCGTTCCGAACGGAAGCAACGGTTCCTGGACACCTGCGAATGGAGGAGCAAGTGCGTGGAGAATGCCGGTTTTCACTATAAGCTTGATATTCCCGCTGAAACGCCGGATTGCGCTGTCATCTTGCTGCATGGATCGGGACGAACGGAAGACGACCTCATTTCTTTTGGCCGCGCCGTCTTTCCCAAGGGTGCGTTATATGCGCCGAGGGGCGCGGTTCCCTGGGAGAATGGTTTCGCATTTTTTCGCAGAAAACCCGACAGAGAACTCGATATCGACGATCTGAAACATCAGGCAACCAGACTGTGCGGCTTCGTTGCCTTTGTATGTCAGCAGACGGCACAGGAACCCCTTCTCGTCGGATACTCGAACGGCGCGATCGTCGCGGCTGAAACCATGTGCCAGGCGCATCATCTGTCGAAAGGCGCCATCCTGCTTCGTCCGTTATCTCCGAGAAAAGACCAGCGTCTTCCGAACCTCGCGGGGTACCCCGTACTTTTGCTTGCAGGCGTCAACGACGACCGGCGTCACCCCTCCGACGCTCCGCATTTGGCCGAGCAACTGGTCTCAGCCGGCGCTGATGCCGTGCTCGAAACGATCAATACAGGTCATGGCTGGGCGGAAGACGCGGCTGACGAGCGATTGTCACGGCGATGGCTGGCGCGCGGACTCATCGCATAAATCAGAGCTTCGGCTCTTCCTCCAGCAAAGCCCGCACGAAATCGAACATGCCATGGCGGCGGTCTCGGCGGACGCGTTCGGCTTTGACGATTGCTTCGACGGCCTCGAAAGCGGCCTGAAGGTCGTCATTGAGGATGACGTAGTCATAGTCGCGCCAGTGCTCGATTTCGGCGCGGGAATTGAGGAGCCGCGTCTTGATCACCTCTTCGGTGTCTTCGGCCCGGCGGTGCAGACGCGATTGCAGTTCGGTCATGGTCGGCGGCAGGATGAAGATCGAGACCACGTCTGCCTTCATCTTGTCCTGCAACTGCTCGGCACCCTGCCAGTCGATATCGAACAGCATGTCGCGGCCGGCGGCCATGGCATCTTCCACCGGCTCGCGCGGCGTGCCGTAGAAATTGCCGTGAACCTCGGCCCATTCCAGCAATTCCTCATTATCACGCATGCGCTCGAAATCGCGCTTGGAGATGAAGTGGTAATGAATGCCCTCGATCTCGCTCTGCCGGCGAGCGCGTGTGGTGACGCTGACGGAAAGGCTGATATTCTTGTCTTTCTCAAGCAGGTTGCGCGCGATCGTGGATTTGCCCGCGCCGGAAGGCGAAGAAATCACCAGCATCAGCCCCCTGCGGGCGATCGTGACGGGAGAAATATTCACCGGGGCCATGCGTCTACTCCAGATTTTGGACCTGCTCGCGGAACTGGTCGATAACCACTTTCAGCTCTAAACCTGCTGCGGTTACCGCACTGGCGTTCGATTTGGAACAGATTGTATTCGACTCACGGTTAAATTCCTGTGCAAGAAAATCGAGCTTACGGCCAGCCGGACCGCCATTGGCCAAAAGCTCTCGCGAGGCCTGCACATGGGCATGCAGCCGATCGATCTCTTCGCGCAGATCCGCCTTGGTGGCGATCAGCGCCGCCTCGGCATGAAGGCGGTCACGATCAAGCCCGTGCATGCCATCGCCAATCAGCGCAATCTGCTGAGCAAGCCTCGCCGCGATCTGCTCCGGGTGACGGGAGGGATCGCTTTCAATGATGTTCACAAGCTGCTCGATCCGGTCGATATGACCGGAAAGGATGGCGAACAGAGATGCCCCTTCCCGCTCGCGCATGTCCTTCAGCTTTTCGACTGCAACAGCGAAGCCAGCCAGCACATCGCCGTTGCGCGCAGCCAGCGCCTCCGCATCGTCTTCCGCCTCGCGAAAATCGACCAGACCGCGCAACGTAAGCAGCGTATCGAAGCTCAATGGCTTGTTGTCGACGACATCGCCCAGTTCCTTCTTGAGCGCCAGAACCGCGGCGAGAGCATCGCGATTGATGACCGCCTCGAGCCGGTTCTCGGCAACTGAGAGCGCCAGTCCCGCCTGGATATTGCCGCGGGAAAGATGCGCGCCCGCGATTTCCCTCAGCCCGGTTTCCAAGGCTTCCAGACCGGCAGGCAGACGCAGGCGCAGATCCAGCCCCTTGCCGTTTACCGAGCGTAATTCCCACGCCCAGCGGTAGCGGCCGGAGGTGCCTTCGCTGCGCGCGAAGCCGGTCATCGATTGCAACGTCATATATGGAATCCCCCCGTCACGCCGCACAAAACCGGGCCTTGTGGTCACAAGGCCCGGCCGTGATTTATCAGTTAGTTATTGGCCGGTTTTTCCGCCTCTGCACCACCAGGCTGACCATCCACGACAACTTCGGGATTCGCTCCGGCAGCCGCCTTTTCGGCCTCGATTTTGCGCCACCGGCGCACATTGGCATTGTGCTCGTCCAGCGTCTTTGCGAACACATGACCGCCCGTACCATCGGCCACGAAATAAAGATCATCCGTGCGCCATGGGTTGGCAACCGCCTCCAGTGCGGCCCGGCCGGGATTGGCGATGGGCGATGGCGGCAGGCCCTTGATCACGTAAGTGTTGAACGGCGTCTGTTTCTGGAGATCCGATTGATAAATCGGCCTATCCGAAGGTTTGCCGTCACCGCCGAACAGACCATAGATGATCGTCGGGTCGGATTGCAGACGCATGCCCTTTTTCAGGCGGTTGTAGAAGACCGAGGCAACATGGGCGCGCTCGTCATCCTTGCCGGTTTCCTTTTCGACGATCGAGGCCAGCGTCACGAACTCCTCGACGGTCTTGATCGGCAGGTCGGGATCACGCCGTTCCCAGATCATGTCGATCAGCTTGTCCTGCGCCGCGCTCATCTGATTGATGATTTCTTCGCGCTTGGTGCCACGGGTGAAGCGGTAAGTATCCGGACGCAGACTACCCTCCGGTGGCAAGGTGGCGGGAAGTTCACCATCCAGAACCTCGTCGGCAGCAAGGCGGGCGAACATCTGCTTGACCGTCAACCCTTCAGGCAGCGACACGGAATAAAGGATCGACTTGCCCGATTCCAGCAGCATCAGGATGTCCTTCATCGATGCGCCGGCCTTGATCTCATATTCGCCGGTCTTCAACGTCTGGTCCTTTTGCAGATAGCTGCCGGCCATCAGACGGAAAACGCGTGCGTTGGAAATGATGTCCTTGCGCTCGAGGTTATTGGCGATCTCAATGAGACCGGCACCATTACGCACGGTGAAATGTGTATTCGTTTCAAGCGGCCCCGGCTCCTGAAACGCATTGATCATGTAATAAAAGGCGGCGATCGCCAGGACGCAAACGGCAACGGCAAGCGTCATCAGGAAGTTCAGGAAGATGACAAGCTGGCCATGGGCCTTGCGGGAGCGCTTCGGCGGCGCCGGCACCTTTTCCGGCCGCAAGGCTTCCGTCGGGGATTTCGGAATGATCGGACCGCGATTGCCTTCGCCCGCGCCGTTTTGTCCGTATGGTCCCTGGCTGTTCTGGTTCGTGTCGCTCACCGTCGGTCCTTTTCAGTTCGGCGTTGTCAGCGCTTTTTGCGCAGGTAATGCGGCAAAAACAGGTTCGGAATGGCTTCCTGCACCACATAAAGACACCGTGAAGCCTTCTTGTTCTGCCTCACGAATATCACCTCGGACAAAGCCGATGGGGGAAAGATACCTGTGGTCCGAAATCGAGCAGACCGGCAAACTCTCCCAATCAATGACTACAATATCGGCGCGAAAACCGGAATGGCTTTCGCAAGCCGAACCACGTTCTTCTAAGGAAAGAACATTCTTTTAAAGCGTCCGGTAGGAGAGCGCCGCACCGCCGGGGACGGTATTCGGCGCGGACGCCATCGCGACGGCCACAGCCGCCGCGACTTACGCTTCGTAACGGCGCAGCACGAGGGAGGCGTTTGTGCCACCGAAGCCGAAGGAATTCGAAAGCGCCACATTGACCTGCCGCTTGCGCGCCTTGTGCGGCACAAGATCGATCTTGGTCTCGACATCGGGATTGTCGAGATTCAGCGTCGGCGGAACGATGTTGTCGCGGATTGCAAGCGTAGCGAAGATCGCCTCTATGGCGCCCGCCGCACCGAGCAGATGGCCGGTGGCCGACTTGGTGGAAGACATGGAAATCTTCGAGGCCGATTCGCCGACAAGACGCTCGACAGCTCCAAGCTCAATGGTATCGGCCATGGTGGATGTGCCGTGGGCATTGATATAGTCGATATCGTCAGGCGTCAGGCCCGCCCGCTTCAGCGCCATCGACATGCAGCGGTAGGCGCCTTCGCCATCTTCGGACGGTGCCGTGATGTGATAGGCATCGCCAGAAAGGCCGTAACCGACCACTTCCGCATAGATTTTCGCGCCGCGCGCCTTGGCGTGCTCCAGCTCTTCCAGAACGACGATGCCAGCACCCTCACCCATGACGAAACCATCGCGGTCGCGGTCATAAGGGCGCGAGGCTTTTTCCGGATTGTCATTGTGCTGGGTGGAAAGGGCCTTGCATGCCGCAAAACCGGCAAGCGCGATGCGGCAGACCGGCGATTCGGCGCCACCGGCGACCATGACATCGGCATCGCCGAGGGCGATCAACCGGGCGGCGTCGCCGATAGCGTGTGCGCCGGTCGAGCAGGCCGTCACCACGGCATGGTTCGGTCCGCGCAGCTTGTGGCGGATGGAAACCTGGCCGGATACGAGATTGATCAGGCGGCCGGGAATGAAAAACGGGGAAATGCGACGCGGGCCCTTGTCGCGCAGCGTATAACCGGCCTCGACGATGCCTTCCAGACCACCGATGCCGGAGCCGATCAGAACGCCGGTTGCGATCTGGTCTTCGTCGGTTTCAGGATGCCAGTCTGCATCAGCAAGCGCCATGTCGGCGGCAGCCATGCCATACAGGATGAAGGGATCGATCTTGCGCTGTTCCTTCGGCTCCATCCAGTCATCGGCATTGAAGGTGCCGTTGGAACCATCGCCCACGGGAACGCGGCAGGCGATCTTTGCAGGAAGGTCTTCGACTTCGAATTCAGTCACGAGACGGGCGCCGTTCTGGCCGGCCAACAGCCGTTCCCAGGTCACTTCCGTTCCACATCCAAGAGGAGATACCATGCCGGTACCGGTGATAACGACACGCCTCATCGCCATGCTCCGCCCTTATCCAAATCATCGGTCTTCTGCGACATCGGGCACCACGGGGTGTTCACGCAATGGCGCAGCATTTCAAATCACGGCATGAGAATCGCGGCTACCGTTCCGGGCCGTAACCTCATGCATCGCCGGGAAACGAGCACCTGTCGGAGCACGTGCCACCGGCCGATAAAACATTGGCCCGGACAAGCCGGGCCAAGACGGGAGGATATTGCACCTCCCCATGCGGGTCGATCAGGCCTGGGCCTTCTCGATGAACTTGACAGCGTCGCCGACGGTCAGGATCGAATCCGCAGCGTCGTCGGGAATTTCAACGCCGAACTCTTCTTCGAAAGCCATGACCAGTTCAACGGTATCGAGCGAATCAGCGCCCAGATCGTCAATGAAGCTGGCGCCTTCAACAACCTTGTCGGCGTCAACGCCAAGATGATCAATTACAATTTTCTTTACGCGTTCTGCGATATCGCTCATGTCGGTTTCCTCGACCTTTATTTTGAAGGGAATGCCTCGCGGCACCCTGCCCTGTTAGAAGCCCTCATGCGCCGTTCAAATCCGGCACTGCGGGCAAACCCGTTCAACCCGGTCCAAGCTAGACATCGTCACGCAAAATCGCAACGGCTTCCTGTCTCTCCGGGACGACTGTTCACAGTCTTGGCCCGCTTAACATGGTTTCAATCGGTCGAAAAGCCTGAAAACGCGCTAAGCACAGCGTATGACAGGCAATTTCGCCGAAAACCGGTCAGCGGGGCCTTGCGGCGCCAGCTACCCAAGAAAGTGCTTAAACAGCGCCGCAATCCTTTTCATGACGGACTTGCGTGCCGTCAGATCATCGCCATGCCGCCGTTGACGTGCAGGGTCTGGCCGGTCATGTAGGCCGCTTCGTTGGAAGCGAGATAAAGCACGGCAGAGGCGACTTCGGCACCCGTGCCCATGCGCTTCATGGGAATGGCACCCATGATGGCGTCTTTCTGCTTGTCGTTCAGCTTGCCGGTCATCGCGCTTTCGATGAAGCCCGGGGCTACGCAGTTGACGGTAACGTTGCGGGTGGCGATTTCCTGCGCCAGCGACTTGGAAAAGCCGATCATGCCGGCCTTGGAGGCGCAATAGTTGGCCTGGCCGGGATTGCCGGTAACGCCGACGATGGAGGTGATGTTGATGATGCGGCCAAAACGGCGGCGCATCATCGGATGCGTCAGCTCGCGCGTCAGGCGGAACATCGCCGTCAGGTTCACTTCGATGACGTTATCCCAGTCTTCGTCGCTCATGCGAACGAACAGGCCATCCTTGGTGATGCCGGCGTTGTTGACGAGGATATCGACGCCTTCCAGCTCGGCTTCAGCCTTTTCACCGAGCGCTTTGACTTCAGCGCGGTCGGCAAGGTTGGCCGGGAAAATCTTGACGCGGTCGCCAAGTTCCGTCGCCAGCGCCTCAAGCTTTTCAACGCGGGTGCCGTGCAGGCCGACAGTTGCGCCCTGTTTGTGCAGAAGGCGGGCGATTTCTTCGCCAATGCCGCCGGTCGCGCCGGTTACGAGGGCCTTGCGGCCTGTCAGATCAAACATGTCCTATTCCTTCTTTAGAGCTTCGGACTGAAAATGTTGAGCGTTGTTGCGCCCTGAGGAATGCGGCTGCGGGAGAAATCCCGCCTCAGCCGATAAGCGTGGCGAGAAGCTGATCGATATCGGCAGCACCGTTGACGGCAACGCCATTCACCGTCTTGTCGATACGGCGGGCAAGGCCCGTCAGCACCTTGCCGGAACCGATTTCGTAAAGCTGGGTCACGTTGTTGGCGGCAAACCATTCCACCGTCTCACGCCAGCGCACCTGGCCCGTCACCTGCTCGACCAGCAGGCCGGCGATCTCATTGGCGTCGGAAACGGGGGCGGCACGCACATTGGCGATGACAGGAACGACCGGATTGTGCTTTTCGACTTTGGCCAGCGCCTCGCGCATGGCTTCCGCCGCCGGCGCCATCAGCGCGGAGTGGAAGGGAGCGGAGACCGGCAGCATGATGGCGCGCTTGGCGCCCTTTTCGGAAGCGATTGCCGCTGCCTTTTCGACAGCCGCCTTGCTGCCTGACATAACCAGCTGGCCACCGCCATTGTCGTTGGCGATCTGGCACACGCCGAGAATGCCAGCCTCGTCGCAAATGCCGGAAACGGCATCGTGCTCAAGCCCGATGATTGCGGCCATCGCGCCCTCACCCACCGGCACGGCGGCCTGCATGGCATTGCCGCGGATGCGCAGAAGACGGGCGGTATCGGCAACCGAGAAAGTACCGGCGGCACAGAGCGCCGAATATTCGCCGAGGGAGTGGCCCGCGACATAAGAAACAGTATCGGACAGTTTTAATCCACGCGCCTCAAGAACGCGCATGACCGCCATGGAGACGGCCATGAGGGCCGGCTGGGCATTGGCCGTCAGCGTCAGCGTCTCTTCAGGGCCGTTCCACATGATGTCGGAAAGCTTCTGGTCGAGCGCTTCGTCGACTTCCTGAAACACGGCGCGTGCTTCCGGATAGGTATCCGCCAGCTCCTTGCCCATGCCAACAGCCTGGCTTCCCTGACCGGGAAATGTGAATGCAATACCCATGGGATGTCGTCCTTCTTGTCTGGCCTTGCCTTTATTCTTGTCGACTTCCATTCACATTCCCACCAGCGAAGTCAAGGCTTGAGGCCGCCTGCCGGCCCGGTGTGAGGGGTTTTGTCGTGCTGTTTTCCCCTTTCTTTTCATCATATTTTTTCTTGCACTGCGGCAATTCCCCATTACTTTCACACCACCTTCCAAACTATCTGGCCAAGCACCGGGACATTTCCATGAAACAGAGACTATTGGGCCGCACGGATATTTCCGTGTCTGAAATCTGCCTCGGCACCATGACATGGGGCACACAGAATACCGAAGCCGAAGCGCATGCGCAGATGGATTACGCCGTCGAGAACGGCGTGAATTTCTTCGATACGGCAGAGCTTTACCCCACCACGCCCGTTTCCGCGGAGACCCAGGGCCGGACGGAAGATTATATCGGCTCGTGGTTTGAAAAGACCGGAAAGCGCGATCAGGTCGTGCTCGCGACCAAGGTTGCCGGCTCAGGACGCGATTACATTCGTGGCGGTCGCGATATCGACGCAGCCGCAATCCGTGAGGCTGTCGATACCAGCCTCCAGCGCCTGAAGACCGACTATATAGACCTCTACCAAATCCACTGGCCGAATCGCGGCACCTATCATTTCCGCGGCGCATGGAGCTTTGACGCTTCCGGTCAGGACACGGCGCGCACGCTTGCCGAAATCACCGAAAAGCTGGAAACGCTCGGCGAACTGGTAAAGGCCGGAAAAATCCGCGCCATTGGCCTTTCCAACGAAAGCGCCTGGGGCACGCAGAAATATATCGACATCGCCGAAGCCAAGGGCCTGCCGCGCGTCGCCACGATCCAGAACGAATATAACCTGCTCTATCGCAGCTTCGATCTGGACATGGCGGAAGTTGCCCACCATGAAGATGTCGGCCTGCTCGCCTATTCGCCGCTGGCGGCAGGGCTGCTGACCGGCAAATACCAGAACGGCGCCCGTCCCGCCGGTTCACGCGGAACCATCAACAAGGATCTCGGTGGCCGCCTGCAGCCGCTTCAGGAAGCACCGGTCAAGGCCTATCTGGAGCTTGCCGCCGCGCATGGTATCGACCCCGCAAAACTCGCCATTGCCTTCTGCCTGACGCGCCCCTTCATGGCCTCCGTCATCATCGGCGCCACCACGATGGAACAGCTGAAGGTTGATATCGCGGCAGCGGATGTCACTCTTTCCGAGGACGTGCTGAAGGGCATCGCAGCCATTCACCGGCAATATCCAATGCCAATCTGATGATCGAACGGCGCGCTTTTTCGCCTCTGCCCTTGCATTCCGGGCAAAAATCCGTATAAGCGCGCTGTTCACAACACCCGGTCCAATTGGCTGGTGGCTGAACGGAGGGCTGGTTCCGGTGACGGAACAGCAGGAACCATAAGGTTTTTCCGGCCTCCCGTGTCTCCGCTCTCGACCGTCTCGAACAACGCTTTTCTTGCTTTAAGGCTCACGCCTTTTCAGGAGCAGTCGTTGAGGCTTAGCGCCATTGCCGGGTGAAGGACGAAACGCAAGAAAGGCAAAGCTTAAATGGCTCTTTACGAACACATCTTCCTTGCCCGGCAGGATATTTCTGCCCAGCAGGTCGACGCACTTGTCGAGCAGTACAAGGGCGTTATCGAATCGTTCGGCGGCAAAGTCGGACGTATCGAGAACTGGGGTCTGAAGTCCCTCACCTACCGCATCAAGAAGAACCGCAAGGCTCACTACGCTCTCATGGACATCGACGCTCCGGCGGCCGCCATCCATGAAGTCGAGCGCCAGATGCGCATCAACGAAGACGTTCTTCGCTACATGACCATCGCCGTCGAAGCCCACGAAGAAGGCCCGTCCGCGATGATGCAGAAGCGCGACCGTGACGACCGTCCGCGCCGCGATGGCGACCGTCCGGACCGTGGCCCGCGTGAAGATCGTGGTCCCCGCGAAGACCGTCCGCGCCGTCCGCGCGAAGACCGTGCATAAGGAGAATTGACCAATGGCTGACGCATCCTCTTCCCAGGCACGCCGCCCGTTCCACCGTCGTCGCAAGACGTGCCCCTTCTCCGGCGCCAACGCTCCGAAGATCGACTACAAGGACGTACGTCTCCTGCAGCGCTACATTTCCGAGCGTGGCAAGATCGTTCCTTCCCGCATCACGGCCGTTTCCCAGAAGAAGCAGCGCGAACTCGCCCAGGCGATCAAGCGCGCCCGTTTCCTCGGCCTGCTGCCCTACGTTGTAGCGTAATGAATTGAAGCGGGGCTGCGTTTAGCGCGGCCTCGCTTTTCCAGATCCTTCCGCGTTGGGCGCGGATCGATACTCTAAATCCCATGTTGGGGATGAGGCTCTCACGAGCGATCCTCTAACTGCTCAGTTTCAGCAGGACAGCGAAGTGCAAAAGTTGAACCAGACAGTGCTGATCTCCGGCGTTCTCGCCGGCATATGCGCCGCGTTTTTAACGCTTGGCGCAACGGCACAGTCGTCCTTTTCCTTCCTGCTCTATGCCGGTTCCGCCATGCCGATCCTGATCGCAGGCATGGGCTGGGGTAATCGCGCCGCCATCGTCGCCATCATCACCACCGCCATCATCGGTGCGCTCGTCATGTCGCCGCTGTTTGCGCTGACCATCGCGATCTTCACGCTGATCCCGGCGGGCTGGCTTTCGCATCTCGCCAATCTGGCGCGCCCGGCTTCCGAAATCGGCGGCCCGGATGATCTGCTTGCCTGGTATCCGCTCTCCGGCATCGTACTCCACCTGTGCATTCTGGTTTCGGTCGCCGTCGTCATTCTTGGCTGGATGATCGGTTACGGTCCTGATCTGGTCGCGCGCATGGTCGATATCATGATGACATCGGTGCAGAACCGCGAACCGCTGTTCGAGCCCAATGCAGAGGCGCTGGCGCAAACGAAATCGCTGCTGGTGCTGATGCTGCCGATCGTTCAGGGCGGCCTCTGGGTCATCCTTCTGTTTGCGGCCTATTATTTCGCGACCCGGCTGGTCGGCTCTTTCGGCAAGGGCCTGCGCCCGCGTGAGGACATTCCCTCGGCACTGCGCATGCATCGCAACGCGATCTTCATTTTCCTGGCCGGCATTCTCGCCATGTTCCTTGGCGGCGTGGCGGCCATGATCGGCGCGGTCATCTGCGGCACCTTTGGCGCGGGCTTCCTGATGGCGGGTTATGCCTCGCTGCACAAGCGCGCCCGCGGCAAGGACTGGCGCTTGCCGGTCCTCATTCTCGCATATCTCTCGGCGGTCTTTGTCTTTCCGCTGTTCATCATTCTCGTGTTCGGCCTCAGCGACGTGCGCAGCACGATCTCCCTGACGCCGGCGCGGAAAACCGACACTACGAACGAAACCAAACCATAGAAAGGATCAAGAAGATGGACGTTATTCTTCTCGAACGCATCAACAAACTCGGCCAGATGGGCGAAACCGTCAAGGTTCGCGACGGCTATGCCCGTAACTTCCTGCTGCCGCAGGGCAAGGCGCTGCGCGCCAACGCCGCCAACAAGACCCGTTTCGAAACCGAGCGCGCAACGCTCGAAGCTCGTAACCTCGAGCGCAAGTCGGAAGCCCAGAAGGTTGCCGAAGCACTCGAAGGCAAGTCCTTCATCGTTGTCCGTTCGGCTGGCGAAACCGGTCAGCTGTACGGTTCTGTTGCCGCCCGCGACGTCGTTGAAATCCTCGCTGCCGAAGGCTTCAACATCGGCCGCAACCAGGTGGAGCTGAACACGCCGATCAAGACCATCGGCCTGCACAACGTTACCCTGCACCTGCATGCCGAAGTCGAGCTGCAGGTCGAGCTGAACGTTGCCCGTTCGGCTGAAGAAGCAGAGCGTCAGGCCAAGGGCGAAAGCCTCACCTCCGCTGACGCCATCTACGGCGTTGACGAAGACGCGCTGCGTCCGGAAGACTTCTTCGATCCGGAAGCTGACCGCGACGGCGACGACGAGTAAGATCTGGCCTAACGGTCAAAGGAAAACCCCGGATGGCGACATCCGGGGTTTTCTGTTTGCGTGGTCTGAGTTTGCGGAGGGGTTATCCCTCCGCAAACTCAACGCCAGACTACCTCGCCGCCGTCTCCGCCCCATCGGGCGCCTTGCTCTTGTCCACATGCACCACCACAGACATGCCCGGCGAAAGATCTGCCGCCAGCGGCTGATCCGCGTCGATGGTGATGCGCACACCGAGACGCTGGGCGATTTTCACGAAATTGCCGGTCGCATTGTCGGGCTTGATGACGGCGAATTCCGAACCCGTGGCGGGCGAAAAACGCTCCACATGGCCGGTCAGTTTGCGGCGATGCAGCGCATCGACGGAAATCGTCACAGGTTGGCCGACCTGCATGCCCGCAAGCTGGGTTTCCTTGAAATTGGCGATAACCCAGACATCATGCGGCACAACGGCCATCAGCTGCGTGCCGGCGGTGACATATTGGCCAGTGCGCACGCCGATTTCGCCGAGCCTGCCATCCACGGGCGCACGGATCTCGGTATTGGCGAGGTCGATCCGGGCAAGCTCGACGGCCGCTTCGGCATTTGCGACCGCAGCCTGCAGCGAACTGCGGTTAACGATGATGGTCTGCAGATCCTGCCGTGAAACCTCAAGGGCGGCTTTCGCCTGCGAGAGCGATGCCCGCGCCTTTTCCAGTGCGGCATGGGCTTCTTCCTGAAGGCTGGAAGTTCCCACGCCGCTTTTTATGAGATTATCCTGCCGGTCGGATGCCAGTTGGGCCTGTTTCAGCGAGGCTTCGGCGCTGTCGACCGCGGCCTGGCTGGAAAGAATATGGGCATTGGCTGCATTTTCCTGCTGGCGGGAATTATCGAGAGCCGCCTTTTGCGTATCGAGCGTTGCTTCCGCCTGCGCCTGTTTCTGGCGATAGATACGGTCATCAATCTTCGCCAGCAAAGCACCCTGCTTCACCTCCTGATAATCCTTCACCGGCACATCCACGACATATCCACTGACCTGCGGGCTCATGGTCGTGACGTAACCGCGCACGAAGGCGTTGTCGGTCATTTCCACGGTGGAGAGAAAGGGCGGCAGCCGCCAGGCGTAAAGCACGAGCGCAACGCCGGCGAAACCGCCGAGCAGCACGAGAATGGAAACGGGAGTAAAAAACTTCTTCAACATTTTGGCACTCTTGGAAGGTTCAAGACTGGGGGGCCGGTGCGGCATCGATGTCCTCCGGGAAAAGGAAGGGGCGGATGCGCAACCATGCGAGGTGGATCAAAAGCGCGGCCAGCGCCAGCGCGGAAACGACGGAGATGAGCAGGAACGTGTCATTATAGGCAAGCACATAGGCTTCCCGGCTGACCTGCTGGCCAAGCAGCGACAACCCCTCCGCCTTCAGCAATGCCGGATCGGTGATGACATGGCTGTAAGCACCGGAAAGCTGGGAGACACGCTGGGCAACGAGAGGGTTGGTGAGCAGGATGTTCTCCACCAGCACATTGGAGTGGAATTTCTCCCGCAGCGTTACGAAACTGCCGAGCAGGCCCGTCATCAGCATGGAACCGGTGATCTGCGTAAACAGGAAGATGGTGATGAAGTTCACCAGATAAGGCGCACCCCGGGCCAGTGCTGCGCCGAAACCCTTCGCCATGACAGGCGGCAGGAACATGGCCGCACCGAAGGCGATCATCATCTGGCTGAGATACATCTGTTCGGGGCGGGTGAGGTTCGTCGACTGGCTGTCCATAAATGAACCAGCCGCGATCAGTGTCAGCGCAATGACATGGGCGGTTTCGACATATTTCGTCAACATCAGCCATGCGCAGGCCGCCCCGCCAAGAATGGTGGCAAGCAGCACGAGGGCATAAAGCATGGTGGTCTGGTCGTTGAGCAAGCCAAGCTGCTGATAGAAGCTGACCGCGGTGGAGGATTGTTCCGACGAGACCGCCCGGTAGACAAGCAGGACGGCAATGGCGTGCAGGTTGGTTTTGGAGAAAATCCAGCGCAGGTCGAGCAACGGGTTCTTACGCGGCAATTCGATGAAAGCCATTAGTGTCAGAAGCGCGATGGATGTCGCCAGCAGCGCGCCAAGCCACCAGGTTTCGAACCACCAGTAGAACCGGCCGAGCGTCAGCATGACTGCAAGGCAACCGAGACCGCCCGCAAACAGGAGATAGCTGAGGATATCCATACGCTCGATCACCTTCGCACGCGGCGGCGGTGTGACCTTGAGGACGTAAATCATGGCGAAGGAAATCAGCGCAAAACCGACTTCCATCGAATAAAGGGCATTCCAGCCATCGATCGCCAGCAGCGAGGGTGACACCATGCGCGCAAGCGGCGCCGACAACAGCGTACCTGTCAGTGCAATGCTGAATCCCAGCGAGAATTTTCGTGCGGGCGGAAAGGCCTCAAGAATATAGAGAAAGCCGAGCGATGAAATCGGCGCGGCCGCCATGCCGCTGACGAACCGGATGACGATGGCCGAATGCAGGTCCGTCACGAAGAGGTTGAGGCAGGAAGCAACCACGAAGGCGATGATCGAAAGTTCGGCGAAGGGCCGCAGGCCATATTGCGCGCGCACCTTGAACAAGGCGATGGAAAAGGTGGCATAGGGTGCCATATAGGCAGCGGATAACCAGGCGACCTCGGCCACCGTCGCCGAAAACTCGCCCTGCAGCTGGTAGATATTGGCCATGACGAGGTTCATGCCCAGGCCCTGCGTAATGAAAAACGACAGGCCTGCAAAAATGAAACACAGCCGCAGCCACAATGGCCGCTCCACCGGCTGAGGTGCAGCTGCGGCAGACGGAGCCTGCGTGCCGCTCCCGGCGCCGGCGTCCGGTGATTGAGCCGGGCCCGTCGTCTCTGTGGGGCCATTGGCGGGCCTGTCCTTTTCGGCGGCGTCCGACGCTGCCGTTAGCGGTAAAAAGGTGCTCACGATTGCGCCCTCCCCGCTGCAAGATTTTGCAGATTGGCTGAAAGCCGCCGCATGACATCCAGCGCCATTGCCAGCTCCTGCGAGGAGATATCGGCGGCGATTTCCGAACGCAGCGACTTTGCCATTTCCTGCACCGTCTGCGAGGTTTCTTCGCCCTCCGCCGTCATGTGAATACGTTTGGCACGCCGGTCGTTCTCATCGGATCGGCGTTCGATGAGGTTCTGCTTCTCCATGCCATCAAGCACCCGCACCAGTGTCGGTGTCTCGATTTCCATTTCCTCCGCGAGCTCCGTCTGCGTCAACGGTCCGCGCCGCGAGAGCGCGAAAAGCGCACGCGCACGCGCCAGCGTCAGCCCGCTTTCCCCTACCCGCGCATCGAAAAACGCGCGCAGTTTGCGGGTAAAAGCGGAAACTTCATCGAGAAGCTGTTCCTTGTCGGTCTCGCGGGACATGTCAGCAAGCCTTATAATTAGTACACTACTTATTTTCTGCCTATTTATTCGTAAGGCTGACGATTTTCAAGTTTCTTTCGTGCCGGGTCTGCCATGCGGTAAACTCATGGCGGCGAATCACGTTGCCGGGAAATTTCCCGCTTTGTCCCCATCCCGCCTGTGGATTGCTGGGGACAACTGAAGATGTGATCCGACTTCGCTCAGCGGACGTCGGCCTGCCATGGAGTGTTGCAACAATATCATTGACTGCAATGGCACAGAAAGCCAAACCCGAGGTGTAAGAACAGGCAAAGGGAGATCGCGCAAACCATGAACGACGCTGTGAGAAAGATCACCCCCGCGCAACCGGCGGAACCGCATTACCGCGAAGCGCCGAACAATATCGAGGCCGAACAGGCGCTGCTCGGCGCCATCCTCGTCAATAACGACGCCTATTACCGCGTATCGGACTTCTTGAAGCCCGTGCACCTCTACGAACCGCTGCACCGCAAGATTTTCGAGGTGGCAGGCGATATCATCCGCATGGGCAAGACCGCCAATCCGGTGACGATCAAGACCTTCCTGCCGGCCGACGACAAGATCGGCGACCTGACGGTGGCGCAGTATCTCGCGCGTCTGGCGGCAGAAGCCGTGTCGATTATCAACGCGGAAGATTACGGCCGGGCGATCTATGATCTGGCGCTGCGCCGAGCGCTGATCCAGATCGGCGAGGATGTCGTCAACATCGCCTATGACGCGCCGCTCGACATGCCGCCGCAGGCACAGATCGAAGACACCGAACGGCGCCTGTTCGAACTGGCGGAAACCGGCCGTTACGACGGCGGCTTCCAGTCGTTCAACGATGCGGTGGCGCTGGCGATCGACATGGCGGGCGCGGCCTTCGAGCGCGACGGAAACCTCTCCGGCATCTCCACCGGCATCCACTCGCTTGACGCCCGCATGGGTGGCTTGCAGCGTTCCGACCTTATCGTGCTTGCCGGTCGTCCGGGTATGGGCAAGACCTCGCTTGCGACCAACATCGCCTACAATATCGCCGCCTCCTATGAGCAGGAAGTGCAGCCGGACGGCTCGTTCAAGGCGAAAAATGGCGGCGTTGTCGGTTTCTACTCGCTCGAAATGTCCTCCGAACAGCTGGCAACGCGTATCATTTCAGAGCAGACCGAAGTTTCCTCGTCGAAAATCCGTCGCGGTGACATCACCGAGGCCGATTTCGAAAAACTCGTCGCCTGCTCACAGATGATGCAGAAGGTGCCGCTTTACATCGACCAGACCGGTGGTATCTCGATTGCCCAGCTTTCCGCCCGCGCCCGTCGCCTGAAGCGCCAGCGCGGTCTAGATGTTCTGGTGGTCGACTACGTTCAGCTGATGACCGGCTCCGGCAAGAGCGGCGAAAACCGCGTGCAGGAAATCACCCAGATCACCACGGGCCTGAAGGCGTTGGGCAAGGAACTCAACGTCCCGATCATCGCGCTGTCACAGCTCTCCCGTGCGGTGGAAAGCCGCGAAGACAAGCGCCCGCAGCTTTCCGACCTGCGTGAATCCGGCTCCATCGAGCAGGACGCCGACGTGGTGCTTTTCGTGTTCCGCGAGGAATATTACGTCAAGAACATGGAGCCGCGCGATATTTCCGATCCCAAATATGCCGAATGGGAAGCGCTGTTCGACAAGGTGAAAGGCACGGCCGACGTCATCATCGCCAAGCAGCGTCACGGACCGACCGGCACGGTGAAGCTTGCCTTCCAGTCCGAATTCACCCGCTTTACGGATCTGGCCGATCCGAGCTTCAGCCAGTACGAAGAACATTGAGGCGGCAATAATGGCCGAGAGGGTATGTTTACCGTCTCGGCTATTTCCCACGTTCCGGAAACAAGGCTCGAGTCCTTTCAAGACGTTGGTGGCTTTTTCTTACAATCCGATTCCACGCAGCAGCGCCACGCCAGCAACACCGAGCGTTGCGGCCGGCAGAAGGCTGAGGCGCAGCGCCGCAACCGCGGTGATTGCGCAGGCGATAGTTTCCGCCGGCCCGCTGGCGAGCGCCGTCGGCGTCACCACGGCCATCAGGACGGCGGGCGGCACCACGCTAAGCGCCTTTTTCAGGCGCGGTGTCAGCGTAAAATGAGTGACCAGCAACAGGCCGCCAAGGCGCGTGGCGACGGTTGCCGCCATCATGGCAAGGATTGTCAGCAGCGTATTCGGGTCGAGCGTCATGCCGGCTGCTCCGCCTGTTCCTCGTGGCCGAAGGCGGCGACGGCGAGACCCGCCAGCGCGCCGGCGGCGATATACCAGGCGCCGGGAACCAGCGCGTGGGTGAGACAGGCGGCGGCGGCGCTTGCCAGAAGCACGAAGCCGGTTTCCCTGCCCTTCCAGAACCCCATGAGCAGCACGATGAAGACGGCGGGAAAGGCGAAATCCAGACCGATTACCGACATATCCCCCACCACTGAGCCGAGCAGCGCGCCGGCAAGGGTTGCGAGGTTCCAGACGAGATAGATCGAGAGCGCAGCGCCGGTGAAAAAGGCCACCGTTAGCCTGTTTGCAATGACACGAAACTCCGACAACGCCCAGGATTCATCCGTCAGCACCAGCATGGCCGCATATTTCCGCCAGCCCCGGAAATCGTCCAGCTTGCCGGCGATGGAAGCGCTCATCAGCACGTGGCGCAGATTGACGAGCAGCGCCGCAAAGCCGAGCGCGCTCCAGCTAGCCGGATGGGTCCATAAGTCCATCGCCACGAATTGCGAGCCGCCGGCGAAGACCAGCAGCGACATCAGCGAGGCTTCGAGCGGCGACAGGCCCTTGCCGATGGCGACCGCGCCAAACACGACGCCGATCGGCACCATGGCCACGAGCAATGGCGCGGCGGCCCGTAATCCCGCGACGAATTCCGTCCTTTTGTCCCATATCGACATCGCTTTCTCCCTTTCAGGAGAGCGATTACGCGTAAGACATCCACCGGTCTTGTACGAAAGTGACGTCACACAGGAATGCGTGTGCCGGCATCACCCCATGCGAAACTGGCCCGGGGTAATGCCGGTGCGCGCCTTGAAATGCCGGGTGAAATGCGCCTGGTCCGCAAAACCGCACATCGCCGCCACCTCGGCCGGCATCTCGCCGGCGCGCAGAAGCCGACGCGCCCTGCGGATGCGCACGTCGGTCAGATAGGCGTGCGGGGTGATGTGGAACTCTTTCCTGAAAGCACGGATAAGATGTGCGCGACTGAGACCGGCAATGGAAGCCAGTTCCTCAAGGCCGATATCGGTCTCGTAATTGTCGGAAAGGTAGTCGCGGGCGGTGTAAACCGCCGTTTTCTCGCGCGTTTCGACCGGCAGGATAATGGCGCTGCCATGCCTGCCGAAAAGGGCGGCGAGAACCGAGAACATGCCCTCATCCGCCTCGAGGGCACCGGATTTCTCCTCCAGACGCCGGTGCGCCATCTGAAAGGCGGCCGCCATCTGCGGATCGCGCGGCAGAAACTTCGGGAATGACGGCGTACCGTGGAAGGCCCTGCCCGTCACATCCTCGATGATATCGCGCAGCAGTGCCGTGTCAGGATAGATCATCCGGTAACGGTAACCGCCGCCGCCTGGTGCACCATCGTGAATCTCGTCGGGATTGATGAGATAGAGATGCCCCGGCCCCGTCTGTTCGGTGGTGCCCTGAATGGTGGAAATCTGCGAGCCGCTTTCGATGGCGCCTATCGAAAACGTGTCATGGGCGTGAGGCGAATATTCATGGGTGAGAAACGTAGCACTCAGGCATTCCATGCCGCCAAAACGTCCGTCTCGCCAGAAACGCGTGGTTTCCGTCGTGGCGACGGGCATGAAATCGAGGGCCTGTTCCTGCGAAACATTGTGCATGAGCGAAGTTTAGAGCATTCGATCCTTACCGTCTTGAACAAAAGTGCTAGGGTCTGGTCGGTTCCAAAATCAACCGGACGCATGGCATGACAGACGACTTCGAGGATAAATTCGCTGAAACCGAAACCGACGCTTTCGAACACGCGCCACTGCGGCTGACCGTCGATCTCGGTGCGCTGGCCGATAATTGGCGGGACATGAGGAGACGCTCCGGCAAGGCGCGGACAGCGGCCGTCGTGAAGGCCGATGCCTATGGCCTCGGCATCGAGGATTGCGGCGCAGCGCTCTACCATGCCGGCGCGCGCGACTTCTTCGTGGCAACGGTTGCCGAGGGTGAGACCCTGCGTTCCTATGCACCTGAAGCACGCATCTTCGTCCTGTCAGGCATCTGGCGGGGCCAGGAACGGCAGGTCTTCGACAATGATCTGGTGCCGGTTCTCGCCTCCGAGGAGCAGCTTTCCTTCTGGATGGTGACGGTGGCCGAGCGTGGTGATCACCCCTGCGCACTGCATGTGGACACCGGCTTCAACCGTCTCGGACTGCCGCTCGACGATGCGCTGTTTCTGGCCGACGACGTGACCCGGCCGGCAAGTTTTGACCCGGTTCTGGTGCTGTCCCATCTCGCCTGTGCCGATACGCCCTCCTCGCCGATGAACAGGGCTCAGCTCGAATCATTCCGGATGGTTAGCACTGCTTTCGAAGGTATCGAATCAAGCCTCTCGGCTTCCGCCGGTATCTTTCTCGGCCCGGATTATCATTTCGACCTTACCCGTCCCGGCATAGCGCTCTATGGCGGAGAGGCGGTCAACGACGTTGCAAATCCCATGCGGCCGGTCGCCAAAGCCGAAGCGCGCATCATCCAGATCCGCGATGCGGGCGAAGGCCAGACCGTCAGTTATGGCGGCACCTTTCTGCTGAAACGCGCAAGCCGCCTCGCCATCGCGACTGTCGGTTACGCGGACGGATACCAGCGTTCGCTGTCCGGTTCCGGCATTCCGCTGCGCGAAATGGGCCATGGCGGCGCATACGGTGTCGTCAACGGCTACAAGGTGCCGGTTGCTGGCCGCGTCACCATGGACCTCACCATCTTCGACGTGACGGATGTTCCGGCCAATGCCATTCGAACCGGAGACTATGTCGAGCTTTTCGGTCCCAATGTGCCCGTAGACGAGACTGCACGGGCGGCAGGAACGATCGGCTATGAGATGTTGACAGGACTTGGTCTGCGATATGAGCGGCAATATCTGATGGCGGATGACTGAGACGCGCCTTTAGCGCTTGGAAAGCTCACGCGACCTGTGTTAAAAGAGAACAAAAGGAGATCGAAATGCCCGAAATCCATTTGAGCGAGCAGGACGAGAAGTTCATCGAGGAGCAGGTGGCGGCTGGCGTTTATAGCGACGCGGATGCAGTGATTTCTGCTGGACTTCGTTTGCTGGGCAGCGATGAGGGAAAGCTTGTAGAGCTTCAAAGGAAGATTCAGGAAGGGCTTGACGATGTCAAGGCTGGCCGGATGATGGAGTTTTCTACGGCGGACGATTTAACAGCGCACATTATCAAGCTTGCGGAGGAGCGGAATGAAGCGAAGGCGTCTGGTGGTCACCGCTCAGGCGTTGAACGATCTTCTGGCCGACCATGATTATATCTCCCAATTCAATCCTGTTGCTGCCAGACGCTTTCTGGACGACGTCAACGGCAAGATGATCTCGCTGGCGCGAAACGGGATAACCGGCGTTCCTCGGAGCTTCGCGCCGAATTTGCGGGCGTTCCCCTATCGCGAGCGATGCATCTATTTCATCGTCGATGATGATAAAATGTATGTCCTGCGCGTCGTCCACGGCCACCAAGACATCTCCGCAGATCATTTCAAACAAGAAGAAAACTGACATAGATGGCCAAAGCCAAGACTCAATTCGTGTGCCAGAACTGCGGCACGGTTCATACCCGATGGGCGGGAAAATGCGAAGGCTGCGGCGAGTGGAATACCATCGTCGAGGAAGACCCGATGGGCGGCATCGGATCCGGCCCGGGCAAGGCTCCCAAGAAGGGCCGGCCAGTCACACTCACCTCGCTTTCCGGTGAAATCGAAGAAGCCCCCCGCATCCCGACCGGCATCAGCGAACTTGATCGGGCGACCGGCGGCGGTTTCGTGCGCGGTTCGGCCGTTCTGATCGGTGGAGATCCCGGCATCGGCAAATCGACGCTCCTCATGCAGGCGGCCGCCGCCCTTTCGCGGCGCGGCCATCGCATCATCTATGTCTCCGGCGAAGAGGCGGTGGCGCAGGTGCGTCTGCGTGCGCAACGTCTGGGGGCTGCTGAAACCGATGTGCTTCTGGCGGCGGAAACCAATGTCGAGGATATTCTGGCGACGATTTCCGAAGGCAAGCGGCCCGATCTCGTCATCATCGATTCCATCCAGACATTGTGGAGCGATACCGCCGATTCCGCCCCCGGCACGGTGACACAGGTGCGCACCGGCGTGCAGGCGATGATCCGTTTCGCCAAGCAGACAGGCGCGACCATGGTGCTTGTCGGCCATGTCACCAAGGAAGGCCAGATCGCTGGCCCGCGCGTGGTGGAGCACATGGTCGATGCCGTCCTTTATTTCGAAGGTGACCGCGGCCACCATTACCGCATTCTTCGAACCGTCAAGAACCGCTTCGGGCCGACCGATGAAATCGGCGTGTTCGAAATGTCGGATCGCGGCCTCAGGGAAGTGTCCAATCCATCCGAACTGTTTCTGGGAGAACGCAACGAAAAATCACCGGGCGCTGCGGTTTTTGCCGGCATCGAGGGGACACGCCCCGTGCTCGTTGAAGTGCAGGCGCTGGTCGCGCCCACCTCGCTCGGTACACCGCGCCGCGCGGTGGTCGGCTGGGATTCGTCGCGACTCGCCATGATTCTCGCGGTATTGGAGGCCCATTGCGGCGTGAAGCTCGGTCAGCACGATGTCTATCTCAACGTCGCCGGAGGCTACCGGATTTCCGAGCCGGCCGCCGATATGGCTATTGCTTCTGCGCTGGTTTCCTCGCTTGCCGGTCTTGCCCTGCCCGCCGATTGCGTCTATTTCGGCGAAATCAGCCTGTCGGGCGCGGTGCGTCCGGTCTCGCATACGGGCCAGCGATTGAAAGAAGCTGAAAAACTCGGCTTTTCCGCCGCACTTCTGCCTTCTGCTTCGGCTGAATTGCCGAAAGGCGGCAAGGGGCGCTGGACGGAAATCGAAAGCCTTCCGGACCTCGTGGCCCGCATCGCCGGCTCCGGCAACCGGTTCAAACAGGTTGAGGACGACGAATATTGATCCTTTCGCCAAAGGAAACAGTGGTGTAAGAGGATCGCAAAATTGGCAAGGCAGCGCCTGACAGGGCGTCGCACCTCCGGAGTTGGTATATGCCCATTACAATTTTCGACGGCATCGTCATCGCCGTTGTTCTTTTCTCCGCCATTCTCGCGATGGTCCGCGGTTTTTCCCGCGAAATCCTGTCGATTGCGAGCTGGGCCGGTTCGGTCGCCGCCGCCTATTATCTTTATCCGGTCCTGCTGCCCTATGCGCGCAACTATACCGATGACGACAAGATCGCCATTGCCGGTTCGGCGGGCGTCGTTTTCCTCGTCTCGCTGATCGTGATTTCCTTCATCACCTCGCGTATTGCCGATTTCATCATCGACAGCCGCATCGGCGCACTGGATCGCACGCTGGGCTTCCTGTTCGGCGCGGCGCGCGGCATCCTGCTTCTAGTGGTCGCCGTCGCCTTCTGGAACTGGCTGGTGGATGTGAAGACACAGCCGGAATGGGTGACGCAGGCGAAGTCCAAGCCCTTCCTTGACGGGCTGGTTGGCAAGCTGGAAGCGGTTCTGCCTGACGATATCGAGCCGCAGATCCGCGCTCGCATCCTTGGAAAACCGCAGGAACAGACGACCACGCAGGCGCCTGCCGAAGATGTGCCGGCAACAAATCCGCCGGCAACGAATAATTGACACAGTGTCGCGTCTTGCAATGCATGCAAGGCGCGCTATTTGTGCTAAATATCAAGCACGACACAGACGGACCGACCGGGGGAAACACTCACCGGAATGGTCTTTCTTTTTTCTCGGTAGAGAGCAAGGGCAAGCCGGATGATTGAGCCGCTTTCGCATTCCAAGTTTCCTGAGGCCACTTTCAAGGAAGAGATCGACGGCGATACGCTGCATGAAGAATGCGGCGTTTTCGGCATTCTCGGCCATGCCGACGCCTCGGCGCTGACCGCGCTTGGCCTGCATGCCCTGCAGCATCGCGGCCAGGAAGCAGCCGGCATCGTCTCCTTCGATGGCAAGCGCTTTCATCAGGAACGCCATATGGGCCTCGTCGGTGATCATTACACCGATCCGGCAACGCTTGCCCGCCTGCCCGGCTCCATCGCCATCGGCCACACCCGTTATTCCACCACGGGCGAAGTGGCGATGCGCAACGTACAGCCGCTGTTTGCCGAACTGGAAGAAGGCGGTATTTCGATTGCCCATAACGGCAACTTCACCAACGGCCTGACACTGCGCCGCCAGATCATCGCGACAGGCGCCATCTGTCAGTCGACCTCCGATACCGAAGTCGTGCTGCACCTCATCGCCCGCTCCCGTCATTCCTCCACCGCCGACCGTTTCATCGATGCCATCAGGCAGATGGAAGGCGGTTACTCGATGCTGGCGATGACCCGCACCAAGCTGATTGCCGCGCGTGACCCGATCGGTATCCGCCCGCTGGTCATGGGCGAGCTGGACGGCAAGCCTATCTTCTGCTCGGAGACCTGTGCTCTCGATATCATCGGCGCGAAATTCGTGCGCGACGTTGAAAACGGCGAAGTCATCATCTGCGAGATCCAGCCTGACGGTTCGATCACCATCGATGCGCGCAAGCCGTCGAAGCCGCAGCCCGAGCGTCTCTGCCTGTTCGAATATGTCTATTTCGCCCGTCCCGATTCCGTCGTTGGCGGCCGCAACGTCTACACGACGCGCAAGAACATGGGCATGAACCTTGCCAAGGAAGCACCGCTCGAAGCCGATGTGGTGGTGCCCGTTCCCGATGGCGGCACGCCCGCAGCGCTCGGTTTTGCGCAGGAAAGCGGCATTCCCTTCGAATACGGTATCATCCGCAACCATTATGTCGGCCGCACCTTCATCGAGCCGACCCAGCAGATCCGCGCCTTCGGCGTCAAGCTCAAGCATTCCGCCAACCGGGCGATGATCGAAGGCAAGCGCGTGGTGCTGGTGGATGATTCCATCGTGCGCGGCACGACCTCGGTCAAGATCGTGCAGATGATCCGCGAGGCTGGCGCCAAGGAAGTGCATATCCGCGTCGCCAGCCCGATGATCTTCCATCCGGATTTCTACGGCATCGACACGCCTGATGCCGACAAGCTGCTGGCGAACCAGTATGCGGATGTCGAGGCGATGGCGAAATATATCGGCGCCGATTCGCTGGCGTTCCTGTCGATCGACGGGCTTTATCGCGCGGTGGGCGGTGAAAACCGTAATCCGGCGCGGCCGCAGTTCACCGACCATTATTTCACCGGCGATTATCCGACCCGCCTCCTCGACAAGAACGGCGAGGCGATGGGCAGCAAGATTTCCATGCTGGCCAGCAACGGCTGATAATCCCGACAGAACAAGCGGCCACCGGTCTCCGGTGGCCGCTTTTTTCTTGCCTTTTATTCCGCACGCCAGTTGCGACAATTTAATTGCTTGCAGCGGGCGGCTGCGGCTTCGTAGAAGAAGGCGCAATCATTTCGGGGGAGACCATGACTATCGATCTCAAGGGGCGCATCGCTCTCGTCACCGGCGCATCACGCGGCATTGGCTATTTCACGGCGCTGGAGCTGGCCAAGGCGGGTGCGCATGTCATCGCCTGCGCCCGCACGGTGGGCGGCCTTGAGGAACTGGACGACGCCATAAAAGCCGTCGGCGGCACCGCGACACTGGTTCCCTTCGATCTCTCCGACATGAAAGCCATCGATGCGCTGGGCGCCAATATCTACGAGCGCTGGGGCAAGCTGGATATTCTGGTCGCCAATGCCGGTGTCCTCGGCGTCATCTCGCCGGTCGGCCATATCGAGGCAAAGGTTTTCGAAAGGGTCATGACCATCAACGTCACCGCCACCTGGCGGCTGATCCGCTCGGTCGAGCCGCTGCTTCTCAAATCTGACGCCGGTCGGGCATTGATCCTGTCCTCGGGTGCCGCTCATAGCTGTCGTCCCTTCTGGGGCGTCTACTCCACCTCCAAGGCAGCTGTGGAAGCACTTGCCCGCACCTGGGCGGCGGAGACGCAGAAGAGCGCGCTTCGCGTCAACAGCATCAATCCCGGCGCCACGCGCACGGCAATGCGCGCGCAGGCCATGCCCGGCGAAGATCCCGCCACCGTGCCGCATCCGTCAGAGGTGGCCGCAGCCATCCTGCCGCTTGCTTCGCCCGATCTCAAAGAGACCGGCAAGCTCTTCCTGGTCCGGGAAAACCGGTTCGTGGATTACCGTCCGCCGGAGTGATGCCGGTCGGCGGGTCAGCCAACGTCACGAGAGAAACGCTTGACCGCGCATGACCGCCGCGCCATAACGCAAGTCATGAAAACGACGATCTGCACCTGCTGCTGAAATAATTTTGCTGGTTCGCCACCGGCCGGCTCGTTTTCGTCTCCCGCAAGGTCTTACAGACAAACGGCCCGGTCAGGACAACTGACTGCCTTTAGGGAATTGCCGCATGTCCTTGCGCCTGAAACTTCACAACACGCTGACCCGCGAAAAGGCGGAATTTGCGCCCATCGATCCTGAAAACGTGCGCATGTATGTCTGCGGCCCGACGGTCTATGATTTCGCCCATATCGGCAACGCGCGACCCGTCATCGTGTTCGATGTTCTCTTCCGGCTGCTGCGCCATGTCTATGGCGAAAATCACGTCACCTATGCTCGCAACATCACTGACGTTGATGACAAGATCAATGCGCGGGCGCTGCGGGACTATCCGCATCTGCCGCTCAACGATGCTATTCACGCCGTGACGGAAAAGACGGCTGACCAGTTCCATGCGGACGTCGCGGCGCTGGGCTGCCTTCAGCCAAGTGTCGAACCGCGCGCGACCGACAATATCGCACAGATGATCGACATTATCGAGAAACTGATCACACGCGGCCACGCCTATACGGCCGGTGGCGAGGTCTTGTTCGACACTCGCTCCATGGCGGATTACGGGCAGCTTTCGAAGCGTCCGCTGGACGAGCAGCAGGCGGGCGCGCGCGTGGCGGTGGATGCCCACAAGAAGAACCCCGGCGATTTCGTGCTTTGGAAGCTTTCCTCCCACAACGAGCCCGGCTGGGAAAGCCCTTGGGGCCGCGGCCGTCCCGGCTGGCATATCGAATGCTCCGCTATGTCCGGCCGCTACCTCGGTGACGTTTTCGACATTCACGGCGGCGGGCTCGACCTCATCTTCCCACATCACGAGAACGAAATCGCCCAGTCCCGTTGCGCGCACGGCACGCATGTCATGGCGAACGTGTGGATGCATAACGGCTTTGTGCAGGTGGAAGGCCGCAAGATGTCGAAGTCCGAGGGCAACTTCGTGACGATCTATGAATTGCTGCACACGGAGAAATTCGGCGGCCGGAAATGGCCGGGCGAGGTTCTGCGTCTTGCGATGCTGATGACGCATTATAGAGAGCCGATCGATTTTTCGGTAAAGCGTCTGGAAGAGGCCGAACGCCTGCTCGCCAAATGGCCGGCGGCGGAAGCCTCCGATGCCGCGCCGGATGAAACCGTGCTTGAGGCGCTTGCCGACGATCTCAACACCGTTGCGGCCGTGCAGGCGCTGCACGCATTGGCGCACGCGGCCAATGTGGACCCATCCAAGCTGCCGGCCTTCGCGGCGAGTGCTGCCCTCTTGGGCGTGCTGCCGAAGAAAACTGAAATGGACGAGGCCATCGTTTCGGCGGTCAACGCTCTGGTGGAATTGCGTCTGGAAATGCTGAAGGCGAAGAACTTTGCAGAGGCCGATCGGTTGCGCGATGAGCTTTCGGAGAAGGGCATTCAGTTGAAGGATGGCAAGGACAAGGAGACCGGGGAGCGGACGACGACCTGGGAGTTGAGGCGGTAGGGCTTGCGTCCAGCGCTTGAGGCTGCGGCTTGCGGTTTACCCCCCTCTGCCCTGCCGGGCATCTCCCCCACAGGTGGGGAGATCGACTCGTTGTTAGGCCCCGCATTTCTCTTCGGTCGAAATGGAGCGACGCAGGCGCGTCATGCCGATCTCCCTCCTTGTGGGGGAGATGCCCGGCAGGGCAGAGGGGGGTATCCTCGCCCACCACAATACGCTTGCGATTTTAAGTTCCCTCAACCAATCTAAGGCGAGGCACTAAACGGCGAGCCAGATCATGCCGCATGCAGATGTAGACCCAATGCATCGCAAATACGCGAAGCAAATGCGGAAAGTAATGACGGATGCCGAGCTGAAACTCTGGAACGCAATTCGCGCCCATCGCCTTGAAGGCTTGAGTTTCCGCAGACAAATGCCGATTGCCGGTTTTATCGTCGATTTCGCCTGTTCCGATCATCGACTTATTATCGAGATCGATGGCTCTCAACATACATCCGAGGCAGCTTTACACTACGATCATGAAAGAACCGTGCGGCTTGAAAAAGACGGCTGGACCATCCTCCGCTTCTGGAACCATGACGTCCTCACAGACTTAGATAATGTCTGTCTCCACATTATCAGAACGATCCGGGAGGACCGAAGATGACGACATATACCGGCGGATGCCAATGCGGCGCGGTCCGTTTTCGCGCCACTGGCGACCTGAAAGACAGTTCCATCTGCCATTGCCGCATGTGCCAGAAGGCTTTCGGGGCTTATTACGCGCCACTGGTTTCAGTTCGCAATGTGGAGTTCACATGGACGCGCGGCGAGCCGAAACGCTTCCAGTCCTCCAGCGTCGTGAAGCGCGGCTTTTGCCCCGAGTGCGGCACGCCGCTAACCTATGAGGCCCCGGATGGCATTGCGTTGGCGGCCGGCGCCTTCGACGATCCCGCCGCGCTGCCGCCAACCATCCAATGGGGCGTGGAACGGAAGATCGATTTTGTCGACAACCTCCACACCCTGCCCGCCGTTGCGACCGAGGACGACCTGACGCAGGTGGACTATCTTGCCAATCTCGTTTCCTATCAACACCCCGACCACGACACCGAAAACTGGCCACCGGAGAACAGACAATGAGCGAAACGGGTTTTTCCGGCGGCTGCCAGTGCGGCGCCGTGCGGTTCCATGCGGGCAAGCTCGGCAGGGCCTCCATCTGCCACTGCCGCATGTGCCAGAAACATTTCGGCAATTTCTTTGGCGCACTTGTGACTGCCGATCAGGCACATCTGACCTGGACACGCGGCCAGCCTGCCCTCTTCCGCTCGTCGCGGAAAATCCATCGCGGTTTCTGCAACAAGTGCGGCACACCGCTGACCTATCATTATCCCGGCGGCGTGGAGATCGCGATCGGCGCTTTCGACCATCCCGAGAAGATAGAGCCGCAGGTGCAGGTGAACATCCACAAGCGTATGCCGTGGATCGAGCAGCTCTTCGCCAAACCGGCAGTCGAACAGGGCGTCGATGAGGCCGAGATCACCTCCTACCAACATCCGGATCATGACACGGCCGAATGGCCGCCTGAGGAACGATAAAACATGACTGACGAACTGCGCGGCTTTTATCCAGAGATCGAACCCTTCGAGACCGGCACGCTCGACGTGGGTGACGGCCACACGATCTATTGGGAGCGGGTGGGCACACGCGGCGCTAAGCCGGCGGTCTTCCTGCACGGGGGCCCGGGCGGCGGGGTAAATCCCACCCATCGCCGGGTATTCGATCCCGATCTTTACGATGTCATCCTGTTCGATCAGCGCGGTTGCGGTCGCTCCACGCCACACGCGGAACTCGAAGCCAACACCACATGGCATCTGGTTGCCGATATTGAACGGCTGCGTGAACTCTGCGGCTTCGAGAAATGGCTGGTGTTCGGCGGCTCCTGGGGTTCGACGCTGGCGCTCGCCTATGCCGAAACCCATCCGGACCGCGTCAGCGAACTGGTCCTGCGCGGTATCTACACCGTCACCCGGCCGGAACTCGACTGGTACTACCAGTTCGGCGTCTCTGAAATCTATCCGGATCAATGGGAAAAATTCATCGCACCCATTCCCGAAGCCGAACGCAGCGAGATGATGCAGGCCTATAATCGCTATCTCACAGGCACTGACGAAACGAAGAAGCTGGAATGCGCGAAAGCATGGAGCCAATGGGAGGGCGCGACCATTGCACTCGTCACCGATCCCGACCGCGTCGAGGATTTCGGTGAAGACAAATACGCGATTGCCTTCGCCCGCATCGAAAACCACTTCTTCGTTAATGGCGGCTGGCTTGAGGAAGGACAATTGCTGCGCGATGCCGGCAAGCTCAGGAATATTCCCGGTGTCATCGTGCATGGACGTTACGATATGCCCTGCCCGCTGAAATATGCCTGGCAGCTGGCCAAGGCTTGGCCGGACGCGGATTTCCACATTATCGAGGCTGCGGGACATGCGATGAGCGAGCCCGGCATTCTCGATCAACTGATCCGCGCTAACGACCGTTTTGCCGGAAAATAGTATTTATTTCAGCACGTTGTGGCGGCAGGATAAGATGATGATTCACGCAGGGGTTTCCTGCGGGAATCATTTACCCGGCGCTGATCAGCACGTTTGTAAGGCAAAGCGCCTTTTATTCATGCAGTTTTTCTCATGAACCCTTCACGGAAATGAATTGGCCGCCATTGTGCCGATCCGTTATAAAACGCCATCCGAACAATTGGCGGTACTCCCATGGCACTCGACAAAACGCTTCCAGCCCAAGAGGGCGGCGACAGCGCGCGCGGTTTTGCTTTCGCGCTTTCCGCATATCTTTTGTGGGGTTTCCTGCCCTTCTACATGAAGGCAGTTGCACATATTTCACCGATCGAGGTCATCGTGCATCGCGTCGTCTGGTCGGTGCCGATCGCAGCGGTGGTGCTGATCGTGCTCGGGCGTACGGCTGAAATCCGTACGGCGCTGAGAAGTCCGAAGATGCTTGCGATGGCGAGTCTTACGGCTGCGCTCATCAGTATCAACTGGGGCGTCTACATCTGGTCGATCGGCGCGGGCCGCGCACTTGATGCCGCGCTCGGCTATTTCATCAATCCGCTGTTCAGCATCTTCCTCGGTGCCGTACTGCTGAAGGAAAAACTCTATCCGGCGCAGATCGCCGCCATCAGCCTCGTGGCGGTTGCGGTGGCCATCCTCACCTGGCATGCGGGCAGCCTGCCATGGGTTTCCATAGCGCTCACCGTTTCCTGGGGCTTTTACGCCTTTTTCCGTAAAACCCTGCCCATAGGCGCGACGCAGGGCTTCCTGCTGGAAGTCATGCTGCTGTCTATTCCCGCCGTGCTGGTCATGATCTGGCTTGCGTTCAGCGGACAGGCGCATTTCATGGGCGGCAATTCCGCCGATACCTGGCTTCTGGCGGCAAGCGGTCTCATCACCGCCGTTCCCCTCATTCTCTATGGCAATGGTGCGAAACTGCTGAAGCTCTCCACCATCGGCATCATGCAATATATCGCGCCGACGATGATCTTCCTGATAGCCATTTTCGTCTTCAAGGAGCCGTTCGACATGGTGCGTCTGGCGGCTTTCGCAATGATCTGGGTGGCGCTTGCGATCTACACCGGCTCAAGCCTGCTGCGGCTCAAGCGATGACCAAATCCTTTCTCACTCCTGCTCCCTGAACAGGAGTGAGGTAGCCAGGCGTCAGTAATCCACCAGCAATTGCGGGTTTCCCTCATAGCCGAAGCGCGGCTTGACACCGAGGAGGCCCGCCGTCTGGGCGATGATCTCGCGCGTCATGGGGGCCGCTGTCGAGGCTGCCGTGCGGCCGCCGTTCACGCCGGTCCTTGGCGCATCGATCATGGTCAGCACGACATATTTCGGCTTGTGCATGGGAAAACCGGCCACGAAGGCGTTGAAATTGATGTCCTTGGCGTAACGGCCATTGATCACCTTGTCTGCCGTCCCCGTCTTGCCGCCGACATGAAACCCCTCCACCTGTGCGCCACGGCCGGAACCCTTGATGCCGTTCCAGTTGAACAGGTAACGCATGTCGGCGCTCGTCCTGTCGTTGATGACGCTGCGCGCAAGCGATGCCGCAGTCTCTTTCGAACGCGGCAGAAAGGTCGGAGAGATCAGGCTTCCGCCATTGATAAGGGCTGCAGCGGCCACCGCCGTCTGCAACGGAGTGGTAGCAACGCCATGGCCGAAGGAGATGGTGACGGAATTGATTTTCTTCCAGTTTCTCGGCTGGGTCGGCGTGGCAACGCCGGGCATTTCCGTGTCCATTCTGGTCAGCAGACCAAGCTTCGTCAGGAATTGTTGATGGCCCTCGACACCGACCCTGTCAGCCACCGCCGCCGTGCCGATATTCGATGAAAATTGAAACACTTCCGGAATGGAGAGCGGCCGGTTTCTTCCCTTGAAATCCCTGATGGTGAAGCCGCCCATGCGGATCGGCCGCGACGCATCCACCACCGAATTGAGCGTAATCGCCCCGGCATCCAGACCCATGGCGAGCGTGAAGCTCTTGAATGTGGAGCCCATCTCGAAGGTGGCGTTGCTCATCCTGTTGAACCAGCCTTTTTCATACTCCTTGTCGACGCTGCCATCAGCGAGGGTGCGGGAAGGTTCGTTCGGATCGTAATCCGGGACGGAAGCCATGGCCAGCACTTCGCCCGTCTCCACATCCAGGATCACCGAGCCGGCGGCTTCGGCCTGATAGGCACTTTTCGCCTTCACGACCACGTCGCGAACGATGTTCTGTACCCTGAGATCGATGGACAGCCGCACCGGTTCCAGTGGCGTGCCGCTGGCAAGACCCACAGCGCGCAGATCGGCCAGCCCCTGCTGGTCCAGGTAACGTTCCATGCCGGCGAGACCCTGATTGTCGACATTGACGTGGCCGATAATATGCGAAGCGGTTGGGCCGCCCGGATAAAACCGCCGTTTTTCCGGACGGAAACCGATACCCGGTATGCCGAGATTGAGAATATCCGCCTGCTGCCGCGGTGTCAGCTGGCGTCGCAACCACTGGAAGCCTGTATCCGAACGCAATCTACGATGCGTCTCGCGCCAGTCCAGATTGGGAATAACGGTCGCGAGTTTTTCCACCACCTCGTCCGGATCGACGATCCTGCGCGGATCCGCATAAAGCGATACCATGTTGAGATCGGTCGCCAGAAGCGTGCCGTTGCGGTCGACGATGTCAGGCCGTGAGGCGATGGCGTTGACGCCGGAATTGATCCATGCGGTGGAAACGGGTTCGGCGAGCCCATATTGAACGAGGCGCGCAGCGGCAACGCCATAGATCGCAATGAAGACGGCGATGACGATTGCAAGCCGCGTCTTTGCCTCCGCCCGGCGGCGGGCGACCGAACCGAAGACGACCTCCCTGCCCCGCAGCGGGTTTCTCTTGATAATGAAATGCGTCCGGCTCTTCAGCCGCATCACGAAAGCAATCATTGCCGATGACACCCACCCGAGGCGGCGGAGCAAAATTCCGCGATAACCAACGCCTGGGAAACGGTGACACAGGATCAGTCGCCGGGCCACGAAAAGGACGGGCGGAAGGATGCCGCCGTTAAATCTATATTAATATACATTTAAAATTGTAACGAGCCGCCCGAGCGGCCGTTAACAATCGCCGGGCCTACAGGCGCGAAATCACCGAAGGGTCGCCTTCAGGGTTCTGCTGGGCCAGCGCGCGGTCGATGATGGCGGGGACGATGTCCTTCACCTCGTCAATGATGAGCGGATTGAGAAGATGCGCACGGTGGATGAAGCCCTGGTCGCGCATATGTTGCACGAGTTCTAGCATCGGGTTCCAGAAACCGTTGATATTGGCAAAGACCATTGGCTTCGCGTGACGGCCGAGCTGCGCCCAGGTCATGATCTCCACGATCTCTTCCAGCGTGCCGACACCGCCCGGCAGGGTGACGAAAGCATCCGAGCGCTCGAACATCATGTGTTTGCGCTCGTGCATGTCCTTGGTGATGACAAGCTCGTTCAATTGTCCGAGAGAATGGCGTGTTGCCTCCATGTCGACCAGAAATTCCGGTATGATGCCCGTCACTTCGCCGCCATTGGAAAGAACGCCGCTGGCAACTGCGCCCATGATGCCCTTGGTGCCACCACCATAAACCAGGCGAATGCCGTTTTCGGCAATGGATTTCCCAAGCGCACGGCCTGCTTCCATGTGGGCGGGATCACGTCCGGGCTGGGAGCCGCAATAAACGCAGATGGATCGAATCGCTGTATTTTTGTCCGTCATGAAGGGAAGGAACTATGTGCAATGCGGCACGTCAAGAAAATTTGGGAAATCCCTTGCAAATATGGCCTTTTGGCCACTCACCGCTTGTCTGGCGCAAGGTAAGACGCTAGCAATCTCAACTCGTGTGAAAAGCTTGAATTATCCGGAGCACCCAGGATGAAAAACAATAAAGCCGGTTTGCTGGCGCTGATCGTGTTGGGGATTGCATCCCTGCTCATGATCTTTTTCGTCCTGCCGCGGATTTCAAACGACGGCAAGCCGATCGGCGACGCCATCAACGAGGCGGGCAACGCCGTGAAGAACAGCGTGGAAATGGGCGCCGACAAGGCGGGCGACATCCTGTCCGATGCGGCAGAAGAAACCGCCAATATCGCCGACAAGGTCGGCCGTCTGGCGGCTTCCGCCACACAGTCGATCAAGGATCTGACCACGCTTTTCGCCGACAGCAAGGTCCCCTCCGACGCCGATTTCGCAGCGGCGCGCAAGAAGGTCGAGACCTCGCTCAAGGAACTGACGAATATCGAAATTCCCGAGTCGCTGGATGAAACGACGTCGCGGCTCATCACCACGGCCCGCACCGCCGCCGAGCGCACCACGGCCTTCCTGCGCGGCCTGCCTGACAATGCGGCGGCAGCGGCGGCGCAGGTGCGTCGTCTCGCGGGCGTCTTCGCCGGCACCGACGATGGCGCGCCCGAAGCGGCGAAGCCGGCGGCGGCGCCAGCCGATGCCACGCAGACCTCTTCCGGCGCGCCGACTTTCGACGTCCTGCGCGTCGAGCCTGATGGTTCGGCGGTTGTTGCCGGCAAGGCGCAGCCGGGTGCGAAACTTGAAATCCTGAGCAACGGCAAGGTCGTCGCCCAGACAACGATCGACGGCTCCGGCGATTTCGCAGCCGTTTTCGACAATCCCCTGCCGCCCGGCGACCATGAACTGGTGCTGCGTTCGACCGATACCGCCGGCAAGGCGACGCAGTCTGAGGAAGTGGCGACGGTTTCCGTTCCGGAAGGCAAGGCCGGCGAGCTTCTGGCCATGGTTTCAAAGCCCGGCAAGGCAAGCCGGGTCCTCGCCATGCCGGAGGCGGCCCCTCCGGCGCTTCAGCCGCAAACGCCATCACAACAGCCTGCGGCAACGGCTGCGACCAACGCCAATGCGGCCTCCGTACCGCTTGCCGGCGCGGCCGCTGCCGCCGCTCCGTTGACGTCGAGCGTCCAGGTCACTGCCGTCGAGTTCGAGGGATCGAAGATTTTCGTCGCGGGTTCCGCGCCCGCCGGTTCGACGGTTCGCGCGCTGGTCGATGACAGGGAAATCGGCAAGGCCACGACGGAAGCCTCCGGGCATTTTGTCATCGAAGGCGAGGTCGATCTCGCCGTTGGCAGCCACATCATCACCGTCGAGGAGCTGAATGCCGACGGCACCGCGAAAGTGCGCGTGCGCGTTCCGTTCGAAAGGCCGCAGACCGACCAGGCAACCGTCGCGATGCAGACGCCGTCTGCTTCTTCGTCAGCGGCGACGACTGCAGTGCCGGCCGAAAACCAGAGCACGGCAAGCGACCGCGCCGCTTTCGAAAAGCTGCGCACCGATGTCGCCAAGGCCTTCGGCATCCTCTCCAATCTCTACAGGGACCAGCCGACACCGGCGCTCGATCAGGCAATAGCCGGCCGCTCTGCCGTGGTGATTGCGCTGAAATCGCTTTCGGAGTTCCGCACCGCGGCAGCCACCGAGCCGGACTTCACAGCCTTCGCCGGCGACATCGCCGCCAAGGCGCGCCAGCTGCTGACATCGGTCGAAGCCTGGCCGAATGACGTGGCGGCAATCGGCAAGGGGCTGGCTTCGCTGGCCAGCAGGCTTGCCGAACTCCACATCACCGCGCCGCCCGCTCCCACGCCACAGGCGCCAGCCGGTCCGCAGACCTTCGAGCAGGCGCCGCTGGCCGAAAGCCAGAACAGCGTCATCATCCGCCGTGGTGACACGCTGTGGCAGATTTCGCGCCGCGTCTATGGCCAGGGCGTCCGTTATACCACGATCTATCTCGCCAATGAGGACCAGATCAAAAACCCTGACCTGATCGAGCCCGGCCAGATTTTCGGCGTGCCGAAAGAGGCCCTGCCGAATGCGGAAGAACTTCACCGCAAGCGGCTGAAAGGTGGCTCTTGAGCAACTGAACCGTTGCGGTAAATCCGCAACGGTCCTATCTGTGACGCGCGCGGCGGCTTGACCAAAGCCGCCGTCATGCTGTCGGCTTCCGGCAGTGACCGGAGAGTATGATGGCCACGAAGAAAAAAACCATTTCTGCGGATTCCAGCAATCCCACCCAGACGCTGATCAATCTCTGGCCCTATATGTGGCCGGAGGGGCGGTGGGATCTGAAGATGCGGGTGGTCTGGGCCACCGTATACCTTGTTGTCGCCAAGCTGGTCCTCATCTCCGTCCCCTATTTCTTCAAATGGGCGACAGACGCGCTGAATGGCAGGCTCGATATGGCGGGGCTGGTCCCGGTCTTCCTGCTGGGCGCGGTCGCCCTTGTCATCGCCTATAATCTGACGCGGCTGATACAGGTCGGGCTTAACCAGCTGCGCGATTCGCTTTTTGCCAGCGTCGGTCAGCACGCGGTCCGCCAGCTGGCCTACAGAACATTCGTACACATGCACCGGCTTTCGCTGCGCTTCCATCTGGAGCGCAAGACCGGCGGGCTCTCGCGGGTTATCGAGCGTGGCACCAAGGGCATCGAAACCATTGTCCGCTTCACCATCCTCAACACCGCGCCGACCTTCATCGAATTCCTGCTGACGGCAATCATCTTCTGGGCGTCCTACGGCTTTTCCTACGTTCTCGTCACGGTCATCACCGTCTGGGCCTATATCTGGTTCACTGTCCGGGCCAGCAACTGGCGAATCTCCATCCGCCGCGCGATGAACGACAGCGACACCGATGCCAATACCAAGGCAATCGACTCGCTGCTGAATTTCGAAACCGTCAAATATTTCGGCAATGAAGAGATGGAGGCGCAGCGCTTCGATGTCGCAATGGCGCGTTACGAAAAATCGGCGATCTCGATCTGGACCTCACTCGGCTGGCTGAACTTCGGCCAGGGTGTGATTTTCGGCCTTGGCTCCACCGTCATGATGGTGATGTCGGCGCTTGCCGTGCAGCGCGGCGAACAGACGATCGGTGATTTCGTCTTCATCAATGCACTTTTGCTGCAGCTTTCCGTGCCACTCAATTTCATCGGTTTCGTCTATCGCGAAATCCGTCAGGGCCTCGCCGATATCGAGCAGATGTTCGAGCTTCTGGAAGTGGAAGCCGAGGTTACCGACAGGCCGGGTGCGACGCCGCTCGCCGCCGGTCCCGGCGCGATCTCGTTCCGCGACGTGCATTTTGCCTATGATGCCGAGAGACCGATCCTGAAGGGCATTTCCTTCGACGTGCCGGCGGGCAAGACAGTCGCCATTGTCGGGCCTTCAGGTGCAGGAAAATCAACGATCTCGCGGCTGCTCTACCGTTTCTACGATATCCAGGAAGGGGCGATCACGATTGACGGGCAGGATGTCCGCGACGTGACGCAAAAGAGCCTCCGTTCCGTCATCGGCATGGTTCCGCAGGATACGGTGCTGTTCAACGATACACTGGCCTACAATATCCGTTACGGCCGCCCTTCGGCGAATGACGAAGACATCACGGCGGCAGCGGATGCAGCCCAGATCAGCGCCTTCATCGGAAAGCTTCCGGATGGCTACGCCACCATGGTCGGGGAGCGCGGGCTGAAGCTCTCCGGTGGCGAAAAGCAGCGTGTGGCGATTGCCCGGACGATCCTCAAGGCACCGCCGATCCTGATCCTCGACGAGGCGACCTCGGCGCTCGATACGCATACGGAGCAGGAAATCCAGAGCGCGCTTGATATCGTTTCGAAAAACCGCACCACACTGGTCATCGCCCACCGGCTCTCCACGGTGATCGGCGCAGATGAAATCATCGTGCTGAAGGAAGGGCTGATCGCGGAGCGCGGCACGCATACATCCCTGATGGCCCAGAACGGTCTTTACGCCTCGATGTGGAGCCGCCAGCGCGAAGCTATCCGGGCAGAAGAGATGCTGCGCCATGTTCGCGAAACCGACGATCTCGGTGTCGTGGACCGCGGCGAACCAGCGCATTGAGGCGCATAAACGCCTGATAACGGCCCCCGCATGGCAAGGGGACCATTGCCGGGCGGTCCGTTTGGCTGTAACCAGCTAGGCAAAATTTGTCGCACGTCCGTATGGATCATGTCGTATCACGACCACATATAGACGCGACAGACAAAACCGGAGCAAGGAACCATATGAATCTGTTCGACACCATTCGCAACACCATCGTACCGATCCACAAGGAAGGTTATGTCTTCGTAGCCGCTTTCTTCGTGGCATCGCTGGTGCTCGGCTGGATCGCCGAACCGCTGTTCTGGGTCGGCCTGGTGCTGACGGCCTGGTGCGCCTATTTCTTCCGCGATCCCGAGCGCGTGACGCCGCAGGATGACGACCTGATCATCAGCCCCGCCGATGGCAGGGTTTCCGCCGTACAGACCGTCATCCCGCCGCTGGAACTGGAGCTGGGCAAGGAGCCGATGGTGCGCATCTCGGTGTTCATGAACGTCTTCAACTGCCACGTGAACCGTTCGCCGGTCCGCGGCCGCATCGTCAATGTTGCCTACCGCCCCGGCCTGTTTCTCAATGCCGAGGTGGACAAGGCTTCCGAGGACAATGAGCGCAACGGCCTCGTCATCGAAACGTCGCATGGCAAGGTCGGCGTGGTGCAGATCGCCGGCATGGTCGCTCGGCGCATCGTCTGCTGGGTCAAGCCAAACGAGCCCGTCGATGCCGGCGAGCGTTTCGGCCTTATCCGCTTCGGCTCGCGCCTTGACATCTTCCTCCCGGAAGGCTTCCAGCCGCGTGTATCCGTGGGTCAGACGGCAATCGCCGGCGAGACCGTGCTGGCAGAGTTCGGTTCCGCCAAGGGTCCGCTCCTCAGCCGCCGCGGCTGATGACGATCAGGAAAGACATGCGCCATGGAAACGCCGATCGCCGAACCGCCGCAGAACGGAAAACATGAGGGCAGAAAGGATAGCGGCCGCGGGCCGCGCCTGAGAGAAATTCCCTTTCGCCTGCTTGTTCCCAATCTCATCACCGTTCTGGCCATCTGCGCCGGCCTCAGCGGCGTGCGGCTGGCCATCGAAGGGCGTTTCGAACTCGCCGTTGGCATGGTGCTGCTCGCGGCCTTCCTCGACGGCATAGACGGGCGCATCGCCCGCATGATGAAAGCGACGTCCAAATTCGGCGAACAGATGGATAGTCTGGCCGATATCGTCAATTTCGGTGTCGCGCCCGCGCTGGTGGTCTATGCCTATCTTCTCGATCAGGCGCGGTCGATCGGCTGGATCGCCGCCCTCATCTATGTCATCGCCGCGGGTCTGCGCCTGGCGCGCTTCAACGTGATGATCGAACGGCCGGTCAAGGCGCCATGGCAGAACGAGTTTTTTGTCGGCGTCCCTGCCCCGATGGGTGCCATGCTGGTGCTGCTGCCGGTCTATCTCGGCTTCCTCGGCGTCGAGCCGGACAAGCCATTCGCTTATGTCGCTGCCGCCTATACCGTGCTGATCGGTTATCTCCTTATCAGCCGCCTCCCGGTCTGGTCGGGAAAATCAGGCACAAGCCGTATCCGCCGCGATCTCGTGCTGCCGATGATCCTCGTCGTCGTTCTCTATGTGGCCATGCTGATGAGCTTCACCTGGGAGGTGCTGGTTCTCACCGTTGCCGCCTATCTCGTCTTCATTCCCATCAGCGCGCGGCTCTGGCACCGCCGCTACGGTACGCTTACGATCGAAGAGGACGCGCATGACGACGGAAATGGCGGCAATGGCCTCGATCGCAGCATTTAAAACCGCAGGTATCATTTTTCTTGCTTCACCTATCTGCGCCGTGGCGCAAAATGTCGCACCCTGAACGGCCGGCTTCGCGTTTTCCGCCTCGAATCCGTCAAGATTAGCCGCGAAAGAAGGGGCTCACACGCATCGCAACGGCGTTTGGCGTGAATTGTGGAGAGAGAAAATGACGAACGAGACGAAGGCACAGCCGCAGGCAAAGCCGGACCTCAAAAGCCACTACCGCCCGCTCGGACTGAAGGCCGTCGCGGCCGCAGCGCTGATGTTGAAGCGCAAGCCCGCAGCCAAAACCGCTTGAAAATAAACGATTTTTCTTAAATCGGACAGGTCGGCGCCTGATAGGTCAGCTGACCGAAGACGGTCAATCCGGGATAACCGAGCACAACACGGCGCTATGAATGGCGCCGTTTTCTTTTGCTACCGTCATGCGCCATTCCGGCCAGGACCATGGAGCCGATCCGTTATAGTGTAACGTGACTGCAACAAAACCATGCTAAAGTATTCGACTTCCACGAGACGACTGTACGGACAGTCTCGCATCAATTACTGAGAAATTACAAATTTTCTACTTTAGAGATTCATTCCTCTGCGGTTACCAAGATTTTCAATACCGTGACGTGCGGTGGCGAAAGAATGAAGTTTCGTGGAGACATCATGAAGACGGCCATGGGGGGCTTGGGCGGCATGCAGGATAAAATCCTTCTGATTGAAGATTCCGTTGCTCTGTCCATGCTGCTGAAGACGCGCCTTTTGGAAGAGACGCAGGCCGAGGTGATCCACTGCGACAGCATGGCCGCGGCCGATACCCTGCTGCGCGCCCATGATTTCACGCTGGCGCTGACGGGTCTCAATCTTCCCGACGCTCCGAAGGGTGAAATTCTGGCGCTGCTCTCCGAACGCAAAGTGCCCGCCATCGTCTTCACCGCGACAGTGGATGAGGAGGCCCGCAAGCGTTATGCCGAGAAGAAGATCATCGACTATATCGTCAAGGACGGTCACCGCACCGTCGACGCGGTGGTCAAAACCGTCGACAGGATTCTGACCAACAGGCAGTTTTCCGTTCTGGTGGTCGATGATGCGCGGACCGCGCGCTCCGGCCTCGTGGAAATTCTGGAACGGCAGAACTTCAAGGTCAGCGAGGCGCATTCGGGCAATCGCGCGCTGGAAATCCTGGCGCAGGACCCGTCCATCCAGCTCGTCATCACCGATTATCACATGCCCGATATGGACGGCTACGAACTTACGCGCCGCATTCGCGACAGCCGCTCCTCGGAGGATCTGCGCGTGATCGGCATATCATCCTCCACGGACCGGCTGCTTTCAGCAAGCTTCCTGAAGGCGGGCGCGTCGGATTTCGTCTATCGCCCCTTCGTGCCGGAAGAGTTGCAGTGCCGTATCGACAACAACATAGAAACGCTGAAACAGCTCAAGCGCCTGCGCGAACTGGCCGAGCGCGATCATCTGACAGGCTTGCCGAACCGCCGCTCCTTCTTCGAGCGCACCCGTGCACTCATGGACGTTATCAATGACAATGACGAAAATGGCGCCGTCGCCATCCTCGACATCGATCACTTCAAGAAGATCAACGACACGCTGGGGCACGATGCGGGCGACCGGGCTCTAAAAAAGCTGGCGGAGCTTCTGCATGACAAGTGCGACGCGCACCGCCACATTCCCGCCCGTCTGGGCGGCGAGGAATTCGCGGTCTTCCTGCGCGGCCTGGATGCCCACGCCGCCTATGCATTCTGCGAAGAATTACGCGCCCATGTGGAAAAAAGCGGCCGACAATTGAGCGGCAGCAGCCTCGCACTGACGATTTCGCTCGGCGTCGTAGAGATCGAGAAGGGCGAGCCCTTCGACAACCAGTTGAATGCCGCCGATCAGCTGCTCTATCTCGCCAAGGCGAACGGCCGCAACCGCGTCTATTCCGATATCATGATCCAGGAAGGTTTGCAGAAGATCGGGTGGAACGGCTGAGTTTCTTCCGGAACTGAGGCATGGGGAGCGAGCGGATGAGGCTTGTTCTTCTCCCCGCCGGGGAGAAGCCCGCGGCAGCGGGATGAGGGGCAAGTCCACCGTATATCTCTGCCGTAGCCCCTCATCCGACCCTTCGGCCACCTTCTCCCCCTCGGGGAGAAGAATTGGCGGCAATGTCAGAGCTTAGATAACCAGCCTCACACGCTGCGCAAAGACGTCAAAACAGCGACATCTGCCCCTCGTCCTTCGCCGGTTTGATCTTTGCCAGCGGCACGCTTTCCGGCACTGGCTCGATGAGATCGGCGCCGACATTGGCGACCTTGTTGACCTTGTCCGAGACGGGAATCATCTCAAAGAAATCATCCTGAACCGGCCGCATCAGATCCGCGACCTCGCGTGGTTCCTGGGTCTTGCAGTCGAGCCAACGGCTGAAATCCTCAGGCGCGATGACAACGGGCATGCGGTCGTGAATGCGCCCGATGGCGGCATTGGCGGCCGTGGTGAGGATAACGCCGGTATCGACCTCCGAACCATCGGCCGAAGACCATGTCTCCATGAGACCGGCGAAGGCGACGATGCCGCCTTTCTTCGGGCGAATGAAATAGGGCTGGGGTTTGCCGCCCTCTTCCTTCGGCGGACGTCGCCATTCATAAAAGCCGGTCGCAGGCACGAGCACACGGCGATGGCGCATGGCGGCGCGGAAGGAGGCCTTGCCGATTGCCGTTTCCGAACGCGCGTTGATGAGCAGCGGAAAATCCTTCGGGTCCTTGACCCATCCGGGCAGGAAACCCCACCGAACCAGCACTGCCCGGCGATTGGGCAGGTTGCTGCCGCGCTCCTGCCGTTCACCCTCCATGACAATCAGTATCGGCTGCGTGGGCGCGATATTGAAGCGGGCGGGGAAATCCTCTAGCCCGATCAGGTCAAGATAATCGGCAATCTCTTCCGGCGTCGCTTTCAGGACGAAACGTCCGCACATATGTTTCTCCTCAACCCCGCGGCCCGAACAGGATGATGGTGGCCCCTGCGAGACAGACGGCGCCGCCGGCGATATCCCATTTGTCCGGCGCGTGGCCCTCGACGCCCCAGAGCCACAAAAGCGAAGCGGCAATATAGATGCCGCCATAAGCGGCATACGCCCTGCCTGCGGCCTCCGCTGGCACCAGCGTCAGGAGCCAGGCAAAGGCGGCCAGCGACAACATGCCCGGCAACAATATCCACGCCGTTCTGCCAAGTTTCAGCCAGGCCCAGAAGGAAAAACAGCCGGCAATTTCGGCAAGAGCCGCCAACGCATAGATAAGATAGATCTTCATTCCACCGTCTTCTGCCTGCACAATCGAACCGATTCTGGACTATAACATCGGCGCAGAAACCGGAATCGATTTTTCCAGACCGTCCGACCGAGACACGCGAAACCTTACATGACCGTTCGTATCAAGCCCCGCCTCGCCTCCTCCGCCATCGTCAGAAATGGCGACCGGCTTTTGCTCGTGCGCCGCATCAATCCGCCCTCGAAGGACATGTTCGCCTTTCCCGGCGGACGGGCCGAGGAAGGCGAAACGCCGGCCGAGACGGCGCTACGTGAACTGCACGAGGAAACCGGCATTGTCGCACGCGATCCGCAACTTTTCGCGACCTACGATCTTCCCTCGCACGATGCAAATGGGACCCTGACGAGCCATTTTTTGCTCTCCGTCTTCACCGTGGAAACGGATGCCGATCCGCTTGTGACCGTCGGTGATGATGCAGCGGACGCAGGCTGGTACACGCTTGCGGAAATCCGCCGACTGCCGGCCCCGGAAAGCGTGGTGGAATGCGCCGAGCGGCTGCTAGCATGATTGCCAGCAGGGCAGAATCGCGATTATCTAGACCCGTCCGCCCGCCGGATGTTCACGAGTATGTGTGGGGCAGAATAAAATTTTGATACGACCAACCATTTTCCTGTCTCTTTTCCTGACCATGCTGCCGACCGGGCAAAACGGCGCCGTTTACGCGCAGCCTTCCAAGGCAGCATCCGAGGCACGTCCTGCGGAAACGGCACCTCCCAAACCCGCGCCCTATGACGACAAGCTGGCACGGCTGTCGGAAATATTGGGTGCGGTGCAATATCTGAGAACGCTGTGCCCTTCTTCCGGACCGGAGGACTGGCGCAAATCGATGGGCGACCTTCTGGCTGCGGACACGGCCAACGAACCTGAACGACGTCAGCGCATGACGGCTGCATTCAACCGTGGATACCGCTCCTTTGCGGCCATCCACACCAGTTGCACACGTGCCGCCATCATGGCAGAAGAGAACTACCGTAACGAAGGGGCAACACTCGCTCAGGAAATCGCGTCCAGGTTCGGAAATTAGAGGATTATTAACCTCTTTTCGCCGCAGCCCGTGCCGTTTTGATAAAAGGCTGCTAGTGTTGTTAACAGGGTGGTAAGGACTTGCCCGCCCTGTCGAGGATGAAAAATGCAGACAAGCCGTAACGAAATCGACGATATGATCGTGCATGAAAAGATGCAGGTCGCTCTGGAACACCAGAACGAGGCATGGGCTGACGGCATGGCCGACGGCATCGAGCCGGAGATCATCGCCGATGCTGCAATCGCTCTGGCCATGCGCGAAACCATCCGGATCCACGGCGAGGCTGGCGCGGAAGCAATGCTGGAATCGCTGCGTCAGCGCATGCTTCAAGGCGAATTTTCTCCGCAGCGGGTGATACAGTAAAGCCGGGGTCTATCATGTCTTGCCTGAGCAAGGGGCTTTTGCGCTCTTCCGCCCTGCTATCCATCGTGCTCGCTCTGACCGCCGGGTCGATTGGCCTGCCGGGCCAAGCCTTTGCGCTTTCCGAGCTGAAGCCGGCCCAGAACAACGAAGGCGAGCCACAGGCTCAGAAGGGCGAACAGCCTGAGCAGACCGCGCCCGCCGAGCCGGAGGAAATCGAGGGCGATTCGGAAGGCATTCCCCTGCCCGACCCTCTGGTCGACCGATCTGCCGCCCAGACGAACCTGCAATCCTCCAAGCCGGACAATACCCCCGAAATGTCAGTGGTCATCGAGCACGATATTTCCAAGGCACCGGAAGCCGTACGCAAGCTGCGCCAACAGATCATCGACGCGGCAGCGACGGGCGATATTGAAAAGTTGCGGCCATTCATCGCTGCCGGCCAGAAAGAATTCCGCATCGACAGCAATGACGGCGAAGACCCGATCGCAGCACTGAAAAGCTATTCAGGAGATACCGACGGGCTGGAAGTGCTGGCGATCATCATCGACCTCCTGTCGACCGGTTACGCCCATATTGATGCCGGCACGCCGGACGAAGCCTATGTTTTCCCCTATTTCGCCGGAAAGCCGCTCAATACGCTGACACCGCCTGAAAAAGTGGAACTGCTGCGCATCATCACTGCCGGCGACCTTGCGGACATGCAGGAATACGGCAATTACAGCTTCTATCGCATCGGCATCTCGCCTGATGGCAAGTGGAAGTTCTTCACCGCCGGCGATTGATCCTATCCCGGCGCTTGCCGTTCTTTTGCAAAAATCCTAACTGTGCGGAATGAGCGTCCGGCACCGGTACATGTGCTGTTGCCCAGACGCATAGTCTCGACGAACCGAACGGTGACGCCATGCCTTCCGCTTTTCTTGCCGACCGCCGCCTGATCCGGGTTTCCGGCACCGGCGCCGAGGAGTTTCTGAACAATCTCATTACCACCGATGTGGAGCATCTGCCTGTAGGGGAAGCCCGCGCCAGCGCCCTTCTGACCCCTCAGGGCAAGATTCTGTTCGATTTCCTCATCGCGCGCGACGGAACGGACTATCTCATCGAGATCACCGCTTCCGAACAGGAAGCGCTGTTGCGCCGCCTGACGATGTACAAGCTGCGCGCTCCCGTCGATCTGAAAGCGGAAGCCGCCGAAGGTGTGAGCGTTTTCTGGGGGGAACAGGCACCTCAGCCGGCGTTAAGGGACGGGCGTTTCGCCAAGGCGGGTCTCGATCTATTCCGCGTTCCGGGCGCAACTGCCGCTGGCGACGCAGCCGTCTATGATGTGCTGCGTGTCGAATACGGCATTGCCGAAGCTGGCCGCGACTATGCGCTGCAGGATGCCTTTCCGCATGACGTGCTGATGGATGTGAACGACGGGGTGTCATTCAAGAAGGGCTGCTTTGTCGGCCAGGAAGTTGTATCGCGCATGAAACATCGCGGCACGGCAAGGCGGCGTGTTGTCCTTGTTTCAGCGCAGGACGCCCTCCCCGGCAGCGGCGTGGACATTACCGCACAGGGCAAATCCGTCGGCACGCTCGGCACCGTCTGCGGCAACAAGGCACTCGCCGTCGCGCGCATCGACCGCATTGCCGAGGCGCTCGCGTCCGGCACGCCGCTTCTCGCGGAAACTGTTCCCGTCGCCGTTGCCCTGCCCGCCTGGAGCGGTCTTTCCTTCCCGGCGGCCGATCCGGCGGCACAGGCGGAGGAATAGAGGTGGCCTCCGTCAAAGGCCCGCGCGCCTGGCAGCGCATGCTGTCCGGACGGCGGCTCGATCTGCTCGACCCTTCGCCGCTCGACGTGGAAATCGCCGATATTGCCCATGGGCTTGCCCGCGTTGCCCGCTGGAACGGCCAGACGCGTGGCGACCACGCCTTTTCAGTCGCTCAGCACTGCCTCATCGTCGAGACGATCTTCTGCCGCATGTGCACGGCCGCGACCCCCGATGAAATGCAGATGGCGCTTCTGCACGATGCGCCGGAATATGTGATCGGCGACATGATCTCTCCGTTCAAATCCGTGGTCGGCGGCGGTTACAAGACTGTGGAAAAGCGGCTTGAGGCCGCCGTGCATCTGCGCTTCGGCCTGCCGCCGCATGCATCGCGCGAGTTGAAGGACCGCATCAAGAAGGCCGACACGGTCGCCGCCTTTTTCGAGGCGACGGAGCTTGCCGGTTTTTCCACGGCCGAGGCGCAAAAATTTTTCGGCCTGCCACGCGGTATTACCCGCGACATGTTCGACATCACGCCGCTTCCCTCCACGGAAGCGCAAAAGCTGTTCATCCAGCGTTTTGAGGCCATCGAGGCCATGCGCGGGACGAATCCCGGGGGTGCCAAATGACGGCCATCGTGGTTTCGCCGCTCGGACGGATCGCGGAAATGGCCGTGAAGCACAAGGCCCGGGAAATGGTGACATTGATCGCCAGGGAGCAGACATTTCACCGCCCCGCGGTCATTGCCGCCGAACGTCATCTGACGCTTGCGATGAACGACATCTCCTTCAAGGGCACCGGCAATCTTATCGCCCCTGACGATGCGCATGTGCTGAAGCTCATCGAGTTCGCGCATGAATGGGATCAGACGGCCCCGTTGCTTATCCATTGCTGGATGGGCGTTTCGCGCTCGCCTGCGGCTGCCGTCATCGCCGCGCTCAGTCTTTACCCTGATCAGGATGAGACTGAACTTGCGCTGCGTCTGCGCGCCGCCTCGCCCTATGCCACGCCGAATGCCCGCATCATCGCCATCGGCGACCGGCTGCTCGGCCGGAAGGGTCGTCTGGAGGCGGCTATCAAGGCGATTGGCAGGGGCGCGGACACAGATGGCAATGTGCCTTTCGTGCTGCCACTTCGCAGTTGACAACCGGTTTTGGCGGAACCCCTTCGGAACGCAGTCGTTACCAACCCTGAACGCAAATAAAATCACGGGACGATTCATGGAACAACAGGCAACGGATATCATTGTCGCATCGCAAGCGGCCGTAAGACAGGCGAGCGCACTGGCGGTGCAATATTCCTTTTCGGTGATCGGTGCACTTCTGCTGTTAATCGTCGGCTGGCTGGCCGCTGCCTTTCTTCAACGCTGGGCCTTTCAGGGCCTGTCGCGCATTCGCGGCTTCGATGCGACGCTCGCCGGATTCTTCGCGGGCGCCATTCGTTATGTCGTCCTCATTCTCGTCATCGTGATGGTGCTGGGCCAGTTCGGGGTGCAGACGGCCTCAATTCTGGCGGCCCTCGGCGCCGCCGGTCTTGCCATTGGCCTCGCACTCCAGGGAACGCTGCAGAACATTGCCGCCGGCATCATGCTGCTGGTGCTGCGTCCCTTCCGGGTCGGGGAATATATCGAAACCAGCAGCGTCAGCGGGACGATCATCGAGATCGGGCTGTTTGCGACCGAGCTGAAGACCAGCGACGGCCTTTACCGTCTGGCGCCCAACTCGACGCTCTGGAACGTGCCGATCACCAATTTCAGCCGCTTTCCTTCTCGCCGTCACGAATTGAGCCTGACGGTGAAAAACGATGAGAATCTCGCCGCTGCGCAGGACATGCTGATGAATGTCGTACGCTCGGAAAGCCGGGTGCTGCTTGACCCAGCCCCTGTCACCTTTGTCGATTCGGTGAGCGCCGACAGCGCCACCGTAAAATTGCGTTACTGGGTGCGTAGCGACAGCTATTTCGTGACGACCCGCGATGTGACGAAAGCGATGAAACTCGCGTTCGACGAGCGTAAGGCGGAAGTGAGCGCACAGCCGGCCTGAGACGTCACCCCCATTTTTCTGCAAGCGCGATGGTTGCAAGAGCCGTCGCGCTTTTTCGGTGCCTCGCGCTGTAGCGCACTTGCATCCGGCTGATGCGATCTCTATAGCTTCATACGTAATGTTATTACGTAACTTGTCTTAGGAGAGAGCCGAAACAATGCAGAAGACAATCACCCGCCTCACCGGCGCTGTCGCACTTGGTTCCATGCTGTTGGCGGCGACCACGGCAATGGCTGCCGGTGGCGACAAATCCGCAGCCCACAGTCATGAGCACGGGCACGATCACGGCCATCAGATGACCGAAGCTGAAAAGCAGATCTACAAGGGTTATTTCGAGGATGCCCAGGTGAAACCACGCACACTTTCCGATTGGGAAGGCGACTGGCAATCCGTTTATCCCTACCTGCTGAACGGCTCGCTCGATCCCGTCATGGCGGAAAAGGCGGCTCATGGCGACAAGACGGCCGCCGAATACCGCGCCTATTACGAGGTCGGCTACAAGACTGACGTGAACCGTATCGTCATCAAGAGCGACAGCGTGGCGTTTTATAAAGATGGCAAACCCGCTGAAGGCACCTATGTCAGCGACGGCCACGAAATCCTGACCTACAAGAAGGGCAATCGTGGTGTCCGCTACATCTTCAAGAAAACCGGCGGCGATGAGGCCGCACCGCAATTCATCCAGTTCAGCGATCACTCCATCGCCCCGGTCAAGGCCGGCCATTACCATCTCTATTGGGGCAACGACCGCAAGGCATTGCTGGACGAAGTGACCAATTGGCCAACCTATTATCCGTTCCTGATGGACGGCGCCGATATCGTCAAGGAAATGGCGGCGCATTGAGCTATAGCAGGCTCGCGGCTTTCCGGAGCGTGAGGAATGCCGAGCAAGCAGGTCTTTCGCCTTCTCCCCGCCGGGGAGAAGGTCGCGGCAGCGGGTTGAGGGGGCAAGCTCTCCGCATATCTCTGCCGTCGCCCCCCTGATCTGGCCCTTCGGGCCACCGTCTCCCGGGCGGGGAAAAGAAAGACTCACTGCCCCATGGTGGAGCGATGCGCCCAGCCCGTCATGCGCTTTTCGAGCCAGGCCATGATGGCATACATGACGATGCCTTCCACCGCGAGCATCAGCAGGCCGGCAAAGACCAGCGGCACATTGAACTGGCTCTGCGCCGAACTCATCATGTTGCCGAGGCCATAATTGGAGGCGACGGTTTCCGAGACGACCGAGCCGACGAAGGCGAGCGTGATGGCGATTTTGAGTGAGCCGAAGAAATAGGGCATGGACCGCGGAATACCGACCTTCAACATGATGTCCATCTTCTTGGCACCGAGCGCCCGCAGCACGTCTTCGGTTTCCGGCTCAATGGTGGCAAGCCCGGTCGCCACATTAACGACGATCGGGAAGAAGGAGATCAAAAAGGCTGTCAGAACGGCGGGAACCGTGCCGATGCCGAACCAGATGACGAGGATGGGCACCAGCGCCACCTTGGGGATGGCGTTGAAACCGATCATCAGCGGATAAAGCCCGGCATAGATGGTTTTCGACCAGCCAATGAACAGGCCAATAGAAAGACCGGCGACCACGGCAAGGGCAAAGCCCAGTGTCGTCGTATAAAGCGTCTGCAGCGAGTTTTTCCAGATCGGCGACCAATATTGCATGATGGCCTGGCCCACCCTTACCGGGGATGGCAGGATCGTGGGCGGCATTTTCAGCGCATGGACGAGCAGTTCCCACACCACGAAGAGCGCCAGCGTATAAAGCCAGGGAGCGGCTTTCACCCAGTTGACGCGGGCAATCAGCGGCTTCGGCGGTTCGGCCGCCACGGTGCTTTCCACGATCGCGCTCATGCCGCCACCCTCGCCTGCGCGATTTCGCCATGCAGTTCCTGCACCATGTCGTTAAAACCCTTGTCATACATGATGTCGAGCTGGCGCGGGCGTGCAAACGGCACGCGGTGTTCGGCGAGCACCCGGCCCGGCCTCGCACTCATTACGAAAATCTTGTCGGCCAGAAATGTCGCCTCGCGCAGATCGTGGGTCACCAGGATGATAGTGACGCGCTGCGCGGCGTGCAGGTCGCGTATGACGCACCACAATTCCTCGCGGGTGAAGGCATCGAGCGCACCGAAAGGTTCGTCCAGCATCAGCAGTTCCGGTTCGTGAATCAGCGCACGGCAAAGATTGGCGCGCTGCTGCATGCCGCCGGAAAGCTGCCACGGATACTTCGAGCCAAAACCTTTCAGGCCGACGATTTCCAGAAGGCGCTCGGCTTTCGCGACATATTCCGCCTTGTGGGCGCGCAGACGACGGCGATGTTTTTCGACGATCTCCAGCGGCAGCAGGATATTTTCGAGCGTCGTGCGCCAGGGCAGCATCGTCGGGTTCTGAAACGCCATGCCGACAATGGAAACCGGCTCCGTGACCTGCCGTCCGGCGACGATGACATTGCCCTTCTGCGGAATATGCAGCCCCGTCACCAGTTTCATCAGGGTCGACTTACCGCAGCCAGACGGGCCGACCACGGCCGCGAATTCACCCTTGTCGACCGTCAGGTTCAAGCCGGAGACGGCCAGCGTGCCGGCCGACCCGCCGTAGCGCATGTCGACATTATCTATTTCCACGAGATGTGACATCGCGATCCCCATTTTCAGGCTGGAACGGGCGCTTATGGCCTTCGTTACTCCCGCCGCAATTCCTTAGGCTGCCGGCCATACCCGGCGTTGCCGCTTGTTTCTTCTCCCCGAGGGGGGGGGAAGGTGGCCCGAAGGGTCGGATGAGGGGGAAACGTCAGCGGTAGACCGAGAGCTTGCTCCCTCATCCCGCTACCGCGGACTTCTCCCCGGCGGGGAGAAGAAACCTGCGGCACCCACTCATTTTACCCATCAGGGAAGCATGCGTTCTGCCTTGGCCGGCAGGTAGGTCGCGTCGAACACCTGCTCCGCCTTGACGTTGCCCTTCAGGCCCATGGACACCTTGAGCGTCTCCAGCGAGGCGGCAAGCCGGGTCGGCTCGACGCCGCCCATGCCGTTTTCCACCACATAGGGCGTCTTGATGTTCATGCTGTTGGCCATGTTTAGGCGTTCAAGCTCAATGGCGCTGTCGAGTGTCTCGTTGCGCTTGAGAACAGCAGCCACGCCCTCTTCGGGGTTCTTGACGGAATCAGCAAAGCCCTTGGCCAGCGCTTTCAGGAAACCTTTCACTGCTTCAGGGTTTTTCTCAGCGAAATCAGTGTTTACCAGCACTGCATTGCCATAGAGATTCAAGCCGTGCTCGGCCATCAGAATGGTCGAGATATCATCGTCACCGATGCCCTGCTTCTTGAGATTAAGGATCACCGAAAAGGCAAAACCGAAAACCGCATCGACATCACCCTTGGCGAGCATCGGCTCACGCACCGGAAAACCGATCGATTCGATCTTGATCTTGCTGTCATCGAGACCGGCGACCTGCTTGAAAGCCGGCCATTGCGCAAAAGCGCCATCCGGCGGCGGGGCGCCGAGCTTCTTGCCTTCCAGCGATTTGGGATCGCCGGTGACGCCAAGCGACTTGCGGCCAACAACGGCAAAAGTGGGCCGCTCATAAACCATATAGACGGCCTTGACCTTCTGGCTCGGATCCTCATCGAGGAACTTCATCACCGAGTTGATGTCGCCGAAACCCATCTGGTAGGCGCCGGTCGCGACACGCGGAATGGCTTCGACCGAGCCGTTGCCGCTGTCGATGGTGACGTCGAGGCCCTCGGCCTTGAAGTACCCCTTGTCGAGTGCCAGCAGGAAACCGGCGGCCGGACCTTCGAACTTCCAGTCGAGCGTGAATTTCACCGGCGTTTCTGCCCGCGCCTCCCCCGCTGGCAGCGAAAAGCCGGCGGATACACCGATGGCGGTAATGGCCAGAGCTCTGGTCAACAACCTGCGCGTTAAAATCATCTGTTCCCCCTGATGGTTTTGTTGGATTGGTTGCATAAGACCCAATTCCGACCTGCAAGGCAAGATAAAATTGCATACAAAATAGCCGTTATTTTGTATGCTTATTTTATACGCACAAATGCTCGCGAGCCAGGCAAAAAGCCGGCATTCTGCCCATCGCGCATGCAACGAAGCGAGAGCAGCATCGTTCACGCAGAGAACACAGCGTTCTCATTTGCCGGGGTTGCGGATCAGGGGCAGCGTGAGACAAATAGGCCACGAACAGCAGGCGACTACAGCGGGGGCAAGATGAATTCTGCACTGGGCATACACCACATCACGATGATCACCCGAAAGGTGCAGGCGAATGTGGATTTTTACGCCGGCTTTCTGGGCATGCGGCTGGCCAAACGCACGGCGGGCTTCGAAGACGCCATGCAGCTTCATCTGCTCTACGGCGATGATATCGCCTCGCCCGGTTCCCTGCTGACTTTTCTGGTGTGGGAGGACGGTGGCCAAGGCCGTGTGGGTTATGGCCAGACGCTGGAAATTTCCGTGGCGATCGATCCTGCCGCCATCGGCTTCTGGCTGACGCGGGCGCTGAGATTCGGCATCCGGGCGGAAGGTCCCTCCGACGAATTCGGGGAGCCAGTCATTCGGCTGAAAGACCCTGACGGCCTGATCGTCAAGCTGGTCGGCACTCAGGCGTTTGACGACGCTACGCCGCACGTGACGAAAGACATTTCCGAAGAGGACGCCATTCGCCGCATCTACGGTGCAACCGTGCTGAGCGAAGTGCCGGAAGAAACCGTGGCTTTTCTCGAAAAACACTTCGGATATAGGCAGGTAAGCCAGACGGGCGCAATTCGCCGGCTCGTTTCCGATAGCGGCGACATTATCGATGTGCGCGACGCCACGGGCTTCTGGTCCAGCGCGCCGGGCACCGGCACGGTTGATCACATAGCCTTCCGCGCGAAAGACATGGATGAGCTGAACTCGGTTCTAACCGGGCTGAAATCACTGAATTCCAGCACCACCAACGCCCATGACCGTAAATATTTCCATTCGCTCTACGTCCGCGAACCGGGCGGGGTATTGATCGAAATGGCGACCGACGGGCCGGGTATGACAGTGGACGAACCGCTGGAATCGCTCGGCGAAAAACTGTTCATCCCGCCGCTCTTCATGAAGGATGAGGCGGATGTGCGTGTCGCCCTGCCGCAATTTGCGATGCCTGGCGAAGAGCGCATCGTCTATCGCGACCTGCCCTTTGTACACCGTTTCTACACGCCCGAAGAGCCTGATGGCAGCACCATGATTCTGCTGCACGGTTCCGGCGGAAGTGAAACAAGCCTGATGCCGCTGGCGCACCGGGCAGCACCGGGCGCGACGCTTCTCGGCGTCCGTGGCCGCAGTACGGAAGAAGGGATTGCCCGGTGGTTCCGGCGTTATCCCGATTTCAGCTTCGACCAGAAGGATATCGTCTCGGAAGCGGAAGCCTTCGCCGCATTTGTGGAAGGGGCAATCCGCTCCTATGGGCTCGATCGTTCGAAACTGCGGTTTATCGGCCATTCCAATGGGGCGAACTTCTATGCGGCCTTTGCCGCGCTTTATCCGGAGCTTGCCGGGGACGCCCTGCTGTACCGCCCGATGCCTGTTCTCGAAACATGGCCGGAGAGTGATCTTTCCGGCCGCAGCTTCATGCTTGTTGCGGGAGAACGCGACAAATACCGCGACGGGGCGAGCGTGCTGCGGGACAGGCTTGCGGCAAACGGCGCAAGGGTTGAGGTGGAAACGCTGGAAGATGGGCACGAACTCGGGCTCACGGATATCGAAGTGGCGCGGCGCTGGCTGGCGGATGTTCCCTGATTTTCGGGGGATGCGCATGAGGCGAGCGGATGCCGCCCACTTCTTCTCGCCGAGGGAAGAAAGTGGTCTGAAGGGTCGGTTGAGGGGGCAAGCTCTCGGTTTATTTCTACCCTCGCCCCCTCATCCCACTGCCGCAGATTTCCCCCTCGGGGAGAAGAAGCGGATGCGAGCGCTCGCTCCCCCGTTACCCACAACCTCATCAACCGGGCCTTGCATAAATTCACCAAAAGGGCTTTAAAAACAGCTTCATAATTGGAGAGTCCGTTTGGAAATCCCGCTGTTTATCCTCGTCCTTGTCGCGGCCTTCATCTACACGCTCGTCGCAAGCATCCGCAATTCAAGCCGCATCAAGTCGCTCGAACGGGAGGTTCACAGCCTCAAGCGGCTGATGGCGGCGGGCGTGGCCGCTCCTGCTGCGGCACTGGCGGAAAACACGGAAACCGCCGAAAAGACTGATTTCGCAGCAGAGACGGAAGGCCAAACGGCGCTGGAACCAGCGGGCATCCGGGATGAAGACGCCTTCGAGCGTTCAGAAGCCAGCACCGCTGCGGCGGATCAAGACGTGGCGCGCGAAGACGCCCCCGCTGCGCCACTCGCCGATGCCGTATCCGTGGCGGCTTCTGATACCGCGTCTGCCCCGGCAGCGAAAGAAAGCTTCGAAAGCCTCCTCGGCGCGCGCTGGGCGGTTTGGGCGGGCGGGCTGGCGCTGGCGCTCGGCGGCATTTTCCTCGTCAAATATTCGATCGAATCAGGCCTGCTCAGCCCGGCGGTCAGGCTGTCGCTCGCCGCCATTTTCGGCGTCTTTCTCGGGCTTGCCGGTGAAGCGATACGCCGCAAGGCGGTGTCAGGCATCGCCACCACCTACTCCAACGCCATGATACCGGGTGTGCTCACTGCGGCCGGCGCATTGACGCTGTTCGGTGTGGTTTATGCGGCTTATGGCATCTACGACTATATCGGCCCCGGCACCGCCTTTATCCTGCTCGGCCTCGTCGCCTTCGCCACCATCGGCCTGTCGTTGTTGCACGGACAGGCGCTCGCCGGTCTCGGACTTCTAGGTTCGATGCTGACGCCGGCGCTGATTTCCACCGAAACGCCGAATATCTGGGCGCTCTTCGTCTTCCTCACCGTCTCTTGGCTCGCAACCGCGGCAGCGGCGCGCCGGCAGGGCTGGACGGTGGTCCCGTCGCTTGCCAATGCCGGACTCGGCCTCTGGGCTCTCGGATATATCGGCTTTTCGGATGCAATCAGTGCCGAACCGCCGACTCTTGCCCTGCTCATTATGCTCGCTGGCACGATCTTCCTTTGGCCCGGAAAACAGTACGACACCACGCCTCCGGACGCTGCCGAAACGGCAGCTCCCGAGCGGCGCGCGATTCGCATCATGCGGCTTTTGCTGCGCCCGTCGCTCGCCCTCAACCTCACCGTATCGATGGCGGTGATCCTGCCGGCCATCGGCTTCCTCTTTGCCGAAGGCAGCGTCGATACTCACCCGGCGCTCATCGTTTCAGCGCTTATTGCAGCTCTTGCAGCACTCGGCGCTGCCCGTCACTATGCCGTCTGGCCGGCGATCATCGCCGCGCTCGGCGCGCAGTCTGCGGTGTCGCTCATGTCGCGGCGTGGCATCGATTTTATTGGTCTCGTGAATGATACCGGCGTGACGCTTCCGCCCGTGGGCACAGGCTACGCTGCGGAAATTGCCATGGCGCTCGGCCTTGGGGCTATCTTCGTGCTGTGCGCCTTTTCCTTCCTGAAACGCAAGGGCGCAGAAGATGCGGATTTCGCCCAGCTCTGGGCTGGCATTGCCGCCCTGTTCCCTGTCTGGCTCGCGACGGCGAGCTTCGTCGAATATGGCAATCTCGGCCGCGACTGGCTGCACGCGGCCTATGGTCTCGGCCTTGGCTTCGTGCTGCTTGCCGGTGCTGAATGGCTGCACCGGCGCAACAGTGAGGCCTATCGCAAGCCGCTGAACATCCTTGTGCTCGGCTCCTTCGCCGCCTTCGCGCTCTGCCTGCACACGCTGACGGAAGGGCTCGCGACGACAGTGCTGCTGTCCGTCATCGGCTTCCTTTACGTGCTGGCGAGCCGCTACCGCAACTGGGATGTACTGCCCTGGGTCATGGCTGTCGCAAGTGTTGCCGTTCTTGGCCGGATCGCCTGGGAGCCGACAATCGTCGGGCCGCAAAATCTCGGCACGACGCCGGTCTTCAACGCGCTGCTGCCGGGCTATGGCATCCCTGCCTTGCTGGCCATCATCTCCGCGTGGTTGTTGCGCGACTGGCCGGGCATGCGGATCAAGAACTTCCTGCAGGCCATCGCCAGCGTCATGGGACTTCTGGCCGTGGCCATCCTCGTTCGCCACGCAATGAATGGCGGTACGCTCGACAGCAATGTGCCGACGCTCGGCGAGCAGTCGATCTACACGCTGCTGACCATCGGCTTCTCCGGTGTCCTGATGACGCTGGATTTGAAAAGCCCCAGCCCCGTCTTCCGTTACGGCTCGATGATCGCTGGCGTCATCGCCGTCATCAACGTGCTGACGATGCATTTCTTCACGCTCAACCCCTATTTCACCGGCGAGAATACCGGCCGCATACCGGTCCTCAACCTGCTGCTGATCGGTTACCTTTTGCCGGCATTCGCTTATGGCGGCCTCGCCTATTACGCGCGCGGAAAACGTCCGCCGCCCTATGTCAGCATGCTGGCGGTGGCGGGTGCAGCGCTCGGTTTTGCCTGGGCCACGCTTTCGGTGCGCCGTTTCTGGCAGGGCGAGAACATTGCTGACTGGAAGGGCTTTATGCAGGGCGAGACCTACAGCTATTCGGTGGTCTGGCTGCTGATCGGCGTCCTGCTGCTCGTGCTTGGCTCGCGCTTTAATGCCCGCAGCCTGCGTCTGGCATCGGCCGCCTTCGTGCTGATCTCGGTTGCCAAAGCCTTCCTGATCGACATGAGCAACCTCGAAGGCGTGCTCCGGGCGCTGTCCTTCATCGGGCTCGGCGCGGTGCTCATCGGCATCGGCCTGTTCTACCAGAAAATCCTCACCCGGAAGCCGCAGGCATGATCGCGGCGGAGGCTTTCGCGCCCCATGCGGCGCTTGCGCAGGATTTGATCCCGCACGCCGCCGATGCGGGCGACGGCTCGCATGATCTGGCCCATATTCACCGTGTCTTCCGCAATGCCATGCGCATCCATGCGGGTGAAGGCGGCGATGGCACCGTGCTGGCGGCCAGCGTGCTGCTGCATGATTGTGTGGCGGTGGAGAAAAACTCGCCCTTGCGGGCACAGGCATCGCGGCTGGCGGCAGAAAAGGCTTCAGGCGTTCTGGCCGGCCTCGGCTGGAAGAAGCAGGATATCGACGCCGTCACGCATGCGATCATCACCCACAGCTTTTCCGCCAATATCGAACCGCAGACACTGGAAGCGAAAATCCTTCAGGATGCCGACAGGCTGGACGCCATCGGTATGGTGGGCGCGGCGCGCTGCTTTTATATTGCCGGACGCATGGGATCGGCACTTTACGATCCGGTCGACCCCTTGGCGAAGGAACGGCCGCTTGATGACCGCGCTTTTGCCATCGACCATTTCGAGACCAAGCTTTTCAAGCTGGCAGATGGTTTTCGCACAGAGACCGGCAGGCAGATGGCCAGAGCCCGCCATGAGCGGCTGAAACAGATGCTGGACCTGTTTCTCGATGAAATATGAGGAAGCATGATGCGTGTGACAGAGCTTAATATCTACCCGCTGAAAAGCGCGCGCGGCATTTCCCTCTCGGATAGCGCCGTGTCGGCCGAGGGTCTGCCGGGTGACCGTCGCGCCATGCTTGTGGACCCGTCGGGCCACTTCATCACCCAGCGTGAATTGCCTGCCATTGCCACGGTTCTGGCGCGGCACGAGGACGGGGGCATGTTGCTTTCGCGCGACCAGCATGGCGAGATCGTCGCAAGCCCATCCGGCGAGCGCATGGATGTGGCGGTATGGAAATCGATCGTCAGCGCCAATATGGCCGACGCTGTGACCAATGACACGCTCTCGGCATGGCTCGGACGCGAAGTGAAGCTCGCCTTTTTCGATAACGCTTCCAAACGCATCGCGAGCCTCGAGTGGACAGGCAATGAAACGCCCGTCACCTTTGCCGACGGCTACCAGATCCTTGTCACCACCACCGCCTCGCTCGCCGCGCTGAACGACAACATGCGCGAAAATGGCGAAGACGACGTTGGCATGGAGCGGTTCCGGCCCAATATCGTGCTTGAGACGGACGAACCATGGGCGGAAGACGGGTGGGCGGCCATCGAGATCGGCGGCATTCGCTTCGATCTCGTCAAACCCTGCGCCCGCTGCATCATGACCACGCAGGATCAGACGACCGGCTCCCGCGATGTGCCCTCTCCCATGAAGGCCATGGGCCGCATCCGCATGTCCGCAGACCGGCGCGTGCCCGGCCCGCTGTTCGGCTGGAACGTGACGCCGCGCGGTGAAGGCAGGCTGTCTGTCGGCGACGTCGCAAAGGTGATCGAGGAAAGGCCCGAAGGCTGGGCGATCAAGAGGCGCTAAGTCAGTCCGGTTCAAACGGAATCCTCTGGGCATCAGGCAGCGCTTTAACCTGTCGTCAAACCCTCGCTCCCCTCATCCTGTGCTTGTCACAGGGATCCAGCCGATGCGCGTCTGCGCGGCGAAACAATCCCTCAGCCCAAAGACTTGGGCTGGCTGGATCTCTGTGACACGCACAGAGATAAGGAGAGGACGGAGCACTATGAACAAGGCAAGCTTCGAGCCTGACGCGCCGATCTCAATCTTTGTGCACCCCGGCGATACAACGCACGGGTCATGTCACGACTTCTTCACACCGACGATCAAAAAGATCGGGCGGCGGTCTTCATGCTTCAGCTCCGGGCGCTCGGCCACCAAAGCCGGATCCGGTCGTGGTTCCGCCAGACGCGTCAGGGTGAAACCAGCGGACAGGAGGCCGTTGACGATAGCTGACACGGTGCGGTGGTATTTCACCACATCGTCTGCCATCCAGTTGCAGTGGCGCACGCCCTCGTTCTGGTAGTTGTCGAGTGGCCAGTGCAGGATTTCGCCATCCTCGCCGTAAAACCAGTCCTGTTTTTCCAGCGCCGTAAAAACGGGATGCTCGATGGAAAAAATGAAATCGCCGCCCGCTTTCAGCACGGCGAAAATCCTTGCGAATGCCACGTCGAGATCGCGGACGTAATGCAGGGCAAGGGAACTCAGCACCACATCGAAACTCTGCCGCGGAAAATCGATGTCTTCGATAGCGGCGCGGCGATATTCGATGCCGGACCCACCATTGATCTCGGCGGCGCGGCGCAACATATTCTCCGAGAGATCGACGCCGACGACATGGCGTGCGCCCTGCTCCGCGGCAAAGCGGCAATGCCAGCCGAAACCGCAACCGAGGTCGAGAAAGGACTTGTCTTTCAGCGGGGGCAGCATGGCGCGCAATTCGTGCCACTCACCGGCCTGACGCAGACCTTCCACGGAACGCGGCATGGCGCTGTAGCGCTCGAAAAACCCTGGATCGTCGTAGATATTCTGTTTCATCGTCGCCTCTTAGGCCGCATTCCATCAATCGCATGAATAATGGCCGTCAAGAAAAGTCGCTAGTGGGGCCGGCTAACAAAAGATAATATTCATCCCATCATTGTGGAATCCGCAGCATGCTTAGCGCTTCTTTCAGAGGTGGGCGCTGCGAGGGGGGAATATTCATGTCGCAAGCCACTCGCCAGAGCATGCCCTGGCTGATTATCGCAGCCGGGTCGCTGATTGCAGTCATGACGTTCGGCCCCCGCTCCGCCATGGGCTTTTTCCAGTTGCCGATGCTGGCCGATACCGGCTGGGATCGTTCAACCTTCGGTCTTGCCATGGCGCTGCAGAACCTCTTCTGGGGTCTCGGCCAACCCTTCTTCGGTGCCATCGCCGATAAGTTCGGTACGGGCCGCGTGCTCGTGCTCTCGGGCTTTCTTTATGCGACGGGCCTCATCTGCATGTCCTTCGGCACATCGCCCTTCTGGCTGCATTTCGGCGGCGGCGTTCTCGTTGGGCTTGGCATTGCCGCAGGGTCCTTCAGCGTCATCCTTTCCGCCTTCGCCCGCCATGTCACGCCGCAGCAGCGTTCATTCGCCTTTGGTATCGGCACGGCGGCGGGTTCGGCAGGCATGTTCCTGTTTGCACCTATCAGCCAGGGGCTGATTTCCACCTATGGCTGGTCGGACAGTCTCGTCTGGCTCGCCGCCATGATGATGCTGGTGCCGCTGCTCGCCTTTTTCATGCGCGGAAACTCATCCTCCGGCACCCAGTCGCAGGCGCAGTTCCAGCAGACCGCGGGCGAAGCGCTGAAGGAAGCGCTTGGCCACAAGAGCTATCTGCTGCTGACGACGGGCTTCTTCGTCTGTGGTTTCCAGGTGGCCTTCATCACCGCGCATTTCCCGGCCTATCTCGGCGATATCGGTATCGAACCACGCTACGCGGTGATTGCCATGGCGCTCATCGGCTTCTTCAACATCATCGGATCGCTGGCCGCCGGCGTCATCGCACAGCGTTATTCCAAGCCCTATTTCCTGGCCTATATCTATATTGCCCGTTCCGTGGTCGTGACTGCCTTTCTGCTTTTGCCGCAATCGCCGCTTTCAGTCATTCTCTTTGCTTCCGTCATGGGCATACTCTGGCTCTCCACCGTGCCGCCCACAAATGCGCTGGTGGCCATCATGTTCGGCACGCGCCATCTCGGCATGCTCGGCGGCGTCGTGTTCCTCACCCACCAGATCGGCTCGTTCCTTGGCGTCTGGCTGGGCGGCTTTCTTTATGACAGGTTCGGTTCTTACGACCTCGTCTGGTGGCTTGGCGTCGGCATGGGGATTTTTGCGGCCGTCGTGCACTGGCCCATTGAAGAACGCCCCGCCCCACGGCCGGCCTTCGCCCAATAGCGATGGCCCGGAACTAACCGGCCCTGTCCAGTGCGGGCGGCGATCCCCTGCGCTCCAAAGCCTTCAGCGCCGCCTGCACGAAACCGTCGCGGGCGGCGTTTTCATTGAGCCCGCGCGGATCGTAGACATGGCGGTTGAGAAAATGGGCGGTCAGGCGAAAAGCTGCCGCAAGGCTCTCGGGATCAGCGGCTTTCGACTGGCCTTCGCCGAGAAAAGCCGGAAGCGACAGCATCCGGTCCGCATAAGGTGCTCCCGCCGTGCGGCAGACCGCCCTTCCCGTTTTCGGCGAAACATAGATGAGATCGTTGCGCAGCCCCGTCGCCGCACATTCGGTAAGATCAAGCCCGAAACCGAGATCATTCAGCACCGCCAACTCGAAGCGCACGAAAAGTTCGCCTGCATCGGCCGGGTCGTGGAGATTATCGAGAATGATATCGAGCGCCTGATAAAGATGCGGATGCGGATCGCGCTCCGGCAAAAGCCTCAGCAGCGCGCCCATGGCCTGGACGCCGTATACGGCGGTGGCCGTTTCCATCAATTGCGCCGCGCGCAGTTGCAGGGGCTCGATGCGGTATTCTCCGAGATGATCGTCAAGGCGCGCGCGCCAGACGACGTCTACCCGGTTTCCCGCCTGCAGCACCGGCTGCATGCTGCGGGAGCGCCCGGAGCGCACCATGCCGAGATGGCGGCCGCGTGTGCGGGTCATCACCTCGGCGATGACACTCGTCTCGCCATGGCGCTTTACGCCGAGAATGATCGCCTCATCCTGCCACTGCATGAAACCTGTCCGAATTTCGATTCAAGCCCGATCATAACCGATCCGGCGGCGAAACGTTATTCTTTTACGGTAACACGCGCCGCATCGACGAGGCGGAGGACGAAATCGGTGATTTCGTTTTCTCCGAAAGGCTTGCCGAGTAAGGGCGCATGCAGGAGATCTTCGGGGAATCCGGTCGTGTCGCCGTAACCGCTGACAAAACCGAAAGGAATGGACGCAGACCGCAAGTGGCGTGCAAAATCATAGCTTTTACCGTCAGAAAGGCTGACATCGAGAAGCACGCAATCGGCGCCATCCTCTTCGAGAGCCTTCCTCGCCTGCGCAAGCGTCGTGGCGATGATAACGGTCTCCACACCCATCGACTGGAGAACCGCCTCAACATCGAGCGCCACCAGATATTCATCCTCAACGATGATAACCCGTTGTGGCACCATATTTTTCTTCCTAACAAAGAGAGCCGTCAGGCTCGAAGCCGTCGTCTTCGAAACGATTCTCCAGTGAGATATCATGGGAGCAGTCGCAAATTGCGGCTCGCCCGTCATTTAAAAAAGACATGTCGGAAGATCAGATAAACGGTCTCTGCCGCTTGCCGTCGCTTTCCCAGCCCGCAACTTGCGCCAGTCCGGCGTCATCCAGCACCAGACAGCCCTTGTCCGTCCAGCGGATAAGCCCGCGATCGACGAGCTTTCTCAGCGTCTTGTTGGTGTGGACGATGGAGAGGCCGAGCGTATCGGCCACGTGCTGCTGGGTGACAGGGATCGTCGCCTCCCCCTGCAGCAGCGCGACCGCTTTCGCCCTGCTGTAAAGGAAAGCGATAAGGTAGGCCGCGCGCTCAAGCGCCGTGCGACGGCCGATGCTGAGCAGATGACTGTCGAGCATGCGCTCTTCGCTCGCCGCAATCCATGTCAGATCATAGGCAAGCGTCGGGTGGTCGGTAAAGAGATTGTTGAGGCGCGATCGCTCGAAGACGCATAGCGTGACCGGCGACAAGGCCTCAACCGAGTGCTGCATCTCCCCCATCACCGTGCCCTGCAGGCCGACGAGGTCGCCCGGCATCACGTAATTCAGGATCTGCCGCCGGCCGTCCTCCAAAGTCTTGTAGCGAAATGCCCAGCCCGCAAGCACCGTGTAGAGGTGAGCGCTGTGCGAGCCTTCCATCAGAATGACGGAGCCGCTCTCCACCGCCAATTCCCCCGTCTTGAAACGGGACACGAAATCCAGTTCCGAAGAAGAAAAGTCCCTGAAATGCGGTAGATCGCGCAGCGGGCATTGCTGGCAGGGGGTGGTGGAAATCCCGTTCGGTTTTTTGGGTGACATGAATATCCATCACGAAAAAAGGTTGCGCCCAATTGTTTTTGGAACAACCCGTTCCAAGGATATTCGGTTCCCTGCCGGGAACAAAGACATCGCGCTCCTCCCACCGCGTTTCTGTATCCTCCCAGAAACGCGGGAATGACGCGCTTTCAGCCTCGCGGGAATTCCAGCCCCATTTCGCGGAAACGCTCCGGGTCGTCGCCCCAGTTCTCGCGCACCTTGACGAACAGGAATAGATGCACCGGCTGTTCGAGGATTTCCGAGAGTTCCTTGCGCGAGGCGGTGGAGATCGCCTTGATGGCATCGCCGTTCTTGCCGAGCGCAATCTTTTTCTGGCTGTCGCGCTCGACATAGATCACCTGCTCGATGCGCACTGAGCCATCCTTGCGCTCTTCCCACTTTTCCGTCTCGACATGCGAGGCATAGGGCAGTTCCTGGTGCAGGCGCAGGAACAGCTTTTCGCGGGTGATTTCGGCGGCAAGCTGGCGCATGGGCAGGTCGGAGATCTGGTCTTCCGGATAATACCATGGGCCTTCCGGCAATTCGGCAGCCAGATAGTTCATCAGGTCTTCACAACCGGAGCCATTGGTCGCCGAGATCATGAAGGTGCGGTCGAAGGCGACCGTCTCATTGGCGGCGGCGGCGAGCTTCAGGAGGTCTTCGCGCTTTACCTGGTCGATCTTGTTGAGGCAGAGGATTTTCTTCTGGGGGACGTCCCTCAGGCCTTCGAGAATCGCCTCAGCGTCGCCCTTCAGGCCGCGCTCGCTGTCGATCAAAAGAAGAATGAGATCGGCGTCCTTCGCGCCGCCCCAGGCGGAGGTGACCATGGCGCGGTCCAGCCGACGGCGCGGCTTGAAGATACCGGGCGTGTCCATGAACACGATCTGCGCGTTGTCGTGAATGGCGATGCCGCGCATGACCGCACGCGTCGTCTGCACCTTGTGGCTGACGATGGAAACCTTGGCGCCCACCAGCCGGTTTACCAGCGTCGACTTACCGGCATTTGTAGGGCCAATGAGGGCAACGAAGCCGGAGCGGGTCGGAAGGGCATTGTCTTCGCCTGTCGAGGCGGGGTTTTCGTGATCGGTCATGATATCCATTCAAGGTCAGAGGTATTCAACATGCGGCCAGAGGGCTCGCCATGCGCTTGATAGTCAGCTGCCGTCGCCGGTCAGCTCAGTTTCAGGTAGAGCTTTTCTGCCAGACGCCTTCGCGTTCCAGCAATCTGGTTGCCGCCACCTGCTCGGCCGCGCGCTTGGAACGCTCGACGCCGGTTTCCGGCTTTACGCCGGGAATTTCAACAGTCACCGTAAAGCGGGGATCGTGATCCGGTCCGGAGCGATCGTCAACCCGGTAAGATGGGGTGACCGCAAACTTTGCGTGCGCCCATTCCTGCAGTTCCGTTTTCGCGTCACGCCGTCCGGCATCCACGCTCGTGGCACGGCCCTGCCAATATTTCAGAATGAATTTGCGCGACGCATCGAGGCCGCCATCCAGATAGATGGTGGCAATCAGGCTTTCGACGACATCGGCGCGCACGTTCAGCATCGCCTTGCCGGTGAGTTTCTTGACGTCGGATCCGGTGCGGATGAAATTGTGCAGGCCCATCTCGTCAGCGATCGACGCGCAGGATTCGGCGCTGACCAGTTGGTTCAAACGCACCGAAAGCTCACCTTCGGACGCATTGCGGAAGATGGAGAACAGAAGCTCTGCAACGCAGAGACCCAGAACGCGGTCGCCCAGAAACTCCAGACGTTCGTAATTGCCCGCCGCGGCGGAGCGGGCGCTGGCATGGGTCAAGGCCCGGTCGAGCCGGGCCTTTTCCTTGAACTCATATCCGATCAACGCTTCCAGACGGGAAATCTCGTCCGCGGAAAGCGGCTTGGTCTTGCTCATCCCACAACCTTGAACAGGCGGTCCCAACGCATGTTGGCCGGCCATTCCCAAATGCGGCTGAACGGCGTGTCGTTGCCCAAAGAGAAGAAGATGACGCTGGCGCGGCCAATCAGGTTTTCTTCCGGCACGAAACCGACATCGAAGCGGCTATCTAGCGAATTGTCTCTGTTGTCGCCCATCATGAAATAATGGCCTTCGGGGACCACGAATTCGCGGGTGTTGTCGCCGCGCGAGTCGGGCGACTGATCGAGCGTGTCGTAGGTAACGCCATTGTCAAGCGTTTCGCGGAAAACGGGTACGTTGGCGCCCGGATCGGCGCGATAATCCGACGTGAAGGTGCCGTCGGGCTGCTTGGGCACCGGCTGGCCGTTGATGAACAGCACGCCATTCGTGACCTGAATTCGGTCGCCCGGCAGGCCGACCAGACGCTTGATGTAATCCACTTCAGGATTGGGCGGCAGGCGGAAGACCACGACATCGCCGCGCTTCGGCTTGCTGAATTCCAGAATGCGGCCCGAAAACAGGTTCGGCGAGAAAGGCAGCGAATATTTAGAATAGCCGTAGGAGAACTTGTTGACGAAAAGATAGTCGCCGACCAGCAGCGTCGGCATCATCGAGCCCGACGGGATGGTGAAGGGCTGAAACAGCACGGTGCGGATGACCATCGCCAGCAGCAGCGCCTGAATGATGACCTTGACGTTCTCCCAAAGGGCGTTCTGCTTCTTTTCCGCTTTTTCCGACACTTAAAGACCTGCCTGATTGTTTCCCGGCTTCTTCGATCCAAGAAGCTGACGGGCCGTTGCTTATCGCGCCTGGGGCGGGTGATGCTGTTTCACGCGGCCCGCAACGCTTTCATATTTCTGCGACTTCTCTAGAACCTTTCCAGCCCGAAGGGAAGCGCTTCTGTGACAGCCGTGCAAATAGAGCGCGCCCAACGGTGCCCCCAGGCGTCAATCGATCACGGGAAGCGCCTCGATGATCACAAATGCCTGAGCGTAAGGGTGGTCATCCGTGATCGTCAGGTGAATATTGGCGCGATGGCCTGCGGGCAGCATGGCCGCCAGTCGCTCCCCTGCCCCGTTTGTCAGCACCATGGTGGGCTTGCCGCCCGGAAGGTTGACGACGCCCATGTCCTTCCAGAAAACGCCGTTCGCAAGGCCGGTGCCAAGCGCCTTGGAACAGGCCTCCTTGGCGGCGAAACGCTTGGCATAGGACGCGGCGCGGTTCTTGCGGCCATCGGATTTGGCGCGCTCGATATCGGTGAAACACCGATGGGTGAAACGCTCGCCGAAGCGCTCGATCGATTTTTCAACGCGCCGGATGTCTATCAGGTCGCTTCCCAATCCAATGATCATTTCAACATCTCCAGAGAAGCATTCTTGTTGGCGGCGCGATGCGCGAGATTTTCCATCTTGCGGCGCTGAAAACCGTTGATGAGCCCATAAACGGCGATATAGGCGATGACCGCGCTGATGATGGCTGGCGGAACCGCACCAATGGTCATGGGTTCCAGTACCGGCGTCCATATCTGCCGGAATTCAAGATGGCTAAACAGCGCCACGAAATCCACATGCGCAGCACTTTCCGACGTCTTTCGCCCGAGAATGACATGTCCCAGCTCCCAGGTGGAGGCCCAGATGAAAGGAAATGTCAGCGGATTGGCGAAAGTCGTACCGAGTGCCGCCGCCACGAGGTTGACGCGCATGAGGAAACCGAGCGCCATGGCAATGATGATGTGAACACCGAGAAACGGCATCCACGCCACACCCACACCGATGGCGACACCGGCGGCAATGGAATGGGGAGAGGCGGAAAGCCTGAGCAGGCGCAACTTCATATAGCGCAACGAACGGGAAAAACCCGTTCGCGGCCAGAAGAGGTCGCGAATCTTCTCTGAAAAACCAAGGGGTTCACGGCGGCGAAACGGCATGGGGGCAGTCTATTTCATCACCCCGGCCGAGCCAAGAGCGTGGTAGGCAACAAAGAACTTTTGCCCGGTTATCCCACGCTGATCATTGCAGATGCAGCATACCCGATCAGTCACACTGGACAGCGGCATGGAGGAGACGCGCTGAGGCGCGTATCTCCTGGGCTTGCGGTGCACAGGAAAACACAGGCCATTACCGCCGCGCTATCCGTGTCCATACGCATGGCGATTGGCTGCCATGCGCTCAGCGCATTACCGGCGGAACAGGCCGCGGTCGATTTCGCGCTGACGGAACTCGAGGTCGACATTCGATACCGAGCCGCTGAGATATTCGAATTCGCGTTCCTGGGTGGTCTTGCCACGAACGGCGCGAGCGATCTTGCGAAGCGGAGTAAACATGATTTTCGGTCCTTTCGGTTTGGAACGGGCGTTTCTCATCGGTGTTCATCCACCGGCACGCCGCGTTTCCTTCTCTTCAATTTCTGAGAGGAAAATAGTCGCAAACCGCATTAACCACCAGAGACAGGAAAAGGCCGCTGCCATGCACAGAACGCATAACAGCGGCCTTCCGCTATCTCAAAGGCATCAAAAATGCCTCAATCAAAGGCACGCGTGACCGTGGAGACGCAATCCAGATCCTTGAGCTGCGACAGAAGCTGGTTCAGCTGCCTGAGATCCCAGACTTCCACGTCCAGCGCCAACTCGGAGAAGTCAGTACCGATGCGGACCATGTTCAGCCCGCGAATATTGACGTCGAGCGTTGCGATCGACTGCGCCACCGAGGCAAGCGTGCCCGGCTCGTTCAACGCATTGATCATCACCCGCGCCATGAAGCGCGACTTGTTCGCTTCGTCCAGATCCCACCGCACATCGATCCAGCGTTCCGGCTCGTCATCGAAGCGCTGAAGCGCCGGCGCCTGGATTGGATAGATGGTGATGCCCTTGCCCTTTTCCATGATGCCGACGATGCGGTCCCCCGGAACGGCGCCGGCCGGCCCGAAATGCACGTCGACATTGCCGGAAAGGCCACGAATGGGCAGCGGGTCAGGCCCGTCGAGCATTTCGGCCGCACCGTCATCCTCCAGCGCCGAACGGGACTTGCCCGGTATCTTGAAGACCATGCCCGAGGCGCTGCGCATGTTGAACCAGCCGTCGTCACCGGTCATCTTCACCGTCACGCGCTCGTCCTGATAATCCGGGAATACCGCGCGCAGCACATCGAGCGAGGAAACCTCGCCACGGCCGACAGCCGCGATGGCGTCCTCGACATCCTTCTGCGCCAGCCGATGCAGGACCGGCTTCAGCGCCTCCTTGGAGAAGGCCTTGCCGGCGCGTTCGAAGGTGCGCTCGAGAATGCGATAACCAAGGCCGGAATATTGTTTGCGGATGGCCATACGGGTGGCGCGGCGGATGGCCGAGCGGGCCTTGCCCGTCACCACTACCTCTTCCCATGCGGCGGGCGGCACCTGCACGCCGGAGCGGATGATCTCCACCTCGTCGCCATTGTTCAGCCGGGTGACGAGCGGCATGATCCGGCCGTTGATCTTGGCGCCAACGGTGGTGTCGCCGATATTGGTGTGCACCGCATAGGCAAAATCGATGGGCGTCGCGCCGCGCGGCAGGGCAATGAGCTTGCCCTTGGGCGTGAAGCAGAACACCTGATCCTGAAAGAGTTCCAGCTTGGTATGCTCAAGGAATTCTTCCGGGCTGTCGCCTTCCGCCAGCGATTCGATGGTGTGGCGCAGCCAGGAATAGGCGTTGCTTTCCGGCGAAAGCAGATCGCCCTCCCCGTTTTCGCCATCCTTGTAGAGCGCGTGGGCGGCAATACCGAATTCGGCGATCTCATGCATGCGCTTGGTGCGGATCTGCAGCTCGATACGCTGGCGCGACGGGCCAACGATGGTGGTGTGGATGGAGCGATAGTCGTTCTGCTTCGGCGTGGAGATGTAATCCTTGAAGCGGCCCGGCACCACACGCCAGCGTGTGTGCACGATGCCGAGCGCCCGATAGCAGGAGGGAATGTCGTCGACCAGAATGCGGAAACCGTAGACGTCAGACAGCTGCTCGAAAGAGAGCGACTTCGACTGCATCTTGCGAAACACCGAATAAGGCTTTTTCTGCCGACCCTTGACGCCCGCGCCGATGAGGCCGTTCGCCACGAGCAATTCACGCAGCTCGTCCTCGATCTTCTTGATGAGGCCTTCATTGCGCGTTTCCAGTTCCTGCAGACGGTTTGTCACCGTCTCATAGGCTTCAGGATTGAGATAACGGAAGGACAGGTCCTCCAGCTCGTCGCGCATGTCCTGCATGCCCATGCGGCCGGCGAGCGGCGCATAGATTTCCATGGTTTCCTCGGAAATACGGCTGCGCTTGTCGGCCGGCATGTATTCCATGGTACGCATGTTGTGCAGGCGATCGGCGAGCTTCACCAGGAGAACGCGCACGTCATCGGAAATGGCGAGGAGCAGCTTGCGCAGGTTCTCCGCCTGTTTCGCCTTGCGGGTTACGAGATCAAGCTTCTTGAGCTTGGTCAGCCCTTCCACCAGCCGGCCGATGTCTTCGCCGAATAATTCGTCGATTTCAGCGCGAGTTGCGGTGGTGTCCTCGATCGTATCGTGCAGCAACGCCACCGCGATGGTCGATTCGTCGAGATGCATTTCGGTGAGGATTGCGGCAACTTCCAGCGGATGGGAGATGTAGGGGTCGCCATTGGCCCGCTTCTGCTGGCCGTGTTTCTGCATCGCGTAAACATAGGCCTTGTTCAGCAGGGCCTCATTCGCATCCGGTTTATATTTTTGAACCCGCTCAACGAGTTCGTATTGCCGCATCATGCGATATTCCACAAAAAGAAAGCGCGCCAACCTTGGGGTCGGCGCACAATGCTGCATCAATAAGGATCAGATTATGACGGCAACTATTGACAGACGGTAACCGCCATCTGCCAAAGGCGTCATAAAACCGGATCAATAATCGTCATTTTTTTCCGGCGGCACAAGGCCTTCGATACCGGCCAGCAGTTCTTCTTCCGACATCTGGTCGAAGGTGACAGTTTCCGGCTGGTCGTCTTCTTCGCTGTCGGCAGCGGCGGCGGCAAGCGTGACCGGATCGGGCTCGGGCTCGTCCACTTCCACGTGCTTCTGCAGCGAATGGATGAGGTCTTCCTTCAGATCGTCGGGAGACAGCGTCTCGTCGGCGATTTCACGCAGCGCAACGACGGGGTTCTTGTCATTATCGCGGTCAACCGTGATGGAAGAGCCCTGAGAAATCTGGCGCGCACGGTGGCTGGCGAGAAGCACCAGCTCGAAACGGTTGTCTACTTTATCAATGCAATCTTCAACTGTGACGCGGGCCATTGCCTGTCCTTTGCGGGTCGTAATGTCGTGGATCAGAGCGCCGTGCGGTCTTCAGGATGCACAAGGGTTGCTCTAACCTATTGAATCTGCGCTTCGTGCCGTGCGGAAAACACCTGGAATTTCTCGCGACGAAGCTTTCCAGCTTCCGATACAGCCATTGGCCGCGGAATTCAAGTTTTTCCTGTCTTTGGCGTCTTTTGGCACCTTATCCTCGATGTTTGGCGCCTGATGAACAAAATGTCTAGAAGAATTGTCTTGGAATAAGGGGGAAGGTAGCTTACTTAAAACGCAACGGCGGTACGCAAAGCGCGTTGATACGACATGATATTTAGCGCTATCGACCGGATATAAAAGCCAGATAATGGCCTTTCCAAAAAAAAGGAATGGGATGGAATGTTCGATCCACGGGAGAAAATTGCGCTCTTCATAGATGGAGCCAATCTTTATGCAGCATCGAAAAGCCTGGGATTCGATATCGACTACCGCAAGCTTCTGAAGGCGTTTCAAAAGCGCGGCTATCTGCTGCGCGCCTATTATTACACGGCCCTGATCGAAGATCAGGAATATTCCTCGATCCGCCCGCTGATCGACTGGCTAGACTATAACGGTTACAAGGTCGTGACGAAGCCGGCGAAGGAATTTACCGACGCGCTCGGCCGCCGCAAGATCAAGGGTAACATGGATATCGAACTGGCGGTCGACGCCATGGAGCAGTCCGAAACGGTCGATCACCTGGTGCTGTTTTCCGGCGACGGCGATTTCACCACGCTGGTGGACGCGCTGCAGCGCAAGGGCCGCAAGGTTTCCGTGGTTTCCACCATGGCCACCCAGCCAGCGATGATCGCCGACGACCTGCGCCGCCAGGCCGATCATTTCATCGACCTGATGACGCTGAAAGCCGAAATCGGACGCGACCCGAATGAGCGCCCTGCCCGGCACGCGGAAGGCCCCGAGACGGTCTGATCCCGATTTCGCAATCACCGATATTTCAAGAACGCGTCCGTCTCAAAGACTGGCGCGTTTTTGTTTACCCCCCTATCTGCAGGGAAAAATTCCCCCTGAAATTAACAACCGTCAAATCCGGCCGGGGAAATTATATCTTGGTTAATTTTAGACGTGTCTAAATCAAGTAACGGCACCAACGACATGATTTGGGTGCCAAAGCAGGATGACTAGACATGCATGGCCAAGAAAAAACCGACCGACAGCTCGAAGAAAGACTGAATTTTCTGGGGCTCGGCCACGAGCAGCGACAGAATCTCTCAGACATGAAGGGCGTCATCACCGGCTCTCTCGATGCGTCGCTGGACCGCTTCTATGCGAAAGTGCGCTCGGTGCCGGAGACGGCGAAGTTCTTTGCCAATGACGCACATGTGCAGCACGCCAAGGGCATGCAACTCAAACACTGGACGAGGATCGCCTCCGGTACATTCAACGCGGATTATACCGATGCCGTGACCGCGATCGGCCGCACCCATGCCAGACTGGGGCTGGAGCCGCGATGGTACATTGGCGGTTATGCGCTGATGCTTGACGGCATCGTCAAGGCCCTGATCGAGTCCGAGTTGAAGGGCCTATTCATGGAGAAGAAGGCCAGGAAGGTGAAGGACGCCTTGTCCGCCACAATCAAGGCCGCCCTTCTGGACATGGACTATTCGATTTCCGTCTATCTCGACGTGCTCGCCGCCGAGCGGCATAAGGTAGAGGCCGAACAGGCGCAGATGAAGAAGGAGCAGGACCATATTCTCACGCTCCTCAACAGTGCCCTCGACCGGCTGGCCAACGGCGACCTCACCTCCAGCATCAACGAAAAGACCGCGCCGCAATTCGAAGGGCTGATCGCCAATTTCAACACTGCCGTCGGCAATCTCGCCGGTGCCTTTGCCCAGATCGTGGAGGAAGCGAACAAGATTTCCGGCAATACGCGCGAGCTCACCTCCGCCACCGATGACATGGCCCGCCGGACGGAGCAGCAGGCGGCCGCGCTTGAGGAAACCGCCGCAGCCGTTGAGGAAATCACCACCATTTCCAGATTGTCAGCGCAACGCTCCGAGGAGGCCAAGGCCATCGTCGAAAGTTCGGCCATCGAAGCAGCACGCTCTCGCAATGTGGTGACGGATGCGGTGAAAGCGATGGGCGCCATTGAGGACTCGTCGCAGAAGATCACCCAGATTATTTCCGTCATCGATGAGATTTCGTTCCAGACCAATCTATTGGCGTTGAACGCCGGCGTGGAAGCCGCGCGCGCCGGCGAGGCTGGCAAGGGTTTCGCCGTCGTCGCCCAGGAAGTACGTGAACTGGCGCAACGCTCCGCCACCGCCGCAAAGGAAATCAAGACACTGATCGCCAAGTCTTCCGAGGATGTCATGCAGGGCGTTTCGCTGGTGAACAAAACGGGTGAATCCCTGAATACGATCGGCAGCAAGGTCGATCACATCAAGGATCACATCACCTCGCTCACCAAGGCGGCGCAGGAACAATCCGTCGGCATTCAGGAAATCAGTGCGGCGATCAACAGCATGGACAATCTGACGCAGAAGAATGCGGCGATGGTGGAAGAGACCAATGCAGCCACGCACAATCTGAGCGATGTCAGCGCCAACCTCGCGGCGCTTGTCAGCCGGTTCAGCGTTTCGACGACGAAGGCGCATGTGGAGCGGACGTACCGGGCGGCGTGACGGGCGCAGCGGGCAGTAACACACTCCCGTCACCCGGCCTTGAGCCGGGATCCAGCCAGCCCAAGTCCTTGGGCTGAAACGGCTCTTCTCACAGCGCAGACGCGCTGCGACTGGATGCCGGATCAAGTCCGGCATGACGGAGGAGCATGCTGCGAAAGGCGGCGAACTTAGGCCGCCCCACCCTTCAACAACCGCGACTTCTGCCGGTTCCAGTCGCGTTCCTTCTCCGTCTCGCGCTTGTCGTGCAGCTTCTTGCCCTTGGCGAGCGCCAGTTCCAGCTTCGCACGGCCCCTGTCGTTGAAGTAAATCTTGAGGGGCACCAGCGTCATGCCTTCGCGGTTGATGCCGGCGCGCAGGCGGTTGATCTCGCGCTTGCTCAGGAGCAGCTTGCGGCGGCGGCGCGGCTCATGGTTGAAACGGTTGGCCTGCAGATATTCCGGCAGGTGGGAATTAATGAGCCAGATTTCATCGCCCTCGTCCGACGCGTAGGATTCGGCAATGTTCGCCTTGCCTTCGCGCAGCGACTTGACCTCGGTGCCGGTCAGCACCAGTCCTGCCTCATAGGTGTCGACGATTTCGTAGTTGAAACGGGCCTTGCGGTTTTCCGCAACGATCTTGTTCACCACGCGCTGGCTGCCTTTGGGGGCCATGATATTTCAATCCCTTGTTTTTCTTATTGCGCCTTCGGCCTGCCGCCGAGAGCGGTTTTCGAACCTCTATTTAGTATCGTCGCCACGAAAAGAAAAGGCGCGCGGGACGGCTTCTGCTGCGAAGCGGTCCATTGCGCGCCTTCCGGCTTTTCAGACCTGTCTCAGTTCATCAGGCCGGCATGCTTCAGCGCCGCATCGATGGCTGCTTCGGTTGCCGGTTCCAGCGTGCTCATCAAGGGCGAACGCACACGGCGGTTGCCGCCGCGCGTCTTCGACAGCGCATATTTTGTGCCGCAGACGCCTGGCTCCATGAAGATGGCCTTGTGCAGCGGCATCAGGCGATCCTGGTACTCCAGCGCCTTGGCATAATCGCCGGCAAGCATCGCCGCCTGGAATTCCGAACAGAGGCGCGGTGCCACGTTGGCCGTGACGGAAATGCAGCCGACACCGCCATGGGCGTTGAAGCCGAGAGCGGTACCGTCTTCACCCGAGAGCTGAACGAAATCCTTGCCGCAGGAAATGCGCTGTTCGGAAACGCGGTCGATCTTGCCCGTCGCGTCCTTGACGCCAACGATGTTCTTATGGGCCTTGACCAGGGCGCCCATGGTTTCCGGCAACATATCCACCACCGAGCGCGGCGGAATATTGTAGATGACGATGGGCAGCTTCACCGCTTCCGCGACGGCGGAGAAATGGGCGAACAGGCCCTTCTGGGTCGGCTTGTTGTAATAGGGGGTAACCACCAGCAACGCATCCGCACCCGCTTCCTGCGCATGCAGGGCCAGCTCGATCGCTTCATCGGTATTGTTGGAGCCTGCACCCGCAATGACCGGAACCCGTTTCGCCGCAACCTCGATGCACAGTTCAACGACACGTTTGTGCTCGTCGTGGGAAAGCGTCGGGGATTCCCCCGTCGTGCCCACCGGCACAAGTCCGTTACTGCCTTCGGCGATCTGCCATTCCACATGGGCGGCGAAAGCCTTTTCGTCCACGGCGCCATTGTCCGTGAACGGGGTAATGAGGGCGGGAATTGATCCCTTGAACATGCAAAGCTCCTGGCGCCGAGCCGGTTCATGCTTCGGCCGCATTCGATGGTTAAAACCGGCACACATTAGTGCCAGCCCTTGGCGCCGACAAGCGCAAAGGCAGCGTATTTTGTCCGAAATTGTCGGAAGTGTGACAGTGTTCGGGCCGTGATCTGCAAGCATTAAATGCACGTACCGAAAAGCGACATTGCTCGCGGGCCGGTGAATAAAAGTTGATTGAATTGCAGGGTCGCGCTTAACATTTCATTAAGCCTGAAATCCCAAGATTTCCGGGCGGGAGATCAGACCTTTTTCGGCAATCCCGCTGCAATGTAGCGATATTAGAAGAAAGTCGGCAACTCCGTTACACGATGAAGAACGGCATGAAAAAAACAGTCTGGGGATTGATGGCGGCGGGCCTTGCCGCAACCGTGTGGAACGCGCTGGCCGGGCCGCTGCCCGAGGGCGCCGCGCCGCTTCCCTATGTGAAGCCGGATGCGCCCGCTGTTCCCGCTTTCATGCCCGCTTCGCCAGAGGTTACCGGCGCCATTCCCCGCCTTAACCGGCCCGATGATGCGAGCCAGCTGAAGGCAGGCCTCGACGCGCTTTCCGGGCGCGATGCGGCGCGGGCCATCGCGCTGCGCAACGCCATGCCGACCGGCAGTCTGGACCGTCACATCCTCACATGGGCAATAGCCGTTTCGGGCCAGAAGTATGTGCCTTCAGCCGAAATCGCCGCAGCACAGCGCGAACTCGCCGGCTGGCCGGGCGCCGCGACTTTGCGGGCCAATTCCGAAAAAGCGCTTTATCGCGAAGACCCGCCGGCACAGCAGGTGCTTGCTGCGTTCGGCGGCAGCAAGCCGGAAACGGCGGAGGGCACGGTGGTTCTCGCCAAGGCGCTTGCCGCCTCCGGCAAGGTCGTGGATTCGCAGCGCCTCATTCGCCAGCTGTGGGTGAGCGAAGGCATGGACAAGGATATGGAAGACCGCGTGCTGGCCGCCTTCCCTGCCTATCTGACGGCCGCGGACCACAAGGCGCGCATGGATTATCTGATGTATCGCAGCCGCATCAGCCAGGCGAAACGTTTCGGCGAACTCGGCAAGGCGCAGTCCCTTTACAATGCCTGGGCGGCTGTACTGCAGCGTTCCGCCAATGCCGGCGCCCTGCTCGGCAAGGTGGATGCCAGCTGGCGCGATGATCCCGCATTCCTTTTCGCGCGCGTGGAGAACCTGCGCAACCAGCAGAAATATCCGGAGGCGGCGGCTCTTCTGCGGCAGGCACCGAAGGATACTGCCAAGCTGGTCAATCCCGGCGAATGGTGGAACGAGCGGCGAATCATCGCGCGCGGCCTCGCCGATCTCGGCGATTTTGCCGAAGCCTATCGTATCGTCGCCAATCACAATGCCACATCAGCGGTGGATGTCGCCGATGCCGAGTTTCATGCCGGCTGGTATGCTCTGCGGGCGATGCGCGACCCGGCCACGGCTTCGCGTCATTTCAATGCCCTGCTCCAGACATCGAACCGGCCACTTTCGGCCTCCCGCGCCTATTACTGGCTCGGAAGGGCGGCCGAAGCCGGAGGACCCGGCGATGCACGCGACTTCTTTGCAAAGGCGGCAGCCCATCCCGGTACGTTTTACGGCCAGCTTGCCGCTGCACGGATCGGCACGAAGACGCTGAACGTGACCTATCCCAGCCCGAGCAATGGCGACCGAGAACGCTTTGCCGGCCGCGAAGCCGTGCGCGCCATAGACCGCCTGGAGGCGGCAGGTTATGGCTGGCGCGCCGACAGCCTTTACAGGTCGCTGGCCGAACAGCTCGACAGTCCCGGCGAGCTTGCCATTCTGGCGGCGCGGGCTGAGGGCAACGGTAATCATCAGGTCTCGCTGCAGATCGGCAAGACGGCCTTCAGCCGCGGTATCGATGCGGCCGCACTCGCCTATCCGCTCGGCGTCATTCCCGCCAGCGCCAATATCGCCGGCTCCGGAAAGGCGCTTGCCTATGCGATCGCCCGACAGGAAAGCGCCTTCAACCCCGCCGCCGTCTCCGCCGCCAATGCCCGCGGCCTGCTGCAACTGCTGCCGGGAACCGCCAAGGGCGTGGCCGGCCGCCACGGCCTGCCCTACACGCAGGCGATGCTGACCAGCGATGCGGGCTATAACGCTACACTCGGCGCCCATTATCTCGGCGAGCAGATCGACAGCTTCGGCGGCTCCTACATCCTCACCTTCATCGCCTATAATGCCGGCCCGAAACGTGTCCCCGAATGGATCTCGCGATATGGCGACCCGCGCGGTAAGCCGATTGACGAGGTGGTGGACTGGATCGAACGCATCCCCTTCCCCGAAACGCGCAATTATGTGCAGCGGGTGATGGAGAATTATCAGGTCTACAAGACTAGGCTGGGCCAACAGGCGGATATTGTCGATGACCTGCGCCATGGGCGTGCAGGGTAAGAGCGGTATTCATCGGCCAATCGCTGATCATTCCAAAACATTCAAGCATCGGTTCGCCCGGTGCTTTTTTGTTTCGACGTTTGATTAAAGCCTCTTGGCGCTGGAAGCCATCAAACGAAAAACCCCGGCATCTCTGCCGGGGTTTCCATCACTGACAATGTCAGATCAGATTAGAAGTCGCGCTGAAGGCGGACGAAACCAGTGACCTGATCGTCCTGGCCATCTTCGTCGTAGTAGTTTGCCGTGATCTTCGTGCTCAGACCTTCGGTGATCTTGTAGTCGATGGTTGCGCCAGCGGTCCAGGCATCGCGGTTAGACCAATCGTTGGAAACGATGAAGGTAGAGCTACCGAGAGCGACCTTGTCGCCGACATTGCCGAGGTACTGCACTGCAGGGGTGATGGTCAGGCGATCTGTTGCCTTGATGGCGTATTCAGCCGCAACCGTCCACTCGGAAAGAGCGTAATAAGCGTTGGGGCCAGATGCCCAAACACCGGCTAGTCCAAGCGTGCCAGGTCCGAGATCCGCAAATACCATTGCACGGATGGCGCCTTCTTCCTGATCGACGTCATACGAACCAATCAACTGAAGCGTAGCAGCGCCGAACTTTCCGCCAATGCCGGCAGTGATACCGACGTTGTTGTCCACTTCCTGCGAAAGTGTGAACCCGCCACCAACGATGGGATTGACGGTCGCGAACTGCGAGTCAGTGCCCTGAAGCTCGTCAACCGAAATACCTGCCCAGAAAGAACCGGTGTCGTAGGTGTAACGAATGGAGTTGAAGAGGGTGTTCGAGGAGAGCAGGTCTGTCTCGCCGGAGAGATCGTCGTCCCACCAGCTGTAGAACTTACCAACGCGGAGGCCGCCGAGCTCGATGAATGCCTGACGAGCTTCAACGCCGGAAGAAGACGAAGAGCCGCTTTCTGCATCAGCGCGGAATTCGATGAAACCACGCAGAGCGCCGAGTTCGGTGTCGGTACGGGTATCAACGTTGAACTGGGCGCGCGTGAACGAGTTCCAGTCCGAAGTTCCCATCTGATCGCGGCCGAAGCTGGTCTGGAAGCGGACGTAACCGCTGAACTTCAGGCAGGTTTCGGTACCAGGAATGTAGAAGAAGCCCGTACCGAACGCGTCGCAAACGCGAACATATTCCAGGGGCTCAGGCTCAGCAGCGACGATAGCGTCGGCAGCGTGAGCGCCAGATACTGCTGCGAGAGCTGCAGCGGAGCCGATAAGAAGGCTCTTGATGTTCATGATTGACCTCCAGTCAAACGCTAATTTGCGAAAGCAGCGGGTGGGAAGCGCATATCGATGCGTGCTGCTTATGAGTTTGATTAGAGCCAAAACATCGCTTCAGGGCAATCGCAATCGTGACAAAAGGAAGACAGTAAGGTGTCCTTAGTTTTTTATTGTTGCGAAATTGATACATTTGTAATGTCCGGAGCCAATTGTTAACAATGCATTAATTCTACATATTATTCAAATGGTTAGCGTCGCGCGCAAAAGGACAAGAAAACGTTTCCCGGTGGCCCTGAGAGTAGAGGCGTCATTGAAAAAAGGCAGACTGTCAAAGCGTTGGGCTAGCGCGGGTCGAATCAAGTGTCTCGAGCACAAGCACCTCGAACAGCTGGCAATCACAGATCCCGCTTATGGGGACGTGGCGTCACGCAAGGATGCAAGCGAGAGTGACGCCGGCGTCTGACGACGAAAAATTTTCTTACAAAAAAACCCCGGCATCTCTGCCGGGGCTTTCCGTCACTGACGATGTCAGATCAGATTAGAACGAACGCTGAAGGCGAACGAAACCGTTCCAAGAAGAAGAGCGGTTGTCTTCGTCGTAGTAGTTAACTGCAACCTTCGTGGAGAGACCCTGCGTGATCTTGTAGTCCACGGTCAGGCCAGCCTGCCACGCGTCACGGTCAGACCAGTCGTTGGTGAGGATTGCAAGACCGGTCGGTGCAGCGGCAGTGCCGAGAACAACGCGATCAGCAACGTTACCGAAGTACTGCGCGCCGGGCGTGATCGTCAGACGATCGGTTGCCTTGATTGCGTACTCAGCAGCAACTGCCCACTCGGATTCTGCGTAGTAAGCGTTTGCGCCAGAAGCCCAAACACCAGCCAGGCCGAGCGTGCCCGGGCCGAGGTCAGCAGTTGCGATCAGGCGAACTGCGCCTTCTTCCTGGTCGACGTCGTAGGAGCCGATGAGCTGCAGCGAAGCCGCACCGAGCTTAGCGCCGAGGCCGAGGGTTACGCCAACATTGTTGTCAACTTCAGCCTGAACGACCGGGATGACGCCGCCTACAGCCGGACCAACCTGCGTACGGAACTGACCGTCGATGCCCTGAAGTTCGTCAACCGAGATGCCTGCCCAGAACGAGCCAGCGTCGTAGGTGTAACGAATGGAGTTGAAGAGAGCGTTCGTGGAAAGAACGTCAGCTTCACCGGAGAGACCATCGTCCCACCAGCTGTAGAACTTACCGACCTTCAGGCCGCCGAGTTCGATGAAAGCCTGGTCAACGAATACGGAAGACTGCGAAGACGAACCAGAGTCAGCGTTGCCGCGGAAGCCGATGAAGCCACGCAGAGCGCCGAGTTCGGTGTCCGTGCGGGTGTCGATTTCGAACTGGGCGCGCGTGAACGAGTTCCAGTCAGACGTACGGTTGTTGGTGTTAGGACCAAAGCCCGTGCCGCGGTTGATGTCGGTCTGGAAACGAACGTAACCGCCGAACTTCAGGCAGGTTTCGGTGCCGGGGATGTAGAAGAAGCCGGTGCCGAAAGCGTCGCAAACGCGAACGTATTCCAGGGGCTCGGGCTCAGCAGCGACGATGGCGTCAGCGGCCTGTGCGCCGGATACTGCTGCGAGAGCCGCAGCGGAGCCGATCAGAAGGCTCTTGATGTTCATGGTTGACCTCCAGTCAAAGTTTTTAAAAGGGTCTGGGTACTTTCGCTGAAGGACAGCATTCCCTGCCCCATTCCCGTGTTCTCAGAAGCCAAACGATCCACCGCCTCGCTTCTGGTGGTGAAAATACAAAAGGTTTCGCCGCATGCAATCGCCAACATCCGATAAATAGCATTTACGTATATGCTTCATTTCGGTTTGTTGCGGAAACAACACACACCGCCCCGCGGATGGACAAAAGCTTTTACAATACGTTAAGATTTCTGTTGAGAATCCGTTAGTTAGGGCGGTTAACAAGGTATTTCCAATCCACCGGTGTTTTCCGCGATCCCTTGCTACGCAGGCAGCGCTATAGAGATTTTTTGCCTCCGCTGCACACATCGCAGGTGCGGCCGTCATGCGGGGAATGAGCCGGCTTCGGAAACGAGCGCGAGCGGGGAGCGATTCACTGGCAATGATTCGAAAAGCGATTCACCCGCCCTGGTCGATTGCGTGCGGCGACGGTTGCTGTTCGACCGGGTCATTGCCGGACATGGCGTAAGCGATGACCGCGATGAGGATGGCGGCCGCGAGGATGGAGAGAACGAAGCGCATTGTCAGTTACCTTCCGCTGGAAGGCAGCCGAACAAGGTCGAAACACGAAAGTTCACGCATTTGCGATATTTGCGGATGATTTGTAGATTAATATCCTGATATCGGTCAGCGATGCCAGCCCGGCCAATGTCAATGAAGCCCGCTATCTCACCTTTATGAATCGGAAGATTATCAAGCGAGAAATCGACATAGGTGGCAACCGAATCAGCTGTAAACGTGAACGATAGAGGCGCTAAATTGCATGCCACACCCGTACGGCGGCGCAGGCCTGTTCCGACTGGTATGGATCATTCATCAGTCTCCATACGGTCTTGACGCCTACGACAAGCCTCTCCCCCGTCTGCCGAAGGGATGAATGCCGTCCTCATTGCACGGAACCGGGCCATGAACTCAGTATATGTGGTGTGGGGCTTAAGAAAGGATCAGCGCTTCGACTGCCTGGTGGCGTGCGGTGATCGACAATGAATGGCGGAGAGGATGGGATTCGAACCCACGATACGCTTTTGACGTATACTCCCTTAGCAGGGGAGCGCCTTCGACCACTCGGCCACCTCTCCGGTAAGCGCCTGATACGGGCAAACCATTACCGGATCAAGGGCTTTATGCGATTTTACCAAAAATTTTAGAGCTGGGCGGGTTGGTGATGCTTGCAGGTAAAAGCAGAACGATTCCGGTACGCGTTGGCACATACGGCACAAATTCGGCACACGGGAATCACGAAACGTTCTCATTGATTCGTTGACTCCCTCCCCACCTATCCCATAATCAGCACCAGCGCTGGGCGGCGCGCACACACATCAAGGGAAAACGAAACTCTGTCACCGGAGGGAAAGCCCGTGCGCGATGATGAGAAATACCAACGCAGACATCTCTGGATGAGAACGTGGAAAGGCGAGCGTGGCCTGAACGGCGAACTGCTCAACGACTTCGTATGCATTGTCGAGGGGGAGATAGTCGGCCGAATCTCTGAGCAAGAGACAGGCCCGATGCGCGGCACCTACAAATGGGATGGAGGGCATTCAAGGCGCATCAGGGTCAACGTGCTTCCACAGGGTGGCTATGCGCCAGACGTGCACGAGGCGGCACGCAAGGTGGAAGAGCACTATGACCTGTTGAGACAAGAGGCTGGGCTGCCTCCTGTTGTTGGTATAAGGGTGAAGGCATGAGCGACCAGACGAACAAGGCCGGCGACGGCATCCACGAGAACCACTGGTGTGAGCACCCGGGGTGCAAGCGATGGGGCGGGTTTGGCTTCAGCCGCAACAAAGTTGAGAAGTCGTCCTGGCACTGCTGGGAGCATTACCCGCACAAGACGGCAAACCAGACCGTCTCTCGGCTGTCTTAGCCGATCTCCAATCCGTCATCATCGGGCGAGACTGATAGGCCAGCCTCATGGGCTGCGTCGATAAAGGCAACACGTGCATCCTCAGGCCGGTCATCTAGGCCATTTTCCAGCACGGCAGAGCAGACCATGAGCGCAGTCGCATACGCCTGCCCATCGGGGCTACCAGGCCACGCGTCGAGAAGGCAGCCCGCCAGGTCCGTGACAGTTTCAAGGGTTCTGAAATCACCCCAAAGGATTGTGATCGGCTGTATCCTGAATTCGCTCATCGGGCGAACTTACACGAAAATCGGAGACGATTAATCAAGCCGGTACACGTCTGCGTTATCCAGCCTCTCTCTGAGGCCCTTGTAAGCCGCATGGCGGAGCTTTCGATCGGGCGTCATCTGGCGAAACTCAATCTCAGCAATAAGCGTCGGCTGCACCCAAACGACCCGACGCCGGCCGGAATAGGCTACAGGCGGTTTCTTTTTCCTCCAAGTGAGCTTGTCGAGCGTGCGACGCAGTTCGTTTGCGGCGCGCTCCTTAAATCCCGTGCCGACGCTGCCAACATAGCGCAGCTCGTCACCGTCATATGCGGCCAGCAAGAGCGAGGCAAAGCCGCCGCTTGCCGACATGGACGGCTCGTAGCCCACGATCATGAACGGCTCTGACTGGACGCATTTCACCTTGATCCAGTCGCCAGTTCTACCGCTCCGGTAAGGACTGTTTCGATCTTTGCCAATGATCCCTTCCAGCCCGAGGCGACAAGCGTGCTCCAGCATCAAGCCGGGATTGTTGGTCTCCACCTCTTCCGATATCCGGATGGCACCATCGAAGCCGGTCAGCATTTCTTCAAGCATGTGCCGGCGGCTTCTATACGGCAGCTCGCGCAGATCGTGGCCATCGTGATAAAGGAGGTCGAACGCGTAGAGGATGGCATCCCCCGCCACCTTTTTGCCGCTCCTCGCGCCAACGGCACCCAAGCTGTTCTGAAGCGCATTGAAATCCGAGCGTCCCTGCTCGTCCAAAACAACCGCTTCGCCGTCGATGATGAATGACGCGGGCCCGAGATCGCGAGCCGCTTGTTCGATAGAGGGAAACCGAGCGGCCCAATCATAACCGCCGCGCGTCAAAATCCTGACGCCGCTCGCGTCGGCGTGGACCGCGAGCCGGTAGCCATCCCATTTGATTTCCCAGCCCCATTTGTCGCCTGAGGGAGGCTTTTGCTTTAGCAGCGCAAGGGCAGGCTCAACACGGGCCGGCATTGGCTCCAGCGGCAACGCCGGCTGGGCCGGGTCCCGACGACGTCTTGGCCGGGAGCGGAGAGGTTCATCTTGCCTCAGAAGAGGCTTGGGTGTTCTGGGCTTCTTCATACGGGAAGCCTACAGACGAACCCTTTACAAAATGTTCGGTGCACAATCTGGCTGTGGCGGTTGTTTAAGTCCGCCTCGCCAACTCCCGGTGAATCCTGAGCTCTTCCCTGATCCGGTCCATCTCAATCGCCATGTGCGACCAGTGCCTGCCTGTCTCCCTCATTGTCTCGTTCATATCCACAACAGCCGCCGTGTGAGCTTCTAGAGCCCTCGTGGCGTTGTTCAGCGCAGTGGGATCAACGATAACGGCAGCAACCTGCGCAGCTGCCGGGCTTTTATCTGGACGAGCATTCGCCCCAGAAGCTAAGCCGAAATAGCGCACCGCAAAAATCACCGCCAACGTTGCGCCAAAGACAACAAGCGCCAGCGGAGGAAGGTCAGCCAGTTTTTCCATTGCGTGCTTCCCCCTGGTCATGTGCCGCGCGGTGGATATTGATCAACTCCCCGATCGCGAAGAGTGGATAGATGGCGATCCACGTGCTGATGACCCCGGAAGATGCAAAAGCGTATGCGATGCCTGACCAGATCATGCAGCCAGCCGCTGCCGAGAACTGTCGTATCTGTGGTGTGACGTTCTTTTTTGCGCCATTAATGACGAGTCCAATGATACGCAGGCACCCGACGACAAACATAACCCAACCGAGAAAATCCTCGGAAGGCACTATTTCGGTAAAGCCCATGAAGGCTGGTTGATTGAATGTTTGGGATGGAAGCAGAAGAACCCAGCCAAAACAAATCAGGTGGCCCGCCATGAACCACTCCATCATACGTGGCCCGAAACGGTGCTGGATTCTTACCCACATCCCCGCGCCCTGATATCCGCTCTCCATCGCAATCACTTCCAACAGCCTTGTTTCGTGCCGTGCGCATTGTGGCTCGCCACCTGGTTGGCGAACTGCCTATCGTCCATTGTGATCTTGACCGCTGTTTCGAGCGTCGGCTGAAGCTTGCTCCACCCGGCGCACACACTCGACGCGTTCCTCGTCTGGCAGCCCGAAATGGCGACACAGCTCAGCAGCAGCGGAAGAATTGATTTCCACATTGGTATCGTTCCTTGATTGCAGGACTTCGACGGTCTTTGCCAAAGCCTCTGTGGCGGCCTGTGAGCGGCCTTCTCGTTTGCCCAGCCAGTAGGAGCCGGAAGACAGCAGAACGGCGCATAGAAGGCCGCCACCGGCGATTTTGATCCAGTTGGGGATGAGAGCCCAGATCATGCCTGTTCCACCGTCTGCTTGCTCTTCCACCAGCCGTAGACGCCCCAGATCGTAAGACCGAGACCAATGGCGCCGGAGACGGCCAGCATGCCGTTAGCGATCGTGTTCGCCAGATCCGAGTTGATCCCAGTGACATAGGTCGCGAGTTCCGCAATCTGATCACGGGCTGCGGTGACCAAAGCGAGAGGGCCGAAGTTGCGAGCGGCGTTCTTGACCTCTGGAACCTGAGCGATTCCGAGGTTCCCCGGCTTCTCATCCGGCGATACCTGAAACTCTTTCAGCTTGCGCATGGTCTGCGGACCTGCAACGCCGTCAGCGTTCAGGCCATTCTCATCCTGAAACCGGCGAAGCGTGCGATCCGTGGCGGGGCCGAAGTCACCATCGGCCGTAACGGGATAGCCGGCACGCGTGAGAAGCACCTGGATTTCACGAACCCCTGCCCCCTTGGAGCCGAGACGCAACATGCCGGCGGCGCCAGATACGGGCGGTTCCTTTTTGGCATAACGCTCATAGGCGGCGGCCATCTTCGTGTCGTAGGCGTTCTTCTTGTAGGCGGGACCATTATAGCCGCGGGCGAACCCGGCCCAATCCTTGCGATTGAGAGCGCCGAGAAGGTTGTTGGCCTTGATGAACCGAACCATCAGGTCAACCTGGCCTTCCACGCCGCTGCGCGCTGCCTCAAAGAGGTCTACGACCGATGGATAGCCCAACGCCTTCCAGTGGCTCCCCATGACCTGCCCGACGCCAAAGGATGTGCTTTCCAGTGCAGCCTGCTTGTCGATCGTCATCGCACGCCCAAGGAGCTGCCAGCGGGCTTTCTGTGAGGCTGGGTTCTTCACGCCACCGACGGTCGGAGATGCAAGCCCAAGGCGCCGAGCCTCATCGCGTCGAGACGCCGTCACCAGCCGGTCGAAGTAATGACCTTCGAAACGGATCACCGGCATTTCCTTGCCGTCGATATCGGCAAAGACAACACCGTTGCTCTCGACTTCGACAACAGCCTTCAGCGCCGCCGGGTCAATACCGTGCACGCTCGCAACTCGCTCAATCGAGCGCGCGACATCAGCCTTCAACATGAGGCTTCTCCTGATTGTGGGTTATGGGTGCCGGGTTACGCTGCCGGCCAAGCGATCGGAGAGATTTCTGTAAGGAACTGCTCAACGGTCGGCTGTTCGCGCTGGCCTGCCTGAACCTTGGCCAATTCCCCGTATGCGTAGAACCAGACGTTATCGCGCCATGCGACGAAGGCTTGCGCTTCCGCCGCCCACTTCGGCTTTGTAGAACCGATGTAGGACGCCAGCGTTACGCCGTCGCGAAACTGACGCTCACGCGCCGTGCTATCGACAAGGTTCTGGATGGCGTTTTCGTAGTCGGTGATAGTGGGTGGTGGGGCAGAGTTGGATTCGAGATCTGCAATCTCTTCTGGCGTCAGCGGACGTTCAGTGACATCTCCAGTGAGTCCGTCAAGAATTTGAATATTCATCCCCGAATCCCTTCGAAGTAAAATTGTCCATAAGTGAAGTTCCCAGCGGAGGTCACAACACGCAGTGCATTCCTTGCAGTGGATCCGACAATTTTTTGCCCCAAAAGGCGAATTGCTATTGAACCCGTATCGAACGCATTGTGGCTGACGGCGTAACCATGTCTTGCTTTGTTGAAGCCTGTTAAAACAGTTTGGCTTCCAGATGCACCATTGCCGATCAGAACACCCAAAAGCCCACCTACGCCACCCACGACAGTGCCAGCCGATGTCCCATCCACCAACGAGTACGGATACGAGGCAGTCGCGGTGAGAAATGTGGCGCCGTTATCGGTCGATACTTGGATAACCGCATAGTCGGAGGCGCCAGTGGCGAAATCGCTTGTGCATCGGATCGCACGGAACACCGATAGATTGTTTACGATCCCCGCCGACTGCCCCGCCAAGTCGAGCGAGCCAATCGGTTCCCAACCACCGAGCAGTTGATTGGCTTGAGCGGGGGTGAGGTCTTCGACGTTACCCGTTCCCGCTGTCAGGCGCCCCTTGATCGCAGGAGCTGCGAGCTGCGACAACAGTGCATTGCCGACTACGTTGTTAGGCGCCTTCTTGAGAAGCTTCCCTGTCGTATCGGCAAAGACAGCCAAGTCATTGACCGCAACGCCACCGGCAGGCCCAACAACATCACCCGTGCCCGTGCCATCCGTACCCTTACGCGCCAGCAGCCGCCAATAAGCGTTGCTTTCGGTCGGCAATACCGGCGGCGCATTGCCTGTGGTCGGCTGAAGCGCAAGCCACGTCGAGCCGTTATTGAGAACGATGTCATTCGCCTCATAGGCCGTCGCGCCGTTGTAAGCGCCGCGATCCACGACACCCGGAGTGCCGGAGCGAGCGAATAGAAGCCACTGCGTGTTCTCGGTTGTCGGAAGCGTCGGCGGCGCGTTGCCGGTTGTCGCTACCTTGGCGATCCACGTCGATCCGCCGTACTGCACGATATCGCGGATCGCGTAGGCCGTGCCCGAACTGTAGTTGCCCCGCTGATTTACGCCAGCGGGACCAACGGGACCGGTTAAATAGGACGGCGCGCTCCAATCGCCCGACGTAGCCGAGTTCTTGAAGTATAGCGCCGAACGGCCGTCTCCAATATCGATGACGAGGACGGCGAAACCAGCGGCGGCACCGTTGTACGCCGCCCTCCCCGCAAGGTTCGGCACAAACACATCATAATCGACGCCCTGAACCAGAGCGGCTTTGTTGATCGTGCCGAAGACACCCGGTCCAATCCCAATCGGAATGTCGTCCGTGCCAACCGAGATTTCAGATAGGCTGTCGAGATTGCCATTCGACAGTGAAGCCAGCAGTCGGCGCATGGCCTCAACCGCTGCAATCGTTGGCGACGTAAGCTCGACCTTGTAAGGCGCATCAGTCTGCGCAGGACCGGGCCAATCATCAGCAAGCAACAGTTCGGTATCGCTGATGATCTGCTCAATGACGATCGGGCGGCCGACGTGAATACCAAACTTGTCGCCAGCCTTGATCGGGGTCAGTCCAGCAACCTCCGTCAGCCAGCCCGTATCCGCGCCGGTCACAGTGCGAGAGCCTACAGCGACGGTAGCCGTGCCGTCGCCGTACCAGGTGGTGTTAGCCATTATTCGGATGCTCCGTTACCGGTGTCGACGGCGTCGCCCTCGCCTTTCGCAAGGCGCAGATCGGCTTCAAGGCCGTTAATCTTGTCGAGAAGGATCTGGTTTTCCTGCTTCTGCATGGCGAGGTGTTGCCCGAGCAGCAAGGTCCGCTGCTTGAGAAAGCCTTCGCGCACTTCCGCTTCTTGCAGTGCGACGAGCGCGTCGACCTGCATCGTGTTGCCGGTTGTCATGATTACCTCTTGAAAGTGTAAGCGACCAATTCCATCCCGCTCCATTCACTCGAGCCACCGCCGCCAAATTCAACGCGGAAGGTCGTCTGTGTTCGACCGGAAGGAGGGGTAAAAAGCTTAGACCAAGTAACTATTTGCCCCGCCCCCGGCGAGGAGTATTGTGCGAGCACACCCACGGAGGCGAGGACCTGCCCTCCGGTCTGATCGCGCAATTCCACCGCCGTTTGGAGTGAAGTGTTGGGGGCATTGGTACGAAGCAGCCCCCTAAATTCCACCTTGATTTTCGGTGAGCCTACTCCGTGATTTGCAACAATGTTGAGGAAAACACTCGATCCTGAAACAGTCCCGCTCTCCGCAAACTCGATGTTTGTGATCGCCCCAGGATCAATGTTAGATGTCCCAACCGTAAGCGTGCCAATGTAGGCGTTCGAAATATCGACGTTGCCCAATACCGAGGAAAATGCCGAAAGCGTATTTGCCCTGATGTCGTTGGCGTAGAGAACGCCGTCCT